>DASQJA010000039.1:0-3004 GCA_035631275.1 Bryobacteraceae bacterium
CCGAGTAGACGGCCGCGCTCCCTGCTCGCGGCTTGCTCGCGCCGGAGGTTCTCGTAGTCGACAGCGGCGAGCGCCTTGCGCAGCATCTCCGGATAATCACCGCTGTCATAGGTCTGGCCCGAGGGCGTGTCGTAGGGAAACTCATTGCGTTGGATGAAGTTGCGAAAACGGATTTCCGCGCGATCGATCTTGAGCGCCCGCGCCACCACGTCGACCATTCTTTCCACGGCAAAACACATGAACGGCTTGCCGATGCCGCGGTTCGCAACCACCGGGCACCGGTTGGTCACGACCGAATAGCCTTCATAGGATATCGCGCGAAAGCGGTAACAGTTGGCGATGTTGCTCAGCATGAGCAAATTATGACGCGCGGCGAAATCGATGCCGGCGCCTTCGTTTTCAATATTGCGGAATTTGACTCCCAGAATGGTTCCGTCATGTTTCACCGCCGCGCTGATATTCATGATGCCGTCGGCCGCATGGCCGAGCGCCAAGAGATTTTCGCGCCGGTCTTCGATCCACTTCACCGGCCGGCCGGCTTTACGTGCCAACAGCGCCACGGCAATGATAAAAAGCGGCCGCACCTTGTTGCCGAAAGATCCGCCCATCGGCGGCACGATCAAGCGAATCTTGCCCGGAGAAATGCCCAGGGCTGCGGCGAGTACGTTGAGATCCTGCGCCGGCTGTTGAGTGTGTCCCCAGATCGTATAGGACTGCGTCGCCGCTTCGTACTGCGCCATGACGCCAAAGGTCTCCAGCGGCGTCGAACAATAACGGTGGATTGTCACGTGCTCATTGACGATCTCATCGGCTTCCTTAAAGGCACCTTCGACGTCACCGTAGGGGAAGGTATTATGCCAAAGAACATTCGAACCGATTTCTTCGAACACCAGCGGCGCTTCAGGCTTAAGCGCTTCTTCCGGATCTATCACCGGCCGCAATGAATCGTATTCAACCTCGACGAGATCGGCCACGTCCTCCGCAGTCGCCCGGTCCACCGCCGCGATGCCGACCACCGGCTCGCCGACGTAACGGACCTGCTGATAGGCTAACGCATAAACTTTCGGCGAATTGGCCAGCGGTACCCGACCCCGCTGCGGGCGGGTGAGCGCCGCGACGTCGTGTCCGGTGATCACCGCGTAGACGCCGGGATGTTCGAGAGCGCGGCGCACATCGATGCGGCGGATCTCGGCGCGCGCGTGCGGGCTGCGCACGTATGCTGCATGCGCGACGCCGGGCAGCGTCAGGTCGTCGATGAAATGACCACCGCGGGTTAAGAGCGTCTCATCCTCAGAGCGCTCAAGTCCCTGCCCGACCCATTTAGTTTCTAGGTTACCCATTCAAGACTTACTCGCCACTAACGCACGCCGCGCCTGCGCCGCAATGAAACCAGAGTGACTCGCGCAAAGGCGCAAAGAGCCGAATCCGTACTCGTTTTTCCTTTTCGACCCGGAAAATCCCCCTCTTTCCCCCTTTGGCAAAGGGGGATTTGCGAGCACGAATGACGAGCACGCGCAACGAACCACGCTTTGCGTTCTCTGCGGTAAAAATTCTTCATCTAAACTTTCCTGCGGCGGCCCGAACCGCGCGCACGATATTGACGTAGCCCGTGCACATGCAGAGATTGCCGCTGAGGCCGGCGCGTATTTCTTCATCGCTCGGTTCTGCATTGTCGCGCAGCAGTTCGAGAGCCGCGAGGATCATCCCCGGCGTGCAAAAGCCGCATTGCAGCGCATGATGTTGGTGAAATGCCACCTGCAACGGATGGAGTTCTCCCTCCGTCCCAATCCCTTCAATGGTGGTGAGTTCGCAGCCATCGGCCTGCGCGGCGAAGAGCAAGCAGGAACGCACCGTGCGGCCGTCGAGCAAGACCGTGCATGCGCCGCACACGCCATGTTCGCAGCCGACGTGAGTCCCGACCAAGCCGAGATCGTGGCGTAGAAAATCAACTAGCGAGCGGCGCGGCTCTACGTTAGCGGTGTGTTCCGCTCCGTTTAGTTTAAGAGTGATCGAGATCTTTTCCGCCATTCCGGGTGGCCTCGCTTCTGCGTAACGTAAAAGCACCGCGCCGAGAGACGTTCAGGATCGAATCTTTTCGTCTAGAAAGGCTTAAGTCTTCCAACCCTGCTTCGAAAGGTCGACTCGCTGGCCGCTGGGATCTTTGATAAACACCTCGGCAAATCTTCCATCGCGCGGCAGATCGCGCGGCCCCTGCTGGGCGCCGGCGTCGACCGCCGAGTCGGCCATCTTTTGGAGATCTTCCACCTCGAAACCGAAGTGGTCGATGCCCTCCCGCCCATCCCCGGCGGGAAGAATTGCCATGTTGATGTATCCATCCGACAGATAGATGGATCGCTTGCCCCGTGAAACCTCCTTGAGTCCGAAAACATTTTTATAGAAATCCGCCAGCTTCGGAACGTCTGCGGTCATAACAGCGATATGTCTGATTCGCGCCATGTTCGTACTCCTTTTCTAAAGAATCCCGTATGATCGTTTCTGGCAAGCTCGATCATTATGCCTGTCCCTTGATCCGGCTTTCTGCGGTCGCCAAGGCGCGGCGCACCAACACGCCGGTGAGATGTCGCCGGTAGCCCGAAGAGGCATGGATGTCAGCCGGGGGCTCTACTGCCTGCGCCGCAATCTCGCCCGCCCGGCGAAAAACTTCCGCACCAAGCCGCTCGCCTACGAGGGCCTCTTCCGCCGCCGTTACACGCAGCGGCGCCGGACCGGCTCCGCCAACCGCGACGCTCGCGAAGTCAATGGTTCGATCCTGCCCGCAATCGAGCAGCACCGCCACCGCAACGATGGCAAAATCGCCGTGACGGCGCGCGATCTCGGTGCAGCACCAGCCGCAATTCGCGGGCGGCAGATGAAAATCGGTCGCAACCAACAATTCGTCCGGCGCGATATCGGTCAAGAGATAACCGTGATAGAAATCCTTCGCCGCGACCGAACGGCTCGCCTGCGCGCTACGTAGGCGGAACGTTGCGTCCAAAGCAACGGC
>DASQJA010000040.1:0-5640 GCA_035631275.1 Bryobacteraceae bacterium
AGTCGCAGTCAATGTTGCGCGAAGGGAGGAACGCGATTACGCCGTCCGCCTCATCGGACGTAAAAAATTACAGTCACGGTACTAAAACCAAACCCATTTCGAAAATCGACGTTACATCTTGACGTTACATTTTCTCTTAGATAGAGTCTTAGAGGCTATCCCAAATGGAGCAACGCAAAGCACAGAGATTTGATCTGCGCCTGCCGGTGGAATTGGTGCGCGGCGGCACGCGGTCGCTGGCGGAAACCGGCGAAACCCGGAATTTGAGCTCGGTTGGGGTCCTTTTTCGATCCGAGGCACGCTTGAGGATTGGCGAGCCTCTCGAATATGTGATCACTTTGCCGACGGCATCTCCGGCGAGTTACCAAGTGCGGATCCATTGTCTTGGAAAAGTGGTTCGGTTTGCGCGGAAAACCGAGGTCGCTGCGACGCTTGAGCGCTACGAATTCGTGCGTTAGTAAACGCTCAGTTGTGTAAGAAACTGTAAAGCCGCTTCCTTCCCTCGTTCTCCCACTTCACCGATAGGTCCGACACAAGCGGGACACCCAGCTTCGCAGGCACACGATTTCAGGACCTCAATCGACGCCGTCAAGAGTTTACCCAAAAGATTGAAGAGCGGCTGGCTCTGCCCGATGCCGCCCGGGTACCGGTCAAACAGGAACAGGTCTGGTTCGAAGCTACGCCGAGCCTTCGCGATGTCTTCCGTGATGGCGACGCCGAGGTCGCGGGGATCCGACATCAGCACGACCGCCGCGACAGTGCGAAGGACATTCGCCATCCCCGTGAGACCGTTTTGCTTTTCAGTCTTCGTCAAGTTGGGGAAGCGGGCGAGAAACGGTCCGGGGAAGTGGAGCCAAAACGCTGTGGTGTGCATCTCCTGCTCCGGCATCGAGAGGTTGCCGGCGCCCACGTTTTCAAGCGTGTAAAACCGAATTTTCTTGAAGCCAACGACCTGCGTATTGATGCGAACGTCTCCATGCGCCGCGGTTGCGCCATTGACGTCGCGCGATTCGAACTGCTCGAGTTGCTTGACCTGCGTGTAGTCGATGGCGTCGGTGAAGTAGTCCGAATCGACACGGCGGACGTAGGCTTTGCGGCCGTCGTAATCGAATTTCTCCACTTGATACTGCCGCGCTTCGTGCAGATAGATGGCTTTCTCATGCAACGTGGCGAGTGCCATCGGGAATGAAACCTCCGCGATCACTTCGTGCGCGCTGGTGATGTCGACAACGACGAAGTTGTCGCTGGTAACGGCGCGCAAGCTGATGGCATCGGCCGGGTACGTATCGGAAGTCCAGTGCCAACAACCGGCGGAGTGATGTAATAGTCCAGCCTCTTCGCCCAAAAAGCGGCACAGCTCATCGGTCGCGTGCGGGCCGAATTTTTCGCCGTCGTGAATCGGCAGCTCGAAGGCGGCGCACTTGAGATGACTGACCAGGATTTCGAGGTTGTCGGCGTTGATATAGGCGTGTTCGGGTGAACGGTCGAAGAAGTATTCGGGGTGCTCGATGATGTACTGATCGAGCGGCGCGCTGGAGGCAACCAGGACAGCCAGCGACGCGGTCTGCCGGCGTCCAGCGCGTCCGGCCCGCTGCCAGGCTGAAGCGATCGAGCCCGGGTATCCGGCCATAACGACCGCGTCGAGCGAACCGATGTCGATGCCGAGTTCGAGCGCGTTGGTTGCAACTACGGCGCGAATCTCGCCCGCGCGAATCTTGCGCTCGATCTCCCTGCGCTCGCGCGGCAGATACCCCCCGCGATAGCCGCGCACAGTGTCGCCAGGAAGCGGGCCGCGCTCGCAAACGTCACGCAGGTATTTCAAAAGAATCTCGGTCGCCAGCCGGCTGTTGGCGAAGACCAGCGTCTGTTGATTCCGCTCGATGAATTCGGTGGCAATCCGGCGAGTCTCGTGCAAGTAGCTGCGTCGAATCCCGAGCTGGCGGTTCACGACCGGCGGATTGTAGAAGACGAAATATTTTTCGCCGCTTGGCGCTCCGTTACGATCCGCGAGTTCGAACGGCGCTTCGGTCAAGGCTTCCGCCAGCTCCTTCGGATTCGCGATGGTCGCCGAGCAGCAGATGAACTGGGGCTTCGAGCCGTAGAATTCGCAAATGCGGCGCAGCCGGCGCAGCAGATTCGCAAGATGGCTGCCATAGACACCGCGGTACGAATGCAGCTCATCGATCACCACATAGCGCAGGTTCTCGAAACATTTCGCCCATTTCGTGTGGTGCGGAAGGATCCCGCCGTGCAGCATATCGGGATTGGTCAGGATCACATTGGCCCGCTCGCGAATCGCGCGCCGGGCGTCCTGCGGCGTATCGCCATCGTATGTAAAGGCGCGGATGCAGGACCCCATTGCGTCGACAGCGGCCTGGAACTCGTGCAGTTGATCCTCAGCCAGAGCCTTGGTGGGAAACATATAGATGGCGCGCGCGCCCGGCTCTTCAGTGACGCGCTGGAGCACGGGCAGGTTGTAGCAGAGCGTCTTGCCGCTCGCGGTGGGCGTGACAACGACGACGTTCTTGCCCTCAAGGCACAGCCGGATCGCGCCCGCCTGGTGGGTGTACAGGCGTGGGATGCCGCGCGATTCGAGCATGGCGCGAATCGCTGGCGCCACGGTCTCTGGAATCGGCTCGTACTCACCCTCGCGCGCCGGCTGATGGCGGATTGCGCGAATCGGAGAATCGGGATCGGCCATCCATTGCTGGAATTGCGCGACCGAGCTTTCTACGCTAGTACGCCGCGCGACGCCGAATAAAGACGCGCCGTCCGTGAATTCGAGCGAGAGGTTCATTTTGATATTCGCCTTTTCTTTGCCAAGCGTACACCAAACACGACACACGCGTCCAGCAAAATCCCTGACACTTTCCGGCCGCAACCCTGTAATCTGAAACCGTGCAGCTTACCATTACCGACTGGTTCGTCGTCGCGCTTTACTTCCTGTTTAATCTCGGGATTGGGCTTTACTACAAGAGCCGCGCGGGAAAAAACGTAACTGAGTTTTTTCTCTCCGGGCGCAATGTGCCGTGGTGGCTTGCTGGGACTTCGATGGTTGCGACAACATTCGCAGCCGATACGCCGCTGGCCGTGACAGGGATGGTCGCGATGGGCGGCGTCGCGGGCAATTGGCTGTGGTGGAATTTTGTCGCGAGCGGCATGCTCACCGTGTTCTTCTACGCGCGGCTGTGGCGCCGTTCCGGCGTAATGACCGACATCGAGTTTTCCGAGATTCGCTACTCGGGCAAGCCGGCGGCGTTTCTGCGCGGATTTCGCGCCCTCTATCTTGGCATTCCGATCAATTGCATCATCCTCGGCTGGGTGAACCTTGCGATGGTTAAGATTCTCGGCCTCATCTTGGGGGTCGACAAGCTGCAAGCGCTATTGATCGTGATGGGATTGATCGCGCTCACGTCGTTCATCTCGACGCTCTCCGGGTTGTGGGGCGTGCTGGTGACCGATCTGTTTCAGTTCGTCATCAAGATGGGGATGGTGACGGCGCTAGCTGTGTTCGCGGTGAAGGCGGTGGGTGGAATCGACGGGTTGAAGTTGAAGCTCGCGGCGCTCGACCAGGCACACGGCATCGCACAGGGTGGTCATGGGTCCGTCCTGAATTTTGTCCCCGATCTCAACTCAGCGTGGATGCCGATGATCACGTTCCTAGTCTACATTTCGATGAACTGGTGGTCGACGTGGTATCCGGGCGCCGAGCCGGGCGGCGGCGGTTACGTCGCGCAGCGCATGTTCTGTGCCAAAGACGAAAAGAATTCTCTGCTAGCGACGTTGTGGTTCAACATCGCGCATTACGCGGTGCGTCCGTGGCCGTGGGTATTGGTTGCACTGGCGTCGCTGGTACTGTTCCCTGGCTTGAAGGACCCCGAAACCGGATACATCCGAGTGTTGATCGCTTATCTTCCGCCTTCGCTGCGCGGCCTCATGATCGCGGCATTCGCGGCAGCGTACATGTCCACCATCGCAACGCAGCTCAACTGGGGCGCCAGCTATTTGATCAATGACTTCTATCGCCGTTTCTGGAAAAAGAACAAAAGCGATCATCACTACGTCGTCGTGTCGCAATGGGCGACGGTTCTGCTGACGATCGTTTCCGCCGTGGTGACGTTTTACATGGACTCGATCGCGGGCGCATGGAAACTGCTGCTCGTCACGGGAGCGGGGACGGGCGGCGTCCTGCTGCTGCGCTGGTACTGGTGGCGCATCAATGCCTGGAGCGAGGTATCGGCGATGATTTCAGGGTTCGTCGTTTCGCTTGGGCTGCAAATCGGCTGGGGGCTCGACAAAGATCAGCCGCGCGATTTCGCTTGGATCATGATTATCACCGTTTCGATCACGACCGCGGTTTGGCTGATCGTGACGTTTCTCACGAAGCCGGAGTCCAAGGAAACCTTGGTCGCGTTTTACCGGCGCACTCATCCTTCGGCAGTCGGATGGCGGCCGATCGCGCAACTCGCGCCGGATGTGCGGCCGTCGACGGGTGGTCTTTACAATCTCCTCGACTGGATCTGCGGCTGCATGTTGATCTATGGAATTCTGTTCGGCACCGGGAAGCTGCTGTTGAAGGAATTCGCCCTCGGCTCGGCGTTACTGGCGGCTGGCATCGCGGCCGGCGTGGTCATCTATTGGGATCTTTCACGCCGCGGCTGGAGTTCCGTTGTCGACTGATTCATTTCAAGCGATACAGATTATAGCGCTCGCTCGTTCCAGCGAGTTCGATTCCCCACTGCGCCTGGCGTGCCAAAAAATCTCGCGAACCGGGATCGAGCTCGTGAATCGCGAGTGCCTGAATGTTCTGGCGTTCCAGATTTTCGATCGCGGCACGCCGAAGACGCGGCGGCATGGCGTTTTCGAGCCTTTCAGTGTGCACGGCGACGGGCCGGCCGTCGGCCTGAAGCGTCAGTTCACCAGTTTGATCGGCGGAGTCCACCGTCAGGCGATCCAAGCGCTGAGGTTTTCCGAAATCAACTTCAACATACATTCCCGGTGCGGCTGTGCGCCGCGTTGCCCACTTGGTCAGAGGGCTGTTGTCGAACGCGAGTTGCACGTCCCAGGGATTCGGCGATGCACGCAGCCGCCACTCTCGCGCGCGCGGGTGTTCGATGCCTTGCTCGAAAAACCGGAGTTCGCTCACCGTCCAATCGGCGGTCCGCTCGGGGCCCGAAAGAACCAGCCGCATCGTTCTTGCCGTGACAGGGGAAAAGGAAAGAGCAGTGCGCGATCCCGGCTGATACTCCGGGTTGATCGCGCCGCGCAGCGACTCGCCCAGGCGAACGCCAAGTGCCGATTGCCACTCGACCACCAGCGGATGCGAGTGATATTCGAACTGAAACGTGCGAAAGCAGAAAACGCGGGCGCCGGGCGAGAGCTTCGCGTCCATGAGTTTTCCGAACTGGTAAGCATCCAGGTGACGCCCGAGATAAGCGGATTCCGGCGTAATCCGCAAAGCCGCTTTCCAATCCGGCCATTCCATTCGGGGTGCGGCGCGGCTCGCGTATTTCGTCATCACGTAGGGGGCGGCCGCGATCGCATGCAGGGCAATAACTCCCACCGCGACAAGCCGCCATCGTGCGACTACCATGCCGAGAGCGAGGGAGGCGAACAAAAGTGCGGGAAACAGAAAGCGAG
>DASQJA010000041.1:0-3005 GCA_035631275.1 Bryobacteraceae bacterium
GCAGGGCGGCTGCGTCGTTTTCGACCTTTTTGCGCATTGTCTCTTCCATCTGTCCGTTGAGTAGAACGGGGGACGCTGCGCCGGTGTTAGTGCCGGGGGCCATGGCGGCGATGTCGCCGGCTTGAAGAATGAAGAATCCTGCCGACGCCGCTCGCGCGCCGCTTGGCGTGACGTAAGTCACCACGGGTACGGGCGACGCATCGAGTTCCTGGATGACTTCTCGCGTCGCGTCGAGCAGGCCGCCCGGCGTGTTCAGTTCGAGCAGGAGCAACTCGGCATGCTCACTTCGCGCCTGCGCGATGGCATCTCTGACGATATCGACCGTGATCGGGTGGATCACGCCGCCGATTGGCACGGTGATCACGTTATGCTGAGCGGCCGCCGAGGCCGCGAGCAGCGGAATTAACACAAATCGGCCAATTTTCCGCAACCACATTCAATATAACTGGATTCTTCCTGGTCCGGCGGTGTGGCCCGGGGTGGTGAAACGGGCATAGCCTGTAAAATAACGGCGTGGACAGAGCCTGGATTTATGCCTCCCTCCTGACGCTGACTCTAAGCGCATTCGCGCAGCCGCCGGCTACGCCCAAGAAGCCGGTCACTGATGCCTACTTCGGCACCGCGGTCACGGATGACTACCGCTGGCTCGAGGACGGGTCGGATGCCGCGGTCCGTGCATGGAGCGATGCCGAAAATGGCTATGCGCGCAAGTATCTAGACGCGCTCCCCACACGGGCCGCGATTGGCGATCAGTTGAAGCGGCTTTACTCGCAGCCGTCGCCGAGATATTTTCAGCTTCACGCGGCCGGGGGATGGATTTTCGGGCTGAAACGCCAGCCACCGAAAGAGCAGCCCATGTTGGTGGCGCTGAAATCGGTGGACGATGTTCAGTCCGAGCGCGTGGTGCTCGATCCGAATCAGATCGATCCGTCGGGCGGCACGGAAATCGACTTCTTCGTTCCCTCGCATGACGGCAAGCTGGTTGCCGTTTCGCTCTCGAAAGGCGGCAGCGAAAGCGGGGATGTGCATGTGTACGATGTCGCGACGGGCAAAGAACAGGGCGCACCGATCCCGCGGGTGAATGGAGGCACGGCGGGTGGGAGTCTGGCGTGGAATGCGGATGCTTCCGGCGGCTTTTACTACACGCGCTATCCACGCGAAGGGGAGCGTCCGGCGGCGGATTTGAGTTTCTTCCAGCAAGTTTATTTTCACCGGATGGGCGCTGACACGAAGAGCGACGCTTATTCGCTCGGTAAAGGTTTCCCGCGCATCGCCGAGATACAGTTGCGCTCCTCCGACGACGGACGGTACACGCTGGCCGCTATGGCCAACGGTGACGGCGGCGATGTCGCGCACTATCTCGCCGGGCCGGACGGCGTGTGGCACCAGATCGCATTGATTGCCGATCAGGTGGCGAGCGTCCAATTCGGACCCGGCGGCTCGCTCTACATGCTGTCGCATGCAGGCGCCCCGCGCGGGAAAATTCTGAAAGCCGTCATCGATCATCCGAGCGTGGGCGAAGCCAAGACGATTGTTCCCGAAAGCCGCGTGGCCATCCAGGATTTTCTCCCGGCAACCAAAAATCTCTTCGTGCTTGATCAGGTGGGCGGGCCATCGCAGATTCGCGTTTTCGATTCCGGCGGCGCCGCTCTGGGAACTGTACCGCTGCTCGCAGTCTCCGCAGTCGACGATATGGCGATTTCGAACGACGGCGCGCTGCTTTTTGACAGCACCAGCTTCTTGACCGCGCCTGCGTGGTTCCGTTACGATCCCGAGGCCAAGACAGCTGCTCGCACCGCGCTTGTCGAAACCGGCGCGGCTGATTTCTCGGATACGGAAGTTGTTCGCGTTTCTGCCGTCTCGAAAGACGGCACGCGCGTGCCGATGAGCATCATCATGCGTAAGGGCACGAAGCTCGACGGCAAGAATCCGGCGCTGCTTACCGGTTACGGCGGCTACGACGTAAGCATCACGCCGAACTACGCGCCTTGGCGGCGCATTCTGCTCGACCGCGGATTTGTTCTCGCGGTCGCGAACCTGCGCGGCGGCGGTGAGTTCGGTGAGGACTGGCATCGCGCCGGGATGTTCACCAAGAAGCAGAACGTGTTCGACGATTTTGCCGCATGCGCCCGCTATCTAATCGATCGCAAATACACGACGGCGGTGAAGCTCGGTATCGAAGGCGGCAGCAATGGCGGGTTGCTCATGGGCGCGGAACTGGTCCAGCATCCCGATCTGTTTGGCGCGGTTGTGTCGCATGTCGGCATCTACGACATGCTGCGCGTCGAGCTGCAGCCCAACGGCGCGTTCAACGTCACCGAGTACGGTAGTACCAAAGAGAAGGACCAGTTCCAAGCGCTGTACGCCTACTCGCCGTACCATCACGTCGCCGATGGCACGAATTATCCGCCGGTGATGTTTCTCACCGGCGCCAACGATCCGCGCGTCGACCCGCTCAACTCGCGCAAGATGACAGCGCGGTTGCAGGCGAGTGGAACAAAGAATCTCGTTCTGCTTCGTACCAGCAGCAACAGCGGCCACGGCATCGGAACGGCGCTCAGCGAGTACCTGGCGCAGGAGACCGACGTTCTGAGCTTTTTGTTCGATCAGCTAGGCGTGAAATAACGGCCTCGCGGCCGGTCCAGTCCCTTAGCAAATCTCGTTCAACCGTCCTGTTGACAAATAGTTTAGTTTAAACTAAACTACTTCAGGAAATGGAGCCGGCCGTTCTGGACGCGATTTCGTCGCCGCGCCGCCGCGAGATTCTGCGGCTGGTGTGGCGCGAAGAGCAGTCGGCGGGCGCGATCCATCGCGCGATGCCGGACGTCACGTTCGGCGCGGTTTCGCTTCAACTTCGAACTCTAATGGACGCGGGGCTGGTGGAAGTGCGCACCGAGCAGCGCAGTCGCTATTACCGCGCCCGCCGCGAAGCTTTTGGACCCGCGGCTCAAATGCTCGAAAGCATATGGGACGACGCGCTGTGGAAGCTCAAGCTCGCGGCAGAA
>DASQJA010000042.1:0-2569 GCA_035631275.1 Bryobacteraceae bacterium
TAAAGTGTTTTGGCGCGTACCGCACCTGCGCGGCAGCGCCCACTCGGGTGTGGTGCGGTCGCGAACCGTGCAGCTGTCGTTTCACTGACGGTTACAGGGTTTTACCCAACAAACGCTCCAGAGCGAACCGGTAATTGCGGCTGAGCTTCAGTTCCGTGCCATCGAGCAGCACCACTGTAAATTCGCCCTTCGACAACGGCAGAAGTTCCCGCACGCAATAGATGTTGACCAACGTAGAGCGATGTATGCGCACGAAGCCCGAAAGCGCCAGGCGCGCTTCCGCAGCCGCGATAGTCTCGCGCAGCAGCCAACTCTTGGCTCCGACGTGCACTGACACGTAATCACCATCGGCTTCAACCCAGTCGATCTCTGCGACGTTTACGACCATGATGCGACCGTGTGTCTTCACTGGAATTCGATCCGTCATCGACGGCATCAAGTCCTGACCCGATGACGCCCGCAACTCCGCCGCCATTTGCCAGCGTCGGATCACGGAGCCGTCGCGGGCACCCGCAACGGCGGCGCGGGCGCGCGCCAGCGAAGCGTTGAAGCGCGTTTCATTGACGGGTTTCAGCAGATAGTCGAGCGCGTGTATCTCGAACGCCCGCACCGCGAAGCGGTCAAACGCCGTGACGAAAATCACGTGAGGGCATTTGGTTTTAGGCAGCGCCGCAATCACATCGAACCCCGTTTTCCCCTGCATCTGGATGTCCAGATACACGAGTTCCGGCTCCGCCGCGCTGATCGCCTTGATCGCCTCCTCGCCGGTGCCGCACTCCGATACGATCTCGACATCCCCGGCGCGTTTCAGCAGAGCACGAATGCCGCGGCGCGCAAGTTCTTCGTCATCGACGATAATTGCACGCATGTTCATAGCGCGACCGCAACTCGTGCCGGATTGGCCGGCATCCCGGGTGCCTGACGGAATGGCAGGAAGACAACTACCACGAAACCTCGTCCATGTGGTCGTGCGCCGACTGACATGTGTGCGTCATCGCCGTACAGCGCGGCTAGCCGCTCGGCCGAGTTCTTGAAGCCCACGCCATAAGGGTGCGGGCTTTCGCTTCCGAGCCCCGGACCATCGTCCTCGACCGTTATCACCAGCACCTCGTCTCTCCGGCGTATCGATACGGACAGCGCCCCACCTCGTGCGCGCGCCAGAACTCCATGCCGCACGGCGTTTTCCACCAGTGGTTGCAGAATGAGTGTCGGAACGAGTGCGTCGTGCGTTTCGGGGTCCGCGTCCACCGTCGATCGAAAGGAGCCTCCAAACCGCAGGCGCTGGATGCGCAAATACTGCTCGACAAAGGCGAGCTCCTCGCGAACGGGGATTTCCGGTGAGTCGAGCTTTTGCAGAGTCAATCTCAGGAAGTCACTCAGCGTGTCGACCGTGTCAGCGGCCCTCGCACGGTCGCCTTCCCGAATCAGGGTCGCGATACCGTTCAGAGCATTGAATAAGAAGTGCGGGTTCAATTGTGACTGCAACGCGCGCAGCCGAGCGCTGTCAGCGAGCTTCAGCGCGTGGGCCGAGCGCGCACGTTCAGACTCCAGGTCCAGCACGGCGTTGATACCGAAGTACAAGGAAGACCACGTCAGCAGCACGCTCGTGTACGTCATCCAGTTGGCGAGTGGAATCCACCACCGCGATTCTGCCGTCACGTCGCTTGCCAGACGCGCAAACGTCGCACTGAGACCCAGCCCTTGCAGGCCGGTAAGACTTGCGAGTAGCAGCGTATGACAGACTGCATACCAGATTGGGGCGGCCAGGATGCTGAATGTCGCCGCAAGAATGACCAAAGACGTGAACGACCAGCCGGCCAAGCGGCTCCGCCTAAAGACCTCGCGAAGGCCAAGGGTGACCGCTACGCCCCCCGACAGCCAAATCACTGCCTCCAGGGCCGCTGCGACTGGCCCAACTTGCGTGGACCTGAGCGCCCAAACGAAGAACCCAAAACCAATCCAGCCCCCCAGGTGAAGCAGCCGTACCCTGAAGAGCGCTGCTTTCGACAGTGTCCGGCCGGAGGCCAGACTGATGCGGTTATTGGTATCGATATACGTCGTGCCGGCGCGAGGACGGCATGGGCAAAGAACCGCCAAGTCGCGGAGACTGGAGTGTAGCGCACGGCCCCGGATGTCACGCACCTCGACCGGGGCGCTCGTCCGTTTCATCGCACTTTTGGTCCGCTTCGCCGGCAATGATGCCGACCAATCCACAGCAAGGTTCCGCCAGGACGCGCGCCGTGCCAGCGGAGGCGCAAACGCAGGCGTACGCGGGCGGATTGCTATGGAGGAAGGTGCTTGCAGGTCGTCCCCATCGTGCAACCAATAGTTCATTCAAAACAATGTCGATTGAACTCCGCTCGATTCGACAGACTCGCGATTTTTTTTGGCGGGGCGGTGCGTGCGGTTGAGCTGCTCCATCGCCACGCGGAACCGGGCTCCGCCCCGGCTTCGTTATGTGCTGGCCGCCGCCGGCCGTCCAGGGCGGGCAGTCGTTCTTGAGCCAAGTCAAGCCCCTGATCGGAGTGGACGACGGATCAGGTGTTGCGCCGCTCCAGTAGAAAAAGAC
>DASQJA010000043.1:0-6094 GCA_035631275.1 Bryobacteraceae bacterium
GGCGCTGCTCGACCCGCGCGCGAATTTCCCCACGCGCCAGTTGAACGTGAATCGCCGATCCTGGCGGCGCTTGAGCCGGCTCTTTCACCACTCTGCCTGCTTCGTTCTCGACAATCGCATAGCCACGCTCCAGTATTTTGAGCGGACTCAATTGCGTCAAATGCGCGATTACGGGGTCAAGACTAGAATGTGCGCGCGCAAGACGGACACGAACCAAGTGAATCAGCGCAGCCTCAGCTGCGTCGGATCGTCGCCGGGCAGCCGCCATGCGCAGCCGCAAGTCGAGACTCCGCAGCCGCGCCGCGATCGATTCGAACCGTCGCCGGCGAGCTGAAACTCCATCGAACGTGCGGTCGCGCAAGCGGTAGGCCAGATCGTCAACGCGCTGCTGCATTCGTCCGATGTTCCGATGCAGCAGCGCCGAGGCCCGCTCCACGCCCTGCTGGTGCAGGCGCCGCGCCGCCATCGCCACACGATAGCGCGCAAGCTGCGCCAGTCTATGTTCTGTTGCCGCGAGCTGATCGAAGAGCTGCTCACGCGTGCAGATCACCAGTTCGGCCGCCGCCGACGGCGTGGGCGCGCGCAGATCGGCCACAAAATCGGTGATGGTGTAATCGGTCTCATGTCCGATTGCCGAGATCACCGGCGGGCGACTGCGCGCAATGGCGCGCGCCATGGCCTCTTCGTTGAATGTCCAAAGGTCCTCGAGCGAACCTCCGCCGCGAGCGAGAATCACCACATCTGCCCAGTTCGATTGGCTGAAGTAGTCGAGTGCGCGAATCACACCCTCAATCGCGCCTTCACCCTGCACCAGCACTGGATACAAACGGAGGTGAAGGCCCGGGAAGCGGCGCGCAATGATTTGCGTGATGTCGCGGATCACGGCGCCCGTCGGCGATGTCACGATGCCGATACGGCGTGGCAGCTTCGGGATCGGGCGCTTGCGCGATGCGTCGAAAAGGCCTTCCGCTGCGAGTTTCTTCTTGAGCTGCTCGAAGGCGAACTGCAGCGCGCCGTGCCCCTGCGGCTCGAGCGCTTCCACGTGAAGCTGATACTCGCCGCGCGCCTCGTAAACATCGATACGCCCCCGCGCAAGCACCGCCACGCCATCCTGCGGCTTGAATTTCAAATAGCGAAGCGACGCGCGGAAGCATACACAGCGCAATTGTGCGTCGTGATCCTTCAGAGTGAAATAGCAATGCCCGCTCGAGACTGTTCGGGTGCCTGAGATCTCGCCGGAGACCCAAATGTCGTCGAACTCCGAACCGAGCACGCCCCGTATGGCCATGTTCAGTTCGCCAACGGTGTAGGTCTTCCGGACCGGCCCCCAGGTCAAAGCCATTTGTTCCATCTGAAGACCATGTTAAGCCGTGTGGGTTCCAGGCTTGGACGCGGCGGACAAGTCACGACTTGCATCTGCCCGGCTACTCCGGTTGAGATGCAACGGAGTAAGTGAAATTTTTTCTTCTACAATCGCATTTCTCCGCCGATGGAAGAGCAGCAGATGGAACGCAAGCACAAGGAGCGTGCGCACCATTTGACGCCGAGGATTCTTTGGATAGCCGATCAGGCCGGCGATGTTGTCGTCGGGGAAGACTTTCCATCGCTGATGGGACGAGTGCCGTTGACGGTCTCGATTTGCTGCGCAGCGAAGAGTTCGGCGCGGTTCTCGTGAACTGTCCATTGGCGGACTGGCCTTCCGCCGCAAATCTCTTAGAAGAGATCCGGCGCGACCAACCCGAGGCTCCGGTTGTTTTCTACGCTCCGGGAATGTCCGTCACCGAAAGTATCCATCTGTGCCGAATGGGCGCCTTTCAGGTGCTGCAATCTGGTTCGGTCACCAGCACGCTGTACGTCGCGGCAAACTCCCGCTGGGCACAGGAGCATACCGCGGCTGCGCGGAAGAGAACGAGAGCTGGCCGGCTGCGTTGGTCGGAGAGAGCCGTGAGATGGAGCAAATCGTCGAGCGGATTCGCCAGGTGCCGTCGCGACGATCCACGGTTTTGATTACAGGCGAAACAGGTACCGGCAAAGAGGTTGTAGCGCGTGCCATCCGCGCGGCAAACAATCGCTCGCGCTTTCCTCTCGTGGCCGTCAATTGCTGCGCGCTCCCGGAAACTTTGCTCGAGTCGGAGCTTTTTGGTCACGTCCGCGGCGCATTCACCGTCAACGCTCGCGCCGGGCGTTTCGAGTAGGCGCATCGCGGGACCATTTCCCTCAACGAGATCGGCGACATGCCTTTGGGTCTCCAGGCAAAACTCCTGCGAGTACTTCAAGAACGGGAGATTCAGCGTCTGGGGAGCTCGGAGACCTTGCGGGTGGATGCCCGAGTGATTGCGGCCACAAATATGGATCTCGAGGAGATGACGAAACAGGGCAGATTTCGCGAGGATCTTTACTACCGGCTGAATGTCGTACCCCATCGACGTGCCGCGGCTGCGTGAGCGGAGCCGCGACATTGCGCCGCTTACGCTCCCCTTCATCGAAAAATCTGTCGCCAGGAAAGCATCCCTTGCAAGCCAGATCTCGCGGGAGATCCTGGAGCGTCTCGCGCAGCACGACTGGCCGAGCAACGTGCGCCAATTGGAGAACGGGGTTGAGAAGGCCGTGGTGTTGAGCGGCTAGCGGCCCACGCTGCACTTGGGCGACCTCAGCCTGTCGGTTCGCGCGTCTCTGCCAACCCACCCGGGCGGGCCATTCATCGCGGTACCGGATCAAGGCCTCGATTTCGAACGGACGGTATGCAGCATCGAACGGGATATTCTCAAGCAGCGCTGCGCAAAACCAGAGGCAGCAAGAAACTCGCGGCGGAGACGCTCGGCTTGAAGCGAACTACGCTCTCGGCGAAACTTAAGAGCCTCGTTGCTGTCGGAGCGGCTGGTTAGGCGCCGCTTCCACGGCGTGCACGATGAAGCGCTTGGGCGCAGAACCGACGTAGTAGAACGGATAGCAAGTCACCAACGTGAGCGTCTTGCCGCCACCGGATGCCTTGAGAACGCTCACGTCGCGCGGCGAGACGATCTCGGTGGACGTTACGATGTAGCGGAACGTACCCTCATCGGTTTCTAGATCGATCGCATCGTCCTTCTTAACTTTTGCCAGCGGACGGAAGAACGTGTCGCGATGCCCGGCTAGTCCCACATTACCGATGCTGCCCGGCAGCGCCGTGCCGGGCACGTGTCCCACCGCTTGGCTTAGTGTGGATTCGTTGGCGCCCTCACGTACCACGGCTGCCAGATTGAGCCGCGAGATGCGCAAACGCCCAAGCAGTAGTCCGTTCCGGAGCGGCTTCTTCGAGGGCGCTGGATGCAGTCTTTGTGCCCTCTCTGTAGGCGTCATAGTCATGCGATGGCGCCCGAACAAAATTCGAAATTCCTCGGCGATAAACCCTGTCAGCGAGGGTCTCGATCCTAGTAAGGTCTGATCGAACGCCCAGTCCTGGTAGGCCTGGTTGAGACTGGTACTGGTGTAGAACCAAATGCAGCAGTCGAGCGCAATCAAACCGAACAACAAAAAGAACCACTCTGCGCCTACTAGAATTTTCCGGCGTCTTAGACTTCGCTCGGAAGGAACCCGTCGCGTCCTGTTATTGCCAGACACGTGACCCGTCCTTATTTGACCACCGCCGATTCGCCCGGACGCGCGTACAAATAGCTAGTCCGCGCGCGAACGATCAGGTTCCCCCGGCCCGGCGCGGATGCCATCACCTTGACGTGCCGCACGGGCTTGCCCACCGACGGTGGAACATATCCGATGGTGTAGCGCGCACGAATGTCCTTGGCGATCTGCTTGCAAATCGGAATCACTTGATCGAGCTGCTTCGGCAAATACGCCACGCCCCCGCTTAGACGCGCCATTTTGTCGAGAACACCCGGATTCTTGTCGGGATCGTCCTCGTCGAAAATCCCGATCGTGTAAATTGTCGTCTCCGACTCCAGTACAGTGCGCATCACGTCAGCCAGCGTGCTACGGCTCACGTTGTCGCCGCCATCGCTCACCACGATCAGCGCTTTCTTCTGCTGCCGGCCTAGTTTGAGATGTTGTGAAGCCAACTCAATTGCGTCATACAACGCCGTCCGGCCTTCGGGCGTCCCCTGGTACAACGCTGCACGCAGTTGCGGGACTTTATCGGAGAACGGGACATCCCGCGGCAAGCCCAGTTTGGCTTTCTCGTTGAAGTTCACAACAAACATCTCATCCAGCGGGTTGCTGTCGTGGATGAATTCAAGCGCGGCGGTAATCACGTCCGGCCGTTTGGGACGCATGCTTCCGCTTTCATCAATCACCAGGCCCACGGTCACCGGGACGTCGCCATTCTCGAACTGAGTAATCTTCTGTAATTTGCCGTCTTCGTAAACTTTGAAGGCGTCCTTCGCCAAACCCGTGACGAACCCGCCGTTCGGATCCTTCACGCTGACGTCTAAGAGAACGAGCCTCGAGGTGGTGCTGAGGGTATAGTCTTTTTCTTGTCCGTTCGGCACTGCCGGACTCGCAACCAGCAGCGCTCCGAGCGTTACTATCCCTGCGGCGTGCATCATCCCGAGGCTCGAAAGCATAAAACCATCCACACACCAATGCTAACGGACCCGAACGGCGTGGACCAGAGCGAAGACGCCCAGAGCAGCGAGCCCCATCAGTCCGATCAAGGGATACTCGCTAGCGGTCTTCGGTAGTTCCGGCGGAGCCGGCGCCGGCTCTGGAGCTGGCGTGACTTGCGGTTCCGGAGCAGGAGCTGGCGGCGGAGTATTTTGCGCAACCGCAGGCGCAGGCTCGGGCGGTGTCGTGGTTACAGGAGCAGTCGCCATCTCTTGCGGCTGGGTTGCCTCCGTAGTGGGCACCGGAGCTTGCGCGCGAGCAGCAATCTGCCTCGCGACCGACTTCGGATACGCGAACTCCTGGCCAAAGTTGTCGCCCGGATAGAACCACGCTCTTAAAGCCTTCGGTTGTCCGGGAGGTGTTTCCCAAAACGATATTACGGTTTTACCGGTTGGTTCCAGGCGATAATTCGGCATCGCTAATATTGTGGTGATCAGGTGCGTCCGGTCGGCGTTAAAAATTTGAACGATATGGCGGTCGGACGGGGAGTCCAAGAGCTGCAGCGAGTACTGTCCGGGCGGAAGCACCATGTTGGGAACCTGAATTGGTTCGTTGACTGTGATGATCGTAAGCTTGTTCCATTCATCCGCGTGCGCGGCGGGCGTCAGTGTGAGCATTGCCAAACCTGCGCAGGCCGCAAGCAGGGCGAAGGGTGTACAACGGCCTACTTTGCGCGTAAAACCGAAATGGTTCATAAAAGCTCCTTCTAGCAAACAGATTTCTGGTTTGCGAACTATCTCGCTCGAGCTCGCGATCCTTAACTTCGTTTCGCGAGCCTGACGCGGCGCAACCGGTGCGGTTAGCGCAGCTACCGTTCCAAATTAAAAGTCGTACAATTTCAACAATTTGTGTTTTTTACGCGGAGATGCCCCAATTGAAACTTTTACCAAGTATAAGTCGAATGTGTTGGCGGGGCGTCACAGGTTACCGGTAACCTGAAGCTCAGTCCCTTCGACGAGAGCGTGTTTCCGTAACGGCGGTGCGCACAGAATGTGCGGATGAGCCGCGGCTATCGTTTGAGCGGGTCTTCCACCCACGGCGGGGTTGCTTCCAGCCAGCGCCCCAATTCTGGCTCGATTGCGGCCATCTTCTCTTTCATCTCCCAAGCAATTTTGCGATAGCTGAAGTGGCCTTTGACTCCCGAGCGGACGCGCGCAATGTAGTCCACTTCGGCGAAATCGATCTTGAAGAGGAAGCGCGAGCGCGTGGCGAACGGCAGGAGATATTGCGAGCCGGGCTCGGGTAAGTGCGCGATAGTTTCGCTGACCTCCGTGAGCAGTGATGCGTAAAGGTCGCCGATACCAGCGCTCTCGATCGCTGCGGGCGTTTCGAATCCCAGTTTCGCCGAGTAAGCTTGGCGGAATTGCTGGCAGCGCCGGTGACGATGCAGATCGCGATACGCCCCGACGTCCATGACGATGTCGTAGACGTAGGTGCCGCTGCGAAAACTCCGGGCGAGCTCATCGTACTTAGTGCGGCCTTGGAGCGCGACCTCGAT
>DASQJA010000044.1:0-6386 GCA_035631275.1 Bryobacteraceae bacterium
ACTTTCGAACAGGCCGATGCGCGCGATACGTCGAGCGGCCAAATTGCGCCTGAAGCCCCACGATTGATTAGCGATCTGGTCCTCACCTACCAGCGGCTCCCTTTCCATATCCAGGCCAAAGGCGAGTTCGAATACGTCGGGAGAAAAGTTGTCGGCAACGGCTGCAATGAAGCCACACCCAATGATCTCAACGGTTACTGCTACGGCGTTCCCAATCAGGAATACCGCATCGCACTCGTGCGGCCCTTCCTCGAGGGAAAACTCAACGTCGGCGTAAACGCCATGTATGCACGCGGGTTCACCGGCCAGACCACCGAGCACTTCGCCGTGAACCCCCTGCCTGGTACCGTTGGGCCGCTTCCCGCTGCCGATAACCCGGTCGCCGAAGTCGTTGGCGTGCGAATACCGTCTTACGCGAGCGTGAACGTGACGTACAGGTTCGGCCGTTAGCTCATACCCCTGACAGAAATAGCCCACTGCCGGGCGGTTCGATTCGCCGCACGCTGTAAAATCAAGGCAGGCACGAAATGATCCGCCGAATCCTGCAATGGAAGCCCAGCACGGTACTCGCGATTGCTGCGACGTTGATAGCCCTGATCGCACTCGCGGATTGGAAAGTGGAGATCAGCGCTACCCTAGGCTTCCTCTATATGTTCCCGCTGGTCCTGTTGGGAACGGTGATGAGTTGGTGGCAGCTGTTCCTAGTCGCAATCGTCTGCACGTTCTTATCCGATCAACTCGACCCGTTCCCCATGGACATGCAAGTCCCGCGCGATGTCCTGATCTTTCTCACCCTGGCCGTCACCGGACTCCTCTCGCGCGACGTTACGCGCGGATACCGGCGCGAAGTGGCGGAAGTAAAAGCGCGGCGGGCGGCCGAAGAGCAGCTTGAATTCCTGATCGAAAGCAGTCCCGCCGCGATTTTGACCATGACCGCGCACGGCGAGATTCTGCTCGCGAATCCCGCTGCCCACCGCTTACTCGGGGTCTCGGCGGGCAAGCTGGCGGGCAAGCGCGTGGCCCATTTCATCCCCGCGCTAGGCTCCGTCCCTTCCATCGATGAGACCGCCAAACCGTTTCGAGCCGAAATGCAGACGCGCGGCCAGCGCGAAAACGGCGACGTTTTTTTGGCCCACGTTTTCTTCTCTACATACTCCACCGCTGCCGGACCGAGACTCGCCGCCCTGCTGGCCGACGCATCTGAGCATCTGCGCGAACGCGAAGAACAAAGCCTGCAGCAATTGCTGGCCGGCTCGCGTATTCTGGTCGCGGCTGTCTCCCACGAAGTTCGGAACGTGTGCGGCGCCATTGGCGTGATGCACGAAAATCTCGCGCGCAGCGGAGCGGTGGCTGGAAGCCAGGATTTTGAAGCGCTGGGATCTTTGGTCCAGACGCTGGCTAAGATCGCCTCGCTCGAGCTCAAGCAGAGTACCGGCAGCGCGGAGCCGGGCTACGTCGATCTGCGAGAGGTTCTCACAGACCTGCGCATCGTACTCGAGCCATATTGCGAAGAATCCGAGATTGAGCTCGCCTGGACGATCCCTGAGAACCTGCCGCTTGTCGAGGCTGACCGTCACAGTCTCATGCAGGTTCTGCTCAACGTCACCAAAAACAGCCAGAGGGCGCTCGAATCCGCAGAGCGCAAGCGAATTGAAATTTCGGCCTCCGCGCAGGCAGACCGCGTATTCGTCCGCATCACAGATAGCGGTCCCGGGATTCCGCCAGGAAGAAGGCTTTTTCAGCCACTACAGAAAGGAGCCGAAGCCACTGGCCTCGGCCTCTATCTCTCGCGGGCTTTCATGCGTTCATTCCGCGGTGATCTTCGCCACGATCCGGATCAGTCTGGCTGCTCTTTTGTCCTGGAACTAGCGGCTGCGCCAGCCGCCGAAGTGCCAACCACTCCAACAGTGGACCATGCCGCCCATCCGACTCTTATTGCTTGACGACCACGTCCTGTTCCGCGAGGGCCTGGATCGCCTGCTGGTCTCCGAGCCCGATTTCGAAACAGTCGCGCAGTGCGGTACGCCGGAGGAAGCGCTAAAGGTCCTCGCACGCTCGGAAGTGGATATCGTCCTCCTGGACTTCGACCTTGAAGACGACACCGGGACGCGATTCATCCGAACCGCGAGAACGGCTGGGTATCGGGGAAAAATCCTCATGGTTACCGCAGGCATGAGCGGCTTGGACATCTCGCTAGCTTGGAAGCTGGGAATCTCGGGAATTTTCCTGAAACACAATTCACCGGCCATCTTGCTGGACGCCATCCGCACTGTGGCGTCGGGCGGAGTGTGGACGGATCAGAAAACGGCGCAGCCTGTGTCTACGGCAAAGCCAATCCCAGGCGCCTCTCACCTGACGCAGCGCGAGCAGCAAGTCTTGAGAAGCGTGTTGGAAGGCATGACGAACAAAGAGATCGCTCTCGCAATCGGCGTGTCGTTGAGCTCTGTAAAAGCTACCCTCCAGCACCTTTTCGAAAAAGCCGGTGTGCGCACGCGCAGCCAACTAGTTCGCATTGCGCTGGAGCGCTCGCTCGAAACGCCCCCGCAAAGATCTTGAGCCGAGTCGGACACCTCCAGGAATCTCCTGGAAGATCCACCCTGCTACTTATTTTCGGTTCCCGCAAATCCGATCCGCTCAACCATTCGTAACACCAGTTGAGGGAAGGCAGAATGAGCTTCATACGAACCGTTCTCATGTTGATCGCCGCGTCGGCAGCCGTCGCCCATCCCATGGGGAACTTCAGCGTCAACCACTACTCGAAGCTGAACTTCCGAGCGGGCGGCGTCAATTTGACCTACGTTCTGGACCTGGCAGAAATCCCGACTTTTCAGTTGCTCGGCAACTCCGCGGCCGACCCGGCGTCTCTGGAGCGGAGAACGCACGAACTGGCCAATGAATGGATCGAGGGCCTCGCACTCGCCGAAGATGGGCACAAGGTCGCCTGGAGGGTGAAATCCGTTACGCCGAAAACTTCCGACGGCGCGGGCGGCATGCCGACTCTGAGGGTGGTGATCGAGGGCGAGGCTCCGCTTGAGGCAGGCAAAATCGATTATCAAGATCTTAACTTCACGGGACGCGCTGGTTGGAAAGAAATCGTTATCGATCATTGGGCCGATACGATCCTTAGTGAAGCATCTCATGACGCTAAAGATCTCAGCGCTGCGTTGACGGTCTACCCCACTGACCCTTCCATCACGCCTCCGCAAGACTTGACCGCTTCTGTGAATTGGACACCGAAGGACGTTCTCGCTGTCTCCGTTCCGAAGCCTACCCCGGTGGTCGCGAAATCCGTACCAGCGCCGATGGTCGAGAGGCCGGCTCCTGCTCCGTCAACCACGTCATTCGCCGCCCAGCAGCCCACCGCGTCCGGCACCGTCGTGCGCGGTGACTTTCTCTCGCGGATGCTTCAGCGGAAGGATCTTGGCTGGCGCCTGATGCTATTGTGCGCACTGGCGGCGCTCGGACTCGGCGCGATGCACGCTCTATCGCCGGGTCATGGCAAGACGATCGTTGCGGCCTACCTCGTCGGCTCGCGTGGAACGCTGAAGCACGCAGGGCTGCTCGGTCTGGTCGTAACGTTCACGCACACCTTTACCGTATTCTTGCTCGGGATTGGAGTGCTGTTCTTCGAGCAATATGTCGTGCCGGAAAAAATCCTCCCGGCGCTCGGGATGTTATCGGGACTGTCCATCGTGTTGGTAGGCGCGTCCCTTCTTTATCGCCGCGCAAGGGCGTTGATGGCAGGCGGCCACGGACATCATCCTCACCACGACCACTCGCACGATCACCACCATCACGACCACGACCATGGCCACGACCACGATCATCACCACGGCGCAGGCTTAGTTCACGGCGTCGTTCACAACCACGGCGGTACGACGCACAGCCACATGATCGAGGGCAAAATCACGCCCGGCAGCCTGATCGCACTCGGCGTCGGCGGCGGCCTGGTTCCCTGCCCTTCCGCATTGATCCTGATGCTCAGCGCGATCGCACTCGGACGCCCGGGCCTGGGGATGATTCTCCTAATCGCGTTCAGCGTGGGCCTTTCATTGGTGCTGATTGGAATTGGAGTGCTCGCGTTATGTGCAAGACAATTGCTGCCCGACAGCGCAAAGGCGAGCCGGCACCCGGCGATGCGGCTGATCCCGGTCTTCTCGTCGGTAGTAGTGATCGTCCTCGGCCTCGGCATCACCGCCGCATCCGCCGGCTGGATTCAGCCACTGCGTTTCCTTTCGTAGCGAGAAAAACCATGCGAACCTCAGCTGCTCTTTTACTCCTGTTGTGCGTGCTCGCCGGGACGGGACTCGCGCAGTCCGACGAGAGCGCCGCTCTTCGATTACGCGACGCGAAAACGGCAGGCTTGAGCGCAAGCGAACGAATCGACTTCTACGAAAGACTGCTGGCAAAATCTCCCAGCAATCCAGTCATCCAGGCGCGCCTAGCCGGGGCCTTCATTCAAAAGCTGCGCGAGACCACCGACTTCGCATACCTCGATCGAGCCTCCGCCTTGGTCGACAAGATCCTTGCCGCCGATCCGAAGAATTATGACGCCGTCCGCTTGCGTATTGAGATTGAAACGCATCGCCATAATTTTCCAAAAGCCGCGGCGCTGGCGCGCGGCCTGAGCGATCTGAATCCAAGCGATCAGGGCAGCCTGGGGCTCTTGGGCGATTCACTCATGGAACTCGGCCGGTACGACGAAGCCGGTGACGTCTACCGCCGCATGCTGGAACTGGGTCCGAATCTCGCGAGCTACAACCGTGTCGCGTACTATCGCTTCGTCACTGGAAAAACGCAAGAAGCGTTGGGCTGGATGAGTCTCGCCGTACAAGCCGGCAGTCGCATTCCTGAGAATCTGGCGTGGTGCCTGGTGGAGTTCGGCGATATGCTCTTCAAGACAGGACACATCGATGACGCGCACACCGCTTACGATCGCGCTCTGGAAACGCTGCCTGGCTATCATCGCGCCTACGGCGCGCTCGGACGTTACTACGCAGCGACAGGCGAGTACCAGCGCGCCGTTGAAAATCTCAAGAAAGCGCACGCGGTGATTCCGCTTCCCGACTACGCGGCTGGACTCGAGGTCGTATATCAGAAGCTCGGCGATGCCACGGACGCGGCGAAGCAGCGCGAACTGCTCGACGTGATCGACAAACTCGGCGTGGCCAACGGCGAAAAAGGAAACCGGATGTTAGCGACCGTATATGCGGACGAGAATCGCAACTTCGATCGCGCGGTGGCGCTCGCTGAGGGTGAATTGGCGGCGCGCCAGGATGTTTACACCTACGATGCACTGAGTTGGGTGTTGTTTCGAGACGGCCGGCAGAAGGACGCTGAAGCGGCCAGCGTCAAGGCGATGGCCTTGGACACGGCGGAGCCGATGTTCCTCTACCACGCCGGCGTCATTGCGATGGCGGGCGGGAGAACCGCGGAGGGGGAAGGGATGCTTCGGCGCGCGCTCGCGCTGAACCCCAACTTCGCGTTTCCTCAAGCAGAGGACGCTCGCCATCGCCTCGCGGGCGAAAAGAATCGGACCGAGTAACAGATGCACATTCCAGACGGCTATCTCAGTCCCGCCACTTGCACCATCGCTTACGCGGTCGCGATTCCGTTCTGGCGTGTCGCCCTTGGGCGCGTGAAGCGAGCGCTGAACTCGAGACAAGTCCCGCTGCTGGCGCTCTTCGCCGCGCTTTCGTTCGTGATCATGATGTTCAACCTACCCCTTCCCAGCGGAACTACGGGACACGCGACTGGCGTCGCGCTCGCTGCGATAGTTCTCGGCCCTTGGGCCGCCATGATTGCGGTTTCTGTAGCGCTGATGGTTCAGGCTCTGTTCTTCGGCGATGGCGGCGTGATCGCGATCGGCGCGAATTGTCTTAACATGGCGATCGTTGGGTCACTGGTTGCTTATGGCGTTTACCGCTTGGTAGCTGGACGATTGGCCCTCAGCTCCGCCAGGCGCGTGATTGCCGCCGGAGCGGCGGGCTACGCTGCGATCAACGTATCCGCGCTGCTTGCGGCCATTGAGTTTGGCATCCAGCCCATCTTCTACAAAGACGCATCTGGCGCGCCCCTTTACTGCCCGTACCCGTTGAGCGTCGCAATACCGGCGATGATGCTCGGCCACTTGACTATCGCCGGCCTGGCTGAACTCGCGATCTCAGCGGGCGTTGTAGCGTTTCTCCAACGATCCGAGCCGTCGCTATTGCGGGCGACCGCCGGCAAAGTTCTGCTCCCAGACGAAACTGCGCCAGTGCTACGCACCCACCGCCCTCTGTGGGCGAGCCTCGCGGTGCTGCTGCTGCTCACACCGGTAGGCATTTTCACGGCCGGGTCGGCGTGGGGCGAGTGGATGGCCTCCGACTACGCCGATCCCGCCGCGC
>DASQJA010000045.1:0-2585 GCA_035631275.1 Bryobacteraceae bacterium
GCACGCCAAACTGGCAGTTGCGCACCGAGCTCTCGCTGCTGTTTCCGGAGAAATAGGAAGCGCGTGCGGGCCCATCGGGATTTCACCGCTCGGATGGCGAAGCCCCGTCGCAAGCGCGCCAGGGGCAATCCGCGCAAGCCGGGTCAGTGCTGTGCGGGATGGGGGCGCTTGCCCCTATGGACAGTACCGAACGCCTCATCTGAAGGTGCAAAGACAAACGAGGGCGGCGCCATTACGGGCGCACAACGGGAAGCTCGGCGACGCGGCTCGCGATCCGCGAAGCAATGCCTCAGCCCCGGTGCATCTCACAGGGCGATTTTCCCAGGTCCTGCAAACGCGTGAGCGCGATGATGAGAATGCTCGTACGGCTGTTGCAACGGATGGCGATATTTGGGTTGGGGATTCTCAGCGTCTGGCTGATCGTTTTCGTGGTCTTTGACTTCGCCGATCGCGAGCTTCCCTGGGCGGTGGCGCTCGGCCTTACCTATGCGATCGCGGCCTATGTGGTCCTTCCGCGCGCTGTTCGCATGGGTCTCAAGATCCTCCAGCGAAAGCGTGCACCTCGCTACACACTCACCGGCGACGGATTGCCAGGCGATCCCGTCAACCTGGCGCTGATCGGCACCGGGCAGCAGCTCGACTCAGCATTCGCAGCCGCCGGCTGGACGGTCGCGGATCGGCTGGGAATAGCCAGCTCCTGGCGCATGGTGCGTGCATTCGTCTTCAACTCGCCCTACCCGACGGCCCCGTTCAGCACGCTCTACCTGTTCGGACGAGGCCAGGATATCGGCTTCCAGAAGGCAATCGACAACAGCCCGCGCAAGCGTCACCACGTGCGCTTTTGGGCTTTGGAGCTCGCGCGCGCCGAGACCACGGTTGGGACGGCGAGGTTCTGGCTGAACGCCGACCGGCCGCCCGACCAGGCGCGCGTTCTCTGGATCGGCGCCGGCACGCGGGATACCGGGTTTTCGCTCACACGGCTTACATTCCAGATCACGCACGCAACCGATTCCGATACCAACCTCGAGCGCGACTACATCATTGCGGAGCTCAAGAAGTATCATGTGATCGGCGACGTGCTTTCGTATGCGGCCCGCGATCACCCGGCCGCAGAACGCGTCAACCGCTACATTACGGACGGTCGGGTCGCGCTGGCAAACCTGGCCTGAGACTGGGTTGCAATTGCAACTCAATCAGACTTGCTCGAACCGATCCGCTGGCTGCGGGCGTCGCGTCACACCACACGTATTTCGTTCGCGGACGGATCGATTATTCATTGCAATGCGAGGGGCACCGGCGGGACCGGGCCGCCTGCGGTGCTGGTCCCGGCCATGACCACCACGGACGCCGTGGTACCGGCGCGCAGCTTGACTTTGTCTGGAGCTTCGATGCGCACGATGACCGGGATGCGCTGCGCGAGCCGGATCCATTCGAAGGTCGGCTTGACGGCGGGCAACAGCTGGAAGCCCGTGCTGCCGTTCTGCTGGGCGATGCCCCAGCCGATGCTCTCGATCTTGCCTTCCAAGGGCGTATCGGGATAGCTCATCAGCGTGACGACGGCCCGATCCCCGCTCTGGAAACTCTCCACGAAGGTTTCCCGGAAGAATGCTTCGACATAGAAGCTGTTGGCATCGATCACCGCCATAATCGGCTGATTGGCCACTGCGGAATCTCCGACATGCAATACAAGATTGGTGACGTATCCATCCGCAGGGGCCCGCACCTTCGTGAAGCCCAGGTTCAATACAGCGGCCTCCAGGTCCGCCGCGGCCCGGCGGAGTCGCGGGTTGTTCTCCCCGGGCGCGCCGAGATCAGCCATCGAGCGAGCCAGATCGGCCTTCGCCTGCGCTAGACCAGCGGTCACCTGGTTCACCTGCGCTCTGGCTTCGTTCAACTGTGCGACCGCCGCCTGATAGGCCGTTTGCTTGTTATCGTAATCTCGCTGCGTGCTAACCTCCTGCGCGAGCAGCTCCTTGGAGCGTTGGAAGCTGATCCGCGCGTTCTCCGCTTCTGCGGCGGCACCCTCGACGGCGGACTTCGCCTGAGTGAGCGCCGCTTCGCGCTCCGAGACATTGTCCTTCATTCCCTCGGCCTGGTCGGTAAGGCTCGCGACGATGTCGCGCATGTTGTCCAACTGAGCACGCGCCAAATCCACGGTCACCTGGAACGTTCTCGGATCGATCTCGAACAGAAGGTCGCCCTTCTTCACCAGCTGATTGTTCCGGACCGGCGCCCGGACGATCTCGCCGGATACGCGCGGGACGATCTCGACGACATGCGCCCGCACCACGCCGTCCCGAGTCCAGGGATATTTCATGTAGTCCTGATATTTGTAGGCAACCATGCCAACCGCCGCCAGCACGATCACGCTCGTGGTGACGATCTTCACGATCGCTTTCATCGCTCTCACCCCGGAACCAGGAAGATGGAGAACAGGCCGGTGTAGATCACGGCCAGCGCGATCAACACCAGCGGCGGATGATAGAAGTAGCGTGACACCCGGAAACGATTCAAAAGCCACGCCGTCATCGAGGCCGCGACGAGACCCAGCGCGGCATCGAACAAAATAGGCGGAAAGAAAACCT
>DASQJA010000046.1:0-2812 GCA_035631275.1 Bryobacteraceae bacterium
GGAGCACATGTCCTCCTGCCAGCAAGCAGATGAGCACACCGTCGACGACGTGCTGCTGGCCGACAATGATCTTTCCGATCTCTTGGCGGACTTGCTCGAGATGGCTGGTGGCTAGTTTTAGTGCGGAATCGGTGTTCACGGTATTGACACTCATATTTTACCGGCAGTTCGTATTCTATAGGACATCACGTCGCGGAGATTTAGTTACTATAGCACCAGTACCTGTGTCGTCCAACGGCTCCATTCCGGATCCGGTGCAACAGCGGCTCACCGAACTGAGGAACGGGCTCCTGCAGTTGCACAAAACGCTGCTCGACTCCGAACGGGCGCGCTACGAGCGCGACATTGCGCGTATCAATTCGAGCGGGGAATTGCTGAAACTGGTCCTGTACGACCCGTGGTTCGCGTGGCTGCATGAACTATCCCAATTCGTTGTGTTGATTGACGAGACGCTGGATGCCAAGGAGCCCCCAGGCGGAATTGAGGCGGAGCGCCTGATTGCTCAAGCCTGGGATCTGCTGGCGCCGAATGAATACGGGACTGGGTACGCGCGCCGCTATTTCGAGGCTCTCCAAGGCGATCCGGATGTCGTCCTGGCGCACGGGAGAATGCGGAAGCTGCTCGAGAGCTTGACGTAGACCTAGGCTCCTGGAGCTTCGCTCTTGCGGCTGAGCTCCTCAGCGAGAATAATGGCCTCGGCCAGATCCTTCATGGGTCGGCGCAAGCGGCGACTTTCATTGCGCAAGCGCAGGTATGCGTCTTCTTCCGTTAGCGCGTAGCGCTGCTGCAGGATACCTTTCGCGCGCTCCACGACTTTGCGCGTTTCGAGCTGGCGTTTCATCTCCTGCGCTTCTTCGTGGAGCTTGGCATTCTGATCGGCGAGGACGGATTTCGAGATCGCCCCGCCCATCTGTTCGCCGACGAAGGTGAGCAGCGCGATTTCGTCCGGCGTGTGCTTGTGCGATTCGCGATGGTGGACGTTGACGACGCCGATCAAATCGCCGCTCGAGATCAGGGGAACGGAAAGAAACGCCTCGTAAGTATCTTCGACGAGGACTTGGAAGCGTTTGAAGCGCCCATCCTCGCCGGCGTTGGATGACAGTGCCACGACGGACTTGTGTTCCGCCACCCAGCCCGTTACGCCTTCCCCCATTTTCATACGCAAGTTGCCTAGCGCCGCGGCGTGCGGCACCTGAGAGGCGCGCAGAACGATCTCGCCCGTTTCACGCTCCAACAGATAAACAAGACAAGCGTCGCAGTCGGTTACCTGCGCCGTAATGCCGATGATTTCCCCCAGCATCTCATCCAGAGATAGTTCAGAGCTGACGATGCTGCTGATCCGATGTAACAATCCGACTTGTGATGTGCCTGGCTCCATAACATATGCGGCTGCCATATACCAAGACTATGGGAGCATGCCGCGAGGGTCCAATCGAAAATTCCTATCGCACCTATCGGCCCCAAAGTACTTGATTTGTCTAAATTTGCGACTTCACTGTGGTTACAGGATGGCTACCAGCCGGTCCTGCACCTCACCGGTTACTTGCGCGGAGTCCTCGCCGACATAGACATTCACTTCGGAGCGAATTCCAAACTGGGGGAGGTAAACTCCTGGCTCGATAGAGAAGCATGTGCGCGGAATGATACGGCGCTCGTCGTGGGTTTCGAGATTATCTATGTTCGCGCTGGTGCCGTGGACCTCTTCGCCGATCGAGTGGCCGGTGCGGTGAATGAAATAGTCGCCGAATCCTTTTTCGCGGATGTAGTTACGTGCGGCGTCGTCCACCTCGAAGCCATGCAGGGTTTGCCTCTGGGAGACGGCGTCTCGGACGCGATCGACGGCGCGATTGCGAGCGTCGCGGACAACTTCGAACACATTTTGAAGCGCGGTGGGTGGCGCCGCGCCGCAGTAGCCGGTCCAGGTGATGTCGTAGAAGACCGCGCCGGGTTGGTCGAGCTTGGCCCACATGTCGATGAGAACCGCATCGCCGGCCCGAATCGGCTGGCTCGACTCGGCGGTAGGCTCGTAGTGCGGATCCGACATATTGGCGTTCACGCCGACGATTGGGCCGTGATCGGTGACGAGGCCGGCCTTTTCGAAGCCGTCGCGGATGAAACGATTCACCTCCCATTCGGTGATAGAGCCGCCGGAGCCGACCGTAGAGCCGATTTTCTGAAAGGCGGCGGCGCGAATCTTGTCGACGCGGCGTCCCGCTTCAAGGTGCATCTCCAGTTGTTCGGCGCTCCAGCGGGATTCGAAGAGCTGGATGAGATTGGCGGACGTGACGACTTCAACGCCGGAGGTGCGGACCAGCTCGATGGTGCCGGCGTCGACCAGCGAAACATAGGGGATCGCGCAGTTGGGCGAATACTGCATGGCGACGCGGCGGCACCCGGCGAGAATGCGCTTGAGACCCTCGGCCTGGGTTGGCCAGCTCGAGTAGATTTGGATATCGCCCGGAAGCCCATTGAGCACACCGGACTCGATGGCGTGCACGATGCCTCTTGGCTCGCCGTGCGCGGGGATCAGGTAATACCAGCGGCGCGTAAGGCTGCGGCCGAGCGGCAGCCCTAGCACGCGGTAAGCGAGCGGGTCGCGCCCGTGGTGATCGAAGAATAACCAGCCGTCAATGTTCTCTTCGCGCAGCGTCTTTTGGATTTCGCCAATGTGCATGCATCCAGCGTAAGTCAGGCGCGAATCGCTCTGCTTTCCTCGAACGTGGGAGGCGCTGCGGTTTTGCGGAAGCGGATGCGCGCGTTGAGGTTCAAAACACCTGCGATATCTTTGCTGTCCACCACCTGGAAGTCCATG
>DASQJA010000047.1:0-7807 GCA_035631275.1 Bryobacteraceae bacterium
GATTCAAGATTCGTGGCGGCACCAGGCGAATCGCTTCGTCGGCCGTGGACGCGCGCATGTTGGTCAACTTCTTTTCCTTGACGATGTTCACGTCGAGGTCCGCATCGCGCGCGTTCTCACCGATGATCATGCCTTCGTACACTTCGGTCGACGGCGTGATGAAGATTTCGCCGCGCTCCTGTAGATTGAAGATCGCGTAACCGGTGGCTTTGCCGGGACGGTCGGCTACCAGCGAACCGGTTGGGCGCGTCGGGATATCGCCCTGCCATTCGATATAGCCATGGAAAAGCGAATTCATGATAGCCGTGCCCTTGGTGTCGGTCAGCATTTCGCTGCGCAGGCCAATCAGCCCGCGCGACGGCACGCGAAATTCGATGCGCACGCGGCCTGAGCCGTGATTCACCATCTTGGTCATCTTGCCTTTGCGCGAGCCGAGCTTCTCGATCACGACGCCGACGAACGATTCCGGACAATCGACCACCAGCAATTCGATCGGCTCGTGCAGTTTGCCGTCGATCGTCTTGGTCAGGATCTCGGGCTTTCCGACCATCAGTTCGAACCCCTCGCGGCGCATCATTTCGATGAGGATCGCGAGCTGCAGCTCACCGCGGCCCATGACCTTAAACGCATCCGGTCCGCCGGCCTCTTCGACGCGAATGGAAACGTTCGTGAGCAGCTCCTGATCGAGCCGATCGCGCAGATTGCGCGATGTAACGAACTGGCCTTCTCGCCCCGAGAAAGGCGAGGTGTTGATCGTAAACACCATCGAAATGGTGGGCTCGTCAATTTGGATGCGGGGCAGCGGGTGCGGGTTTTCGACGCTGGTCACCGTCTCGCCGATGGTGATGCCTTCGACTCCCGCGATCGCCAGGATATCTCCGGGACGCCCCACCGTTTCGTCCACGCGCTTCAGGCCTTCGAAGGAATACAGCTTGGTGATGTGCGTGGTTTGGAGAGAACCATCGAGCTTGGCGATTGCGACTTCATCGCCATAGTTCAGAACGCCGGAAAACACGCGTCCGATCGCGAGGCGTCCCAGGTAGTCGCTGTAATCGAGGTTCGCGACCAACAGTTGGAGCACGGCATCGGGATCGCCCTTCGGCGCCGGAATGTTCTTGAGAATCGCGTCAAAGAGCGGGCGCAGATCGGCCGATTCTTCTTCAGGACTCAGCTTCGCGATGCCAGCCTTAGCGTTGGTGTAAATCACCGGGAAATCCAACTGGTCTTCGGTGGCATCGAGATCGATGAACAGATCGTAGACTTCGTTGAGTACTTCCTGAATGCGCGCGTCGGGCCGGTCGATTTTGTTGATCACCAGAATCGGAGGGAGTTTCGCCTCGAGCGCCTTAACCAGAACGTAGCGCGTTTGCGGGAGAGGGCCTTCGCTCGCATCCACCAGCAGCATCACGCCGTCCACCATCATCAGAGCGCGCTCCACTTCGCCGCCGAAATCGCTGTGGCCGGGTGTGTCGACGATGTTGATCTTGACGCCCTGATAGTGAACCCCGGTGGTTTTGGCGAGAATTGTGATACCGCGCTCGCGCTCGAGTTCGTTCGAGTCCATCATGCGCTCGACCACCTGCTCGTTGGAGCGGAACAAGCCGCTTTGCTTGAGCATCGCGTCCACGAGCGTGGTTTTTCCGTGGTCGACGTGCGCGATGATCGCGATATTGCGGATCGACTGGTTCGCCGACGGCGCTTCGCTATGATCTTTAGTGTGACTGAGAACTTCGGGCTGCATCGGTAACTTCCATGGTCGCACGAGCCGATCCCTCAGCCAGTATTCCGGGCGGTGCCGAGGAGCTTCCTGTCGTTGTCATCGTTGGGCGTCCGAACGTCGGCAAGTCGACGTTGTTCAATGCCATCACCGGAACGCGGCGTTCTATAGTGGGCGATGAGCCCGGAATCACTCGCGATCGCATTCAGAGCGAAGCGTCGTATCTCGGTCGGCGATTCGAGCTGATCGATACGGGCGGCATCATTCAGAACGACGCCGATTTGATTCCAAGCCAAATCCTAAAGCAAGCGAAAGTGGCGCTAGAGCGTGCTTCGCAGGTTATTTTTCTGATCGACGGGCGAACAGAGATCACTGGCGCGGATCGGGACTTGGCGAAGATGCTGCGGCGGCTCGGCAAGCCGGTGACGCTGGCAGTGAACAAGGTGGACACGGTGGCGCGCGAGAACCTGGCGCATGAATTTCACGCCCTTGGGTTTAATGATCTTTTCCCGATTTCGGCGGAACATCGCATGGGCTTAGACGACCTTTTGGCACATGTCACACGCGATTTCCGTGAAGCCCGCGCGGCTGCGGAAACTGCCGCGAAGGTGATCAAAGTCGCGATCATCGGGCGGCCGAACGTTGGCAAATCGACGCTGTTGAACGCGTTGGCGGGCTCGGAGCGATCGATTGTTTCGCCCATTCCGGGAACCACTCGCGACGCGGTGGATGAGCGGATCGTACGCCACGGCGCCCAGTTTGTGTTCGTCGATACAGCCGGCATCCGCCGGAAGGGCAAGACCAAGCTGATGGCGGAAAAGCTGAGCGTTGTGATGGCGCGGCGGCACATCCGCATGGCGAACGTAGTGCTTCTGGTGATCGACGCCGAAGATGGTGTGGTCGGCGCGGATGCGACGATTGCCGGTTACGCGCATGAAGAGGGCCGGGCAGTGATTCTGTGCGTGAACAAATGGGACTTGCGCGGTGAGAAAGGCAAGCGCAAATTCGCCGAGTCGTTGCGGGATGAATTGAAGTTTTTGGAGTACGCGCCCGTCGCGTTCATTTCGGCGAAGACTGGCGCAGGAGTGAAGGGGCTGTTTCGGTTGATTGAGAAGGGCTACGAATCGGCGTCGAAGAGGGTTACCACTGGAGAGTTAAATCGGTTCGTTGAGACCTTGGAGCCGGTGCGGGATACGAAGATCTACTATATGACGCAGGCATCGGTCCGGCCGCCGGCCTTCGTAGTGTTCGCGGGAGAGGGGCGGAACTTGCACTTTTCCACCGAACGATACTTAGTGAATCAACTGCGGAAACGATTCGGGTTTGAAGGCACGCCGATCGTGATCAAGGCGCGGCGCCGTTAACTTAGAACGCGTGGACGGAGCTGATGCCGTTCGACTGCAGCGCCACCTGCATTTTCTCGAGCGCCGACTTGTGAATCTGTGAAACGCGGCTTTCGTTGATGCCGAGAATCGTGCCGATTTCCTTCATCGTCATTTCGTTCGTGTAGTAAAGGACGACCACTTTCTGATAGCGCTCCGGCAGCGTTCGCATCGCGAGGCCTAAAGCCGATCGCATCTGCTCGCGCGAGCACATGTTGTCGGGCTGCGTTTCCGGCTTGCTCGGGAAATCGGGCGCGGGTAAGTCTTCATGTTCGGCAGTGCGCGAGGAGGCTGAAATCAGACCGACGCTGCGCAGGTCCAGCATCATCTGGCGCCAGCGATCGACATCTACGCCCAGCTTCTCTGCGATTTCGGACTCAGTCGGCGTGCGCTGCAACGTGGCCGACAATTCACGCGTGGCGGCTTCTACTTGTTTGTGCCGACGGCGAAGGTCACGCGACGCCCAGTCGAGCTGGCGCAGGCTATCAAGAATCGCGCCCTTGATGCGATGCTTGGCGTAGCTCGAAAAGGCGACTTGCTTTTCAGGATTGAATTTCGAGGCAGCGTCAAATAAACCCAGTACGCCCGCATGAACCAGGTCGTCGAGATCCACGTGCACGGGAAGGTTCTCGTGGACGCGAACGGCGATCGCCTTGACGAGCGGAAGATGCTCGAGCACAATGCGATCTCGCCGCGCTTTTTTCGCGACCTGGGCGGATAAAGTTGTCTTGGCCTTCAAAGAGGTTCTTGCTTTGGAAGCGCGAGTGGCGATCGTTTTTGTAGCTGGCACGTCACACCTAAATGCAAACTGCTGGCCAGACGTACTGGCCATACTGGAGGCAGATCCGTGGGTAAGTGATTTGTCTAAGTGAGATACTCGATCCGGCCTAAGCTTCAATGACATGGCAGTGTCCAGCATCGGACGGCCCGCTGAGCGTTCGGAACTAGCAATGCTCCGGTACTAGCGGAGGCCAGTTTCGTAATGGAACGAATTGGCCAGGCTGCCAATCCCGATTTGGAACACGCGCGTTCCATTCTGGAACGCTAGCTGGTTTGTTTTCTTGTCTGCCCGAATCGGCGATTTAGCGGTATTCACGGACTAGAGTTTTCGAATCGTGTGGAGGTAGGTCCGAAACGCCAAGTAGCCCAGAAAGACCCAGACCGCAAGGCGAAATTTCCCATCTAGCGTGAAAGCGGCGAGCAGTGCGATACCCGCATAGCATGCCAGAGCCACATAGAACTTTGGTCCTCGTGGCGGCAGTTCGGGCTGGGGCGTTTCCGGATTCAGGCCTCCAGATTAGCAAGGGGCGTCCGAGCGTCCGGCCGACGCGGCTCGAAGATATAATCTGGTGGAATGGGTCCAGCCACACAAACCAAACCCGGCGTGATGAGCGGCCTGGTGGGCATGCTGAATGTCTTTGTCGACCCGGGCGCGACCGCGCGCCGGGTCCCGGCTAAGCTTTCCTGGCTTTGGCCGTTGATTACAATCAGCATCATTTATGTCGTGTTCGGCTACCTGCTCCTGCCGTACACTGCAGGCATTGCGGACGCAGCCATTGCCGAACGGGTAACGCAACAAGGGCTGCGGCCCGAGCAGGTTGAACGGGCGCAGACCATGGCTCGCATGTTCAGCCGGATCGCGGTCGCGTTCACGCCGCTCTTTCTGATCGTGATCACCTTGATCCTGGCTTGGCTCGTGAGCGTGATGGGATCAATCACCGGGGCGCGTGCGAAATTCCGGGACGTCTTCTCTCTGATGGCCGCTTGCTCGCTCATACCGGCGCTCCAGTACATCGCCGCGTTCGTAGTGGTCCGGGTCAAGGGCGACGAGGTCCATTCCGTCGAGCAATTGACGCCGCCTTTTGGGCTGGACATCTTCCTTCAGGATCTTCACGGCGTGGCGTTCGCCGTCGTGAACTTTTTTTCTATTTTCGAGGTTTGGTATATCGTCGTACTCACCGTGGGTCTGTCGTACCTGACAAAGAGCACCAAGGCGAAAGCCTTCGTAACAATCGCGCCGGCGTGGATGCTGCAATTGTTACTGCGCGTGATTCAGGTATCGCTGGCACCGGGCGGCCGATCGTGATCATTCATCCTCGGCGCTGGCAGATTTTTTGTGCTTAGGTTTGCGCTTGGACTTCGGAACGATGATCTTCGGTGCAGGAGGCTCTCCTACGCGCTCTCTTGCTAAGCGCCGGATGCCAGCCTTTTGATCGAATTTCTTGGCCTTTCGCACGAAGATTCTTCTTCATGCTAACGCGATTGAGAGGGGCAGCCGACCAAGTGCGGGGCCACGCGAGCGGCTGCCCATTTCGCCGCCACTATTTTCCGAACGGAACGAAGGCGCTGATCGCGCCCTTGCTCTTTGCGACGCGATAGCCCGGCCTGACCGTGCCGTGCCTCGAAACTCTTACGCGCGGCGATTGCGTGTTGAGCGCCATCCTCTCCCACGATGACAAATGAACCTGCTGAGGCGGCACTTTGTGTACTTTTGTGGCTGCCATTGCGAAACCGCTGGCGAGTAACAAGCCGATAACAGCTTTCTTCATAAATCCCTCCGCGAAGAGTAAGGCAATTCGCATTCCTACCACGCAAGTGACTCAAAGCAGGCATGCTCTACTTTCTTGTCACGTGCGGTTTTGTCCTGGGCGGCGGAAAAAGGACAGCTGGCTTACAAAAAAGTGCCCCGACCCGGTCCTCACCCCGCGCGTGGCCGAGAACAATACGGGCGAAGCTTCACTTCTTGACTTCAACGATCTTTTGTCGCCTGGAAGAGTGGGTTCCTGCGAGGCGTACTAGAGCTCCGAGCGGGAAAGCCCGGCTAATTCCGCCAAGGGGTTAGGCCGGACCTTCCACATCCAGAGCAGAAGGTAGGACCATTCGTGATCACATACTGGTCGATGCCGTGCTGCTTCTAGTAGGCACGATTTCAGTAGCGATCATCGTTCGGCGGAAACGCCGATAACGCCGCGAACTGCGGAGGCGGCCCAAAAACGGCCGCCGCAGCCAGTATAAACGAAACCCCTCCATCTGCTTCCATACCAAGTTCGGTGATACCGGCTTCGCCGGATGATCCTTCCGCGGTCCGCTCTTGTACCATAGGACTGAAACCCTGCATGTCCGCCGCGATTTCGGTTCGCAATCTCCGCAAAGTGTACGGATCCAAAGCCGCGGTCGACGGCCTGGACCTCGAAGTTCCACGTGGCTGCTTTTTCGGCTTCCTGGGGCCAAACGGCGCAGGTAAAACCACAACCATCCGCATGCTGATGGGACTCGCGCCCCCAACCTCCGGCAGCATAGAGTTGCTCGGTCTCCCGATGCCCGAGCGCGCGCTGGAGGTAAAGGGCAAGATCGGTCTGGTACCCGACGAGTCTCTGTTGTTCGATCATCTTACCGGCCCTGAGTTCACCGAATTTGTAGGGCGGATGTATGGTCTCGACCGGTCGGTGGCGCGAGAGCGCGGCCAAGAGTTGCTCGAGCTGTTCGAACTCGACAGCGAGCCGCGCAAGTTGATCGGCGACTACTCGAAGGGCATGCGCAAACGCATCGCGATGGCAGCGGCGCTGATTCACCGGCCGGAGCTGTTTCTTCTGGACGAGCCGTTCGAGGGTGTGGACGCGGTGGGTGCCCGTCTGATGAAGGAGATTCTGCTGGAACAGGTAAGGCGGGGAGCCACCATGTTCCTCACTTCACACGTTCTGGAAGTCGTAGAACGCTTGTGCGATCGGGTCGCCATCATCCAGCAGGGCCGTCTGGTTTTAGACAGCACCATGGCCGAACTGCGGAGCGGATCTGAAACCTTAGAAGATATCTTCGTGCGCGCCGTGGGCGCGGAGCGGCCCGCAGAAACCTTGGATTGGCTTTGATGTTAAACTCGCGGACCCGCGTAATTTTATGGGCGCAATGGCGCTCAACCCGGAACCGGTTCCCGCGCGCAAATCAGGTGGGCGTTGCGTTCACCGGGATTATGGGGCTGATCTGGTATGGCCTGTTCGGTTACTTGTCAGTGATCGCCGCGTACCTGCTTTCGAGCCCATCGGAGTTGCCCAGCCTGGGTGGCGCGATTCCCGGCGCGCTCCTCCTGTGTTTCCTCTATTGGCAATTCATTCCGGTGCTGACGGCGTCCATGGGTTCGTCGTTGGACATCCGCAAGCTTCTGGTTTACCCGGTTCCGCGTGGCAGTCTGTTCTGGATCGAGGTAGCCTTGCGAGTTTCCACCAGCATCGAGATGCTGATGCTGTTGATTGGAGCCGGCGTCGGCCTGGCCCTGAACCCGTCAGTTCCGATCTGGGCTCCGGCGGTGCTGATTCCTTTCGTCGCCATCAACCTTCTTCTATCGGCGGGCGTGCGGGATCTGCTGATCCGTCTGCTCGCGCGCAAGCGCATACGCGAGATCGTGGTTTTTCTGCTGGTGCTTTGCGCCGCGTTGCCCCAGGCCTTGCTGCTTAATGGACCGCGCGGCCGATTGCGGCAGATCTTCTCCGGCGAGCCTGCGCCGTACTGGCCATGGAATGCTACGGCCGAGCTGGCAACCGGAAAGTTCTCGTGGTTCAGCGTGGTCACCTTGCTTCTGTGGGTCGCAGTGGTCTATTTCTTCAGCCGCTGGCAATTCGAGCGCGGGCTGAATTTCGATCGCAGCGAAGCTTCAGCTGCCGGACGATCATCGTCGCGCGGGGCCGGTCTTCTCGAATGGTGGTACCGCCTTCCG
>DASQJA010000048.1:0-7253 GCA_035631275.1 Bryobacteraceae bacterium
AGCGCGGCGGCGTGGCGTGGCTTCATGCTGAACCTGTGTCCGTCAGTGGGGAGTCATTGGTCGCTCTATTTCAGTCCGAAAATTGGTAGATGTACCAATCTCCCTCGATTCGTTTGTATCGGATAAAGACATCTTTTTCCCGAAGCTCACCTGATTCCTTTCGCTCGATGCAGGGTAAGAGGGCCTTCTCCAGATCGGTCGATGTTTTCTTTCCACAATGGACGTAGCTCAAGGTCGTTCCCGCTATTGCTAATCCAGCCGTCCACGCGATGATTTCAATGTCTCCTGCCGAGTCTTTGCTCGTACCTTTCGGCACACCTGCGTGGCGAAAAATCTCTCGATATTGATTCCATCGGTCCTCGGAGATTTTTATCTTTCTGATGGAAACAGGGTCGTCGCTCCAGGTGAAGTCCTGGGCAATCCTGAACATGTGCACGTCCTGTTCCATCATCTTGACAATCTGTTCCAGGTCGGCCCGACGCTCATAGAAGCGGCGTTGGAGCGAGGTATCCGACGGGGGCTTCATGTACCAAATGCACGCACCGGTCAGCAGCAGAACCAGCAGCAGAATGCCGCCGACGACTTTGAGCAGGATCCACGCTAGGCGACGAAACAACTCCAAGGACGATACTCCGCAAGGCCGGTTGCGTTGACGAGCTTCATGCTGGCCGTTTACCAGAAAGCAAAAGGACAGGACAGCACATCGGTATTTTGAATAGTCCTCAGGTTTGATCGCTGGGCGCGAGCACGAGTTCGCCTCCGTCAACTACAAACGTTTGCCCGGTCGCGTAACTGCCCGCATCGCTTGCAAGGTAGAGCGCGAGACCGGCGATCTCTTCCGGCTCCGCCGCGCGATTCAGCGGGTTCGGATAGCGCCCAAACTTTTCGGCCATCTCGACCAGCGGCGCCGCCATTACCGTACGAACCAGTCCGGGCGCGATACAGTTAACCCGGATCTTGTCGCGCGCCCATTCCTTCGCACAGACCTGAGCCAACGTGACCAGCGCTCCTTTGCTCACTGAATACGCTCCCAGCCCGAAGCTCGGACGAATGGCCTCGTTCGAGGTGATGTGAATCACCGATCCGCCGCCGCGCGACTTCATCGAAGGAAGGCACAAGCTGGACAGCATAAACGGCGCCTTCAGATTCACCTTCATCACGAGGTCCCATCGCGTGCTTTTGGTCTTCGCGATCGGGCCGTACCCGGCGTCAGCCGCCGCGTTGTTGACCAGAATGTCGACGCCGCCGAATGCCGCAATAGTCTCATCGACGAGCCGCTGCCATTCATTCTCGTCGGCCATATTGGCCGACACCGCGATGCATCGGCGGCCGGTCGCTTCGATCTCGGCTCGGGTCTGGTCGAGCGCCTCCCGGCCCCGCGCAGCGATTGCTACATCGGCGCCGTTCTCGGCCAGCGTCATGGCAATTGCGCGGCCGATTCCCTTGGAGCCTCCGGTGACGATCGCGACCTTGTCTTTAACCGAGAAATTGACCTTCATCCGACTAGACTCCCCAGCAAGCGAGTTCGTCTCGCACCACGTCGATTGCCTCCTCGAAGTCGCGGAGTTCAGCAGCCAGGAATGCACGAGCTACGAGAGACAGGTACTGCCAGCTGGTCGCTTCATCTACTACGTCCAGCAGATAAAGCATTCGCTCGATCTGTTGTTCCATCATCGTCCGGCTACTGTCTCGACGCGCGGTCGAACTCGATCGCGATCGACTCATCGTGGGCGGCCATCTCGTCGAGATTCACGTCCGCAAACGGAAGCACTCCCATATCGGAATAGGCTTTCTGAATTCGCTGTCCCCACAGCCCGATGTCCTTGATTGCCGGCACGATGCGGGTGAAGAGGGCCGCGCGGAATTCCTTCATCCCGGGCGAGTTCTCCTCCCATTCGATGCACTCCTTCGTCGGCAGGCCCAGCTGGTCGTACACGTCGCGCGAGTTGAACCGATCGCGCATCGTGTAGCACGCCTCGACCACGAACTCCTCGCGCTCATCGCGCTCCTTCTGGCTCAAGTGTGGATAGTATTCGCGCAGCGCGAGGCGGCCGAAGGCGACATGGCGCGCCTCATCCTGCATCACGTACGCGTTCACCGCGGAGGCCAGCGAGTTCTTTGCCATATCGCGGATACCGGCGAACGCGGCGAGCGCGAGTCCCTCGATCAGCACTTGCATCCCGAGGTAGGTCATATCCCAGCGCGAATCGCGCAAGATGTCTCCGATCAGGCTTTGCAGCGGCGGCACGATCGGATAGGCGAGATCGAATTTCTCGTGCAGCAGGCGCTTGTACACCTCGACGTGCCGCGCTTCATCCATCACCTGCGTGGCGGCATAGAACTTCGCTTCGACGTCGGGAACCTGCTGGACGATCTTGGCGGTGCAGATGAGAGCGCCCTGCTCGCCGTGCAGGAACTGCGAAAGGTCGTGAGCCTGCGAATGGCGCCGCAAATCGGCGCGCTCCTTGTTGGTGAGCCGCTCCCAGACCGGCGATCCGAAAATCGGCAGATACTCGTCCGGCAGCTCCTGCGGATTTTCGGGATCAAGATCGAGCGACCAATCGATACGATTGCTGGCGTTCCACTGCAGCTTCTTGCCCTTTTCATACAGACGATGGAGCGATTCGCTGCCATCCTCGTATTCCCACTTGAAGCAGCTTTCGAAGTTTTCAGGCACGCTCCATTCGATGGCATCGATCGGCTTTGCATAACGGTTAGTGGTCGTCATCGTTTATCTCCTTGGAGTTGAGCACCTTCCAGATCAACCGCTTCCAGACCTTTTTGGCGGGCGTTCTGCCGCTCGCGGTCCACTCGCGTCTTCAGCAGTGCGGCCGTGTTCTCCAATTGATCCGGCGCGTCGTTCGCGATTTCCGGGCGCACTACTTCCAGCGGATCCATCAGATCACCCACGTATCCCAGCGAAAACGCTCCGCGCGCATATCCCATCAGGCGCAGCAATTCGACCGGCAGCGTGCGCGCGATTTCGAGTGGACACGCCAGGTACTGATTCTCTTCCTGCCGCAGCCACGAGAGGTTGTAAATGAATTGCAGTCCGATGCGGGCGTCGCTGGAGCGGTTAGCGCCTGCGCCGTGATACACGCTGCCGGTGTAACAAAGCACGGATCCCTTGCTCATCTCCGCCGGCAGGGTGTCCGCTTCGGTGAATTGCAGTCTGTCATCGAATCGATTGCTCCCCGGAATCACTCGGGTCGCGCCATTTTCATCGGTGAAGTCCGTCATCGCCCAGATCATATTGAACTGAACTTCGTAGCCTTTTGGGAAGCTGAACAGATCGAATGCCCACTGATCGCGGTGAATCGCCTGCGCTGGCTCGCCCGGACCCACAGAGATAACCTGCGTGAGATGGAGTTGATAGCTGGTGGCGTGTGAAAGAACTTTGCCGGCGGTGGAGATCGCGAGCGGATGCATCACGAGTTTGCGGCATATCGGCGAGCGCGCGATCAAGGCGCCGGTGCGCCGCGTATTGCGCCCGTTGAACGTATCGGTGCACGGTTTGGTCTTTTCCATCCACGGCCGCAGCTCGGCCATAACTTCATCGACTTGAGCGATGCTCAGCAGGTTATCGACGATCGCCACGCCCTCGCGATTTAGAGTCTCGGCGACTTGCTCGCCGGTGACCGTATTTTGCAGGTGCTGGATTTTCATAGCCCACTCCATTCAGATTTCGATGCGGATCGATTCGGATCAGTTAGCCATTCCGCGCCTGGCCAGATCGGGTCGTACGAATTCCATCGGGTCGCGCAGATCGTCGACATATCCGAGAGCGTACGCGCCGCGCTGATACCCCATCAGACGGAGCAGTTCCTCGGATAGCGTCCTGGCGATCTCGATCGGAACGGCGAGATACTGATTCTCCTCCTGACGTAACCACGAAGCGCTGTAGCTGAGAGAGATGCCGATTCGACTAGCGTCGGATCGATTCGCTCCGCCGCCGTGATAGGTAGTCCCGGGATACACGAACACCGAGCCTTTGCCCATCTCCACCGGTACGGTATCGGCTTCGTTGAACCTCAGCTTGTCTTCGAACCTGTGGCTTCCGAACACCACGCGGGTGGCGCCGTTCTGCTCGGTGAAGTCGGTCATCGCCCAGATCGCGTTGGCGATCACCTGATAGTCTTTCGCGAACGGATACATGTCGAAGGCCCACTGATCGCGATGGATTACCTGAGCCGGTTCTCCGGGTCCGATCGTGATGGCCTGGGTTGCATTGAGTTGAATGCTGGTAGCGCGGCTAAGCATCCGCTTGCTGACATCGAGTACCAGCGGATGGGTGATGAGTTCGCGGCTTTTCGGCGAGCGAGCGATAAGGCCGCCGGTGCGCCGGGTCCGGTGTCCTTCGAATTGGTCTGATCCGGTGGGGGTTTTTTCGATCCATGGGCGAAGTTCGGCTGCGATCTCGTCCATGAAATCCGGCGAGACGAGGCGATCGATAACCGCCCCACCGGCGCTTTCGATGGCGGCCAACACATCCTGGCTCGCAGCGTTTGCCGGAAGATGTGGAATCGTCATGGCGCGGACCTCCGCCTTTGATCCGACACGCGCGCACGACGCGGCCGGTGACTTCGTTCTGATGCCGGCGCCGGATGCTCATTCAGTAGTGCGTCGATGACCAGGCGCAGTCTGCGCTGCAAGTCTTCGAGCTCGGCGTGCGGATGGGTCAGGCGTTCGATTTCGAATCCGCGCGCCACGTCGATGATCGTGCGGGCTGCATCGATAGGGCGGGGCGCCCCGATAGCTTCCAGAGAGCCCGCGAGCTTGGTTTCCATCCAGCGCTCATACGCATTGAACTCGCGCGCCAATTCAGGTTCGCGGACGGCATAGAGAATGAGTTCGTATTCGACCCGAACCATCGCGGGATCGTCCGAGAATTCGCGGCGCATGATCGTCATGACCGTATCTATGACTTGCGAAGGCGTATGCGGGCGGCTTCCTTCTTCGACGTTGCGGACAAAAGCGGCCGCTTCAGAGAGATAGAGGCGAAACGCTTCGCGCAGAAGCTCTTCGCGCGATTCGAAGTAGTAGGTGAGGGACCCGAGCGGAACCCCGGCGCGCTCAGCGACGCGGCGAAACGTGATCGCGTCAGGACCGCCGTCGGCCACGATTCGCAGCGCAGCTTCCAGGATTTCGATACGTCGCGGTTCGGTCGTCGCACTTTCGCGCTTGAACAGCATTGTGTACCTTTGTACAAGAAATTCTGTTCATATGTCAAGGGGAGCTGGCCGTTACCAGAAAGCAAAGGGGCGGCGGGCCACGTCCAGAACGAACGCCCCTCGTGGACCCGGTCCGCTTGATTTTGAATACGGTCGCTAGTTTCATCTCAGGTTCGGATCGTCTATTGAGACGCAGCGTGCCTTGTCATAAGGGTTAGGGAGCGGCTTGAAGGTCTTCGGAAGGCCCGCAGCCGCGCGGCGTAATTCTTCCCCCAATCTTTCGAGAGCTTGTTCGCACTCGTTCTGAGTCGGGTAGTTGCGTCTGTCCGAAGCGATCCACTTGGAAAGCGGTGCGGTCTCATCGAGGCGAGTTGGGTACGCTTGGCCCTCGATCCACGGCGGTTGCATGATCTTCCATGCAGTCGGTTCAGCCGCGACGACGGGCTGTCCAGTGCTGCACCCAGTAAGCAGCACAAGCGCTATAGCGGCTGCGTGGCGCAGCTTCATGCTGGGCGTTTACCAGAAAGCAAAAGGGTGGGACAGCGCCAGAACAAACCCCTGCGTGCAGACTCGCCAACTCTAGCCTCAAAATACAGCTGTGCCACAATTTCGGTAGCACAGCATGGGAGGAAATAACGCATGTTCAACGGTTCTAATCCGATTTTGAACACGAACACGAGCTGCGTATCTGGCCGGAATGCGGCCCGAATCTTTGCGGGGGCGGTTTTGCTTTTCACGGCCACTGGATGCCTCGCCACGCGTAACTGGACCCGGGAACAGCTCGATCCTATCAACACCCGCCTGAGCGGCACGGACGCCAAGGCCGATAGAGCTCTTGCCGGATTGCAGAATCTCACGCTCGAACGGAAGCTGGTGCTGGATTCCAGCAACGGCCCAACCTTCGCCTTCGGATCCTCTGCGCTGACGCCGAACGCGAAGCACGAGATCGATGGATTTCTCGAGGACCTGCAGGGATCTAACGACGCCGGGCCGGCGGCCTCGCGCGTTTTCGTTATTGCCGGGCATACCGACAACGTCGGCAGGGAGGACTACAACTACCAGCTCGGACAGCGGCGCGCCGATGGAGTCGCGGGATATTTGATCGGCAAGAACGGCGTCGATCCGACCCAGGTCCGCGTCGTCTCCTACGGAGCGAGCAAGCCGATCGCCAGCAACAGCACGACCAGCGGGCGTCGAAGCAACCGGCGGGTAGAGATTCTCGTGTACCAGGAGAAGATTACTACCGGGAGCTGAAGCGTCCCGACTCCTGAATTTCCCCGCAGGCTCATTGCGGAGTGCGCGCTACTCCGACTTCTTACTGCTGCCCTTGAGCCGGATGTCGTCGCTTTCGACGCAGGCCGCATTCAGGGCGCGCGCTTTTCCCAATGCGTCGTCGTGCTTGTCTAGACGCTTGAGCTTGCCGGTTTTGTCCAGCGTGATCGGATCGGTCTGGCTGTTCTGGATACCGGTGAGAGCGCCCTCGCAGTTCTCCTCGGTGTCGTAGGTGCTGACGACGATCCAATGCGCTAGCGGAACACCGGTATCGACATCATGCGGGACTTTGGCGGAATCGGGCGGCATCATCAGATACCAGCCCACCAGGGCGAGCGCCGCTAGGTGGCGGCTTTTCAGGTTGTGCACGTCTGGAAGTTATACGCTTATCGCGCGGAGAAATCACTGCGGGTAGACGGCCACTGAGACGCCCGCCCGCTGGATCAGGCGTTCATCGACTCGAGGAACTCCTCGTTGGTCTTGGTCTTGTCCATCTTGTCGATGAGGAATTCCATCGCCTCGACCGCGTTGAGCTGGGTCAGCAGCTTGCGCAGGATCCACACGCGGTTGAGCGTGGCGCGCGGCAGCAACAGCTCTTCCTTGCGGGTCGAGGAGCGCTGGATGTCGATGGTCGGGAAGATGCGCTTTTCGAGCAGGCGGCGGTCGAGCGCGATTTGCTGATTGCCGGTACCCTTGAACTCTTCGAAGATGACCTCGTCCATGCGGCTGCCGGTATCGACCAGCGCGGTCGCAATGATCGTCAGGCTGCCGCCGTCTTCGGTGTTGCGCGCGGCGCCGAAGAACTTCTTG
>DASQJA010000049.1:0-9237 GCA_035631275.1 Bryobacteraceae bacterium
GTCTTTTCGGTCGACCGGCTCCCACTGCCGGGCGAAACCGTTCTCGGGCGCGATTTTCAAACCGTCCCAGGAGGTAAGGGCGCGAATCAAGCTTTCGCAGCCGGGAAACTGGCGCGCAACGGGACGCCCGTGCGAATGATCGGACGCGTCGGCGCCGATTCGTTCGGCGCAGCGCTCAAAGCGAATCTGGCGAGCGTGGATGTAACTCCGGTTCTCGATACCGCGGCTGCTGCCACCGGTGTAGCCTGCATTCATGTCGACAATGCCGGGCAGAATTCCATCACGGTTGCGCCCGGGGCGAACGCGCTTCTATCCCCAAGCGACATCGCCAAAGAGCGCTGGGCATTCGACGGGGCGCGCTGTGTCCTGCTGCAGCTCGAAATACCGCTGGAAACAGTCGCTGCGGCTCTCGGTGAAGGACGGCGCGTGGGCGCTGCCTGCATTCTCGATCCCGCGCCGGCGCGCGCCCTCCCCAAGGAAGTTCTCGACCTCGTCGATATCGCCACCCCGAACGAGAACGAAGCATGCATACTTGCCGGCGTGCATCCGGACCGCTTGACCATCGACGATGCGACCGCGCTCGGCCATAAGATCCGCGAACTTGGAGTGCGAGCGGTGATCGTCAAACTCGGCGACCAAGGCTGCGTCTACTGCGGCCCAAGTGAGACCATCGCATCTCCTCCCTTCCCTGTCCAGGCAGTGGACTCGACCGCTGCAGGCGATACGTTCAACGCCGCCCTCGCAGTCTCGCTCGCCGAGGCGGGGGAGCGAATCGAAGACGCGCTCCGATTCGCCAACGCGGCCGCGGCGATCTCCGTGACGCGAGTGGGCGCGCAGACTTCGGCGCCGAGCCGAGCGGAAGTCGACGCCATGCTCGCCCGAATGGTCAGGTAGCATCGAACTTTATGCCCGAATACGACATACGTGAATTGCGCGATCGCGCTGTGACTTTCGAAAAGAGCCTGGAGCAGGTCAAGATGGAGCTGGCGCCTCGGCAAATCCAGTGGTATCCCTATCGGACGCTGACCATCTACGGGATTCTTGACGAGCTGCTCTCTGGCCCCCGGCGACGGCTTCTGGATTTAGTGAGCGGCGATCCGATTCTTGACATCGGCTGCGCGGACGGCACCAATTCATTCTTCCTCGAAACTCTGGGATGCCAGGTGGTCGCGGTGGACAGCGCCCACACCAATCAGAACCAGCTTCGCGGATTCGAGGCTCTGAAGGGCGCGCTTCAATCTTCTGTCGCCCTGCGATCGATTGACTTGGACACGCAGTTCTCGCTGCCAGACGATGTCTTCGGCCTGGCGTTCTTCTTAGGTATCCTCTACCATCTGAAAAATCCCTATTACGTTCTGGAGGCACTGGCGAGCCGGGTGCGGTACTGCCTGCTCAGCACTCGCATCGCGAAGCGAACGCCGCTAGGAAATCCGATGGCGGAAGAGGCGCTGGTCTATCTACTCGATCCCGATGAGTGCAATCACGACTACACCAACCATTGGATCTTCTCCGAAGCCGCGCTGCGACGTCTGCTACATCAGACCGGATGGAACTTGCACGATTTCATGACTGCAGGCGATACGCGCACCTCGGAGCCAGCCCGGCTCGACCGCGACGAGCGCGCCTTTTGTCTGCTCGAAAGCCGCGTTTGCCAGCGCTACTCAGTGAAGCTGCTGGAGGGCTGGCATGACCTGGAACAAAACAGTTTCCGCTGGACCAAAAAACGTTTCTCCATTGAGGTACGTTGTCCGTCTTCCGCTGCTTTTTCAACGCTTCGTTTCGATTTCCGCACGACAATCCCTGGCCCGGTAACACTCGCGGCGAACGTGAATGGCGTCACAATTCCGCCATCGACGTTCTCGGCCGAAGGCGAACACTCCTACAGGATTCCAATTTCCGCCTACTCACAGCCGAATTTGCCGATCCAAGTGGACTTCACAACCGACCAGAGTTTACACGCCGCGAACGATGAGCGAGAACTGGCGATCCTGGTGCCGTTCTGGAAAGAAGGACGGGACGGAGCCGATCCGACCCTCCCATTTCAATTGAGCTGACAAACATAGAAACGCCCGAGCGAGAGGATGCTCGGGCGCTTCAGGTTCTTTCGTGTTTTTGCTCTTACGCCAGCTTTTGCGCGGCGGCCATGCCGACATGCGCGTCGATCATCTTTTGGAGATCGACCTTGCTCGTCGTGCCGATCTTGCTCTCCACCACTTGGCCGCCCTTGAACAGCAGCAGCGTGGGAATGCTCATGACTTTGTAACGCATCCCGGTGGCGCCGTTCTCATCGACGTTCAGCTTGCCGACCTTTATGCGGCCCGTATAGTCATTCGCGATGGCATCGATGGTCGGAGTCATCATGCGGCACGGCCCGCACCATTCCGCCCAGAAGTCCACTAGGACGGGCACCTCCGAGTTCAGCACCTCTTTATCCCAAGTCGCGTCCGTGAAGTTTAAAGTGTTCGCACCAGCCATATCTTTCAAATGTCTCCTGTTATCAGATGTCGAAGCAGCCAAAAGGATTCAACAGCCCTTAAGCCGCCGGTACAGCCGCATATACTCCACTGCCGAAGCGTTCCACGAAAAATCCTTTCGCATCCCCGCCCGCATCCGCATGGTCCATCGGCCGGGATCACGATAGGCTTTAAGCCCTAAACCAACCGCATCCAGCAGGGCGATTCCGGCATAATCCCGGAATTTGAACCCGGTTGTCTCATCAATGGTATCATCCAGGCCGCCGGTGGCGCGGACCACCGGAACGGTGCCGTAGCGCAGGCTGTACATCTGATTCAGACCGCAGGGTTCGTAACGGCTGGGCATCAGGAACATGTCCGCTCCCGCCTCGATCCGATGCGAAATCGCCTCGTCGTAGCCGACCCTCAGACCCACTTTGCGCGGATAGGTTTGCGCGAGCGACCGGAACATATCCTGGTAGCCGGTTTCCCCCGAACCGAGCACGGTCATGGCGGCATCTTCGGCCAGCAGGCGGGAGCCCACTTCGGCGATCAGGTCAAACCCCTTTTGCGCGGCGAACCGCGAAACCATGCCGATCACCGGACGCTCCAGCGTGTCCGTTGGCAGGCCCATTTCCGCGATCAACTGTCGCTTGCATTCCCGCTTTCCGCGCAGATCGTCGGCAGAATAGTTGCGAGCGATGAAGGGGTCGTGCTCTGGACTCCAATGGTCGTAATCAGCACCGTTCAGGATCCCTTCCACCGGGCCGTGTTGGGCGAGAAAACCATCCAGCCCGAATCCGTACTCGCGCGTCTGAATCTCGCGAGCATAGCTTGGACTCACCGTACTGACCCTGTCGGACCATGCAATGCCGGCCTTTAGTAAATTCAGGTTTCCGAAGAATTCCAGCTGACTCGGATTGAACCAGCGTGGGTTAAGGCCGAGCGGCGCTAGAGCCGCGGGACCGAATTGGCCCTGATAGCCAAGGTTATGGATGGTGAACAGCGTCTTTACGCTGGCGTAGGTCGGGTCGCCACCGAAGTTCTCGCGCAGATAGACCGGTAGCAGTCCGGTCTGCCAGTCGTGACAGTGAATGATGTCTGGCAAAAAAAGATACCGTGCGACGCCGAGCGCTGCCATCGAGAGCACGCCGAAGCGCAAGTAATCGTCCGAGTGGCCGTAGATGCCGACTCGATCGTACAGCGGTGGGCAGTCGACGAAGTAGAAGTCTACGCCACGCGCCACGGCGTGCGTGATGCGCACGGCGTATCCTGCTCCAAGCGGTATCCAGAGGCGTCGATACGCCTCGCGCGGCGCGGTCGGATACACGTTTTCGCGATAGGCAGGCAGCACGACCGCGGCTCGTTCTCCTCGCGCCGTTAACGCTGCGGGAAGCGAACCGATTACGTCGGCTAGGCCGCCAGTCTTGGCGAAGGGGGTGGCTTCCGAAGCCACGAATAGGATATTCATTTTCGAGATGAGTACCCGCTCAGATCAATTATCGGATGTCAGGTCTCGATGAACGGCGTCCAAGACGCCGTTGATGAAAGAGACCGACTCGTCGCCCGAGAACTGGCGCGCCAGCTCAAGCGCTTCGTCAATCACTACCGCCGGCGGCGTCTCCTTGCGGCTCATTTCGTAGATTGCCATGCGGAGCACATTGCGGTCGACTAGCGGCATTCGATCGAGCTTCCAGTTTTCCGCTTTTTCGGAGATGCGGCGGTCGATGTCGCCCGCCATCTCGGAAGTGCCGCGCGCCAAGTCTTCCATGAACTCATCCCGGCCCGGTCTGCGGTCCTGTTCTTCTTCGGAATAAAGGGTGTCGTAAAAAGACGCGATGGCGTCGTCGACGGACTGCTTGCGCAGGTCCCACTGATACAGCACCTGCAAGGCGCGTTGACGGGATCTGTGACGCGCCGCCATGACATCTACTCTTTACTTACGCAGCTTGCGGATGACGTCGGCCATCTCGATCGCGGTGATGGCGGCGTCGTATCCTCTATTGCCGCTCTTACCGCCCGCGCGATCGATGGCTTGCTCGACGGTGTTGGTGGTCAGAACGCCGAACGCGATCGGGATGCCGGTCTCAAGCTGGACGCTTGCGAGTCCGCTGGAAGCCTGATTGGCGACGTGATCGAAGTGCGGCGTTTCGCCGCGGATCACCGCGCCGAGCGCGATGATCGCGTCGTGCCGTTTGGCAGTGGCCAGCGTTTTCACAACCAGCGACAATTCCCAGGAACCGGGAACTTTGACGATCTCGACATCCTCTGCCTTCGCGCCGGAACGCCTCAGCGCATCTTCCGCGCCCTGGAGCAGACGATCGGTGATGAAGCTGTTGAAGCGCGCCACGATAATGGCGAACTTCATTCCACTTGCAGTCAGATTTCCTTGGGTTGGAACGCTCATTCAGCTAAACTGAGTTCAGGTCCTCATTCTACCGCATGGATCCTCAGTTCATACGCAATTTCTCTATCATTGCGCATATCGACCACGGTAAGTCGACGCTCGCCGATCGCCTGCTCGAAGTGACGGGCGCGCTGTCGCAACGCGAAATGATGGAGCAGGTTCTGGACTCGATGGATCTGGAGCGCGAGCGCGGCATCACGATCAAAGCGCACGCGGTGCGGTTGAATTACAAAGCCGACGACGGCAATACGTATCAGCTCAATTTGATCGACACGCCGGGGCATGTGGATTTCACGTACGAAGTTTCGCGCAGCTTGCAGGCCTGCGAGGGTGCGCTGCTGGTGGTAGACGCATCGCAGGGCGTCGAGGCGCAGACACTCGCTAACACGTATTTGGCGCTGCACCACAATCTCGAAATCGTTCCGGTGATCAATAAAATCGATCTGCCGTCGGCTGAGCCGGAGCGGATTCGCGAGCAGATCGAGCAGGTCATCGGATTACCGGCCAAAGATGCGATCCTGGTGAGCGCCAAGCAAGGCCTCGGTGTGAAGGACGTGCTCGAAGCAGTGGTGCATCTCGTTCCACTGCCGCCCGGCTCGCCCGATGCTCCGCTGCGGGCGCTGATTTTCGATTCCTGGTTCGATCCCTACCGCGGCGTGATAATCCTTGCACGTGTGGTCGAAGGCCGGCTGCGGATGCGGCAGAAAATCAAGCTGTGGTCGAACGGCGCGATCTTCGAAGTGGAAGGTCTCGGCTATCAATCGCCCAAGCCGATCCCTTGCGAGGAGCTGGCGGCGGGCGAAGTCGGATACCTGTTCGCCAACATAAAGACCGTCTCTGACGCCAAGATCGGCGATACGATCACCACCGCCGAGAACCCTGCCGCTGAACCGCTGCCTGGCTTTGAAGAGATCAAGCCGATGGTGTTCGCCGGGCTTTATCCAGTGGAGTCGCACGAGCACGGGCGGCTTCGCGAAGCGCTCGAAAAGTTGCGGCTCAACGATAGCGCGTTTAACTTCGAGCCGGAAAACTCGGTCGCGCTGGGTTTCGGATTCCGCTGCGGATTTCTCGGGTTACTGCACTTGGAGATCGTGCAGGAGCGGCTGGAGCGCGAATTCGAAATCGATCTGATCACCACCGCGCCGAGCGTTCGCTACAAGATCACCACGCTCAACGGCGACGTGCTCGATGTCGAAAACCCAAGCAAATTTCCGGACCCAGCCGGGATCAAGCAGATCGAAGAGCCGATCCTGGACGCGACAGTGATCACGCGAGAAGAATACGTCGGCGAGATTCTCAAGCTGCTCGAAGAAAAGCGCGGCACGCAGAAAAAATTCGAATATATCGGCACCGGCCGCGTGATGCTGCAATACGAACTGCCGCTGAACGAGATCGTGCTCGATTTTTATGACCGGCTGAAGTCGGCGTCACGCGGCTACGCGTCGTTCGATTATCATCTTTCCGGCTATCGCGTCTCGCCCATGGTGAAACTGGACGTGCTGGTGGCGGGTGATCCAGTGGACGCCCTGAGCATCATTGTGCACAAGGATTTTGCCTACGAACGCGGCAAGTTGCTGATCGAGCGCTTGCGCAAGCTGATCCCGCGGCAGATGTTCGAAGTCGCGCTACAGGCGGCCATAGGCAACAAAGTGATCGCGCGCGAGAACATCCCCGCCATGCGCAAGAATGTGCTGGCCAAGTGCTACGGCGGCGACATCACGCGCAAACGCAAACTGCTCGAAAAGCAGAAGGAAGGCAAAAAGCGGATGAAACGCGTCGGCCGCGTCGAGATTCCGCAGGAAGCCTTCCTGGCCGTGTTGAAGGTCAGCGGCGGCGAGAGCGAGTAACGCCTAGCCGCGTTCTGCTACACCGACCTTACCGTCGCCACCACTCTTCGTGATGCTCTCGGAACTCGCGCATGCGGTTCAGGTCCTCGGTGAGTACATCGCGGTTGCGCCCGGATAAGCGGTTGTCTCGAAGAACGCGATCGAGCGACTCGATCACCTCGTTCAATTCGCGCTCATCGTAATAATGGCGCGCGAGCTTGTCCTGCAGCTCGTCCAACTCTTGCAGTGTGCGGGCCAGACGATACTGGTCGGCGCCGATAGGAAATGTGACGGAACGGACATGCTCCAGGTCCTCGCGCACATGTTGGAAGAAGCGCTGTCGCCAGTCGTCGCGCCGGTAATAATCTTCGCGTCCACGATAGAAGTCATCGCGATCACGGTCGCGATCACCGCGGCCCCGATCGAAGTCGCGCTCAGGCGGACCGCCGCGCCCCGCCCACGCCAACTCGAAGATGTAACGGCCGGCGCCAGGCTGAGGATCCTCGATTCGAATCACCGCCGTTCCGCCGTTGCGCGGATCGCGGATCAGTTGCTGCTTGCCGCGGCCTTCCAGTCCTCGGAAGCGAAAATCGCCCGGATCGGGCGGCAGCGGACGCGTGCAGTCAAAGCGGCGCCACTGTGGCGCTTGCCCGCCCAGATTTCGCATCGCTGCGTCGTCGCCTCGAATCTCGATCTCTGCCACCCCGTCCACTACCACCTCAACATTGCAACGGCCTTCGCCAGGAGGTCCATCCGGCCGGATGTTGGCCCTACGATCGAAGGTCTGTGCTGCGGCATGCCCAGCGAACACAACGGCAGCCATTGTAAAAAACACCTGTGTTTTCATTCGTCACCCCGTCGTTACATTGTGTCTATCGCTCACGATCGTCGCACGCTCCAGCTCGACGACGGCTATAGGTTAGACGCGGTTAACAGCCGATTTGTACAAGCTCAGGCGAGGGCGAGGACTACAGCGGGCAACGTAACTCGCCTTAATGGAAAACCGCGATGCCAAGTTCGCAGAGGAAAGCCCTCGTCACGCATCGGTCAGAAACAACGGACCGTCGCGCTCTACCAGCTCGAGCGAGGGGAGCTCGCGCTCGGTCTCCTCCTCAAGATCGGCGATCTCTTTTTCCGCGAGAGCGGCTTCGGGCAGGCCCACGCAGCGACGTCGTTCGAGTCGCCTAGCGCATCGTGAATGGCCTCACGCAAAGAACTCAACAGGCGTTCGATCTTTTTGGTTATCCTGTTCTCCTCTTGAGAACGGTCCATGGGCGCGACTCGGGCATTTCTCTTGCCATAGGATTGTCGTCCACGCGAGGGCCGAATCCGGCCTGCAAAGCATGCCAATAGTGTGTTTTGCCCTAATGGCGGTCCACGACCGATTTTCCGCGAGAGCTTAGACCCAACTGCTGGCGATCGCGGGAGTACACTCCGAGTAGGAGCCTTTATGCCTGACCTATTGACCTCCATCGATGGGCAGCTCGGGATCATCACATTGAACCGGCCCGACCGGCGCAATGCACTATCGCTCGAGCTGATGCGGCAATTGATCGCAGCGCTGGATCAACTCGCGAGTGACCCCAATGTTCGTGGGATCATCCTGGCCTCGACTGGCAAGGCCTTCAGCTCTGGACACGACTTGAGCGAAATGACAGGCCGCACCGTCGCCGACTACCGGCGCATCTTCGATGTCTGCACCGAGCTCATGACGAAAATTCAATCCATTCCGCAGCCGGTGATTGCCCAAGTGCAAGGGATCGCAACAGCGGCCGGTTGTCAGTTAGTCGCGACCTGCGACCTCGCTGTCGCGAGCGACACCGCGCAATTTGCCACGCCCGGAGTCAAGATCGGATTGTTCTGCACCACGCCGATGGTCGCGCTCACGCGCGCGATCGGGCGCAAGCACGCGCTCGAAATGCTGCTGACCGGCAAGATGGTGGACGCGGCGACGGCAGTCGAGTGGGGCTTGATTAATCGAGCGGTTCCGGTGGACCAGCTCGAGTCCGAGACCCGAAATCTCGCCTGCCAGATCGCGCAGGCGTCGAGCTTCATCGTCGCGCTTGGCAAGCAGGCGTTCTACGCGCAAATCGATCTCGACCAGCCGAAAGCTTACGCCTACGCGAAAGAAGTCATGAGCATGAACTCGCTGGCTGACGACGCTCAAGAAGGAATAACGGCTTTCCTTGAAAAACGCGCCGCCTGCTGGACGGGCAAGTAAGCGCGTGGCGATGATCCAACTCGAAGCCGCGGCCTCCGACGCCGGACAACGCCTGGACGCATACCTGCACGCGCGGCTGCCCGAGTACAGCCGGTCGCGCCTGCAGGAATGGATCGGCGAGGGACGCGTTCGTGTCGATGGCGCGAGGCAGAAGCGTTCGTATCAATTGCGCGGCGCAGAGCAGATTCAAGTGGAACCTGCCGAGCCACCTCCGCTGCGCGCGGTCGCCGAGAATCTCCCGCTCGATGTGCTTTACGAAGACGACGCAGTGATCGCTGTGAACAAGCCGGCAGGAATGGTAGTTCATGCGGGCGCCGGAGTCCACGCCGG
>DASQJA010000050.1:0-31616 GCA_035631275.1 Bryobacteraceae bacterium
GATCCGCTGAATTTCCCGATCAAGCTGAACAACAAACTAGGGAATCTGCTTGGTGGCGTAGAAAGGTCCGATGACGCGCCCACGCTTCAGGATACTCAGGTGTACGAAGAGCTAGCCAGTCAGGTCAACACGCAGCTCACCACCCTTAAGAACTTGTTGACCACGGACTTAGGCAGCTTCAACAAATTGGTTCACGAGGAGAACGTTCCAGCGGTGATCATCGCCGAGCCGAAGCCTCCCTCCACGGTTCCACGCTAAGGCGGGCGTTCGCGTCATAATTAAAAGCATGGAGAGGATGCATTTGAAGCGCCGTGTTGGAGTGCGCGGATTTTCGCTGATTGAGCTTTTGATCGTGATCGCGATCATCCTTGTGATCATCGGCATCGCGCTGCCCAGGTTCAACATCGCGCAAATGAGCGCCCGGGAATTGGCCGTTCAGAACGAAGTGCGCACCATCAACACTGCGCAGGTTCAATATCAGTCTCAATTCGGACGCTACGCAACCAGCATGGCCGAACTTGGCCCGCCGGCGAGCGGCGCGCCTGGACCGGCGGGAGCCGATCTTATTCAAGCGAGCCTTTCTTCCGGCGAGAAGGACCAATACGTATTCACTCTGACTGCCACACAACAGGGTTACAGCCTGGTTGCGACGCCCAAGGTATTCAACAGCAGCGGACGAAAGTCTTTCTACACCGATCAATCGATGACCATCCGTGAGAGCATGGGGCCGGAGCCGGCCAACGCGACAAGCGCGGAAGTTAAATAGCTTCTGGCACTTATTCCCGCCCGCAAAATCCATTGCTGCAAAGCAACGATTCTAGTAGCGCGTTAGCCGCCGCTGAAACATTTTGGGCAATGCGTGTGCGTTTGTGGGACCAGTCGTCCGCTATTGGGACCTGTGTCCACCGTTAAAAATTTCTAGCGACCGCGACGGCACTTTTAGAATCACTAAAAGAACAAAAGGCATCTCTGTTGCGTATAGGAATAAGCATCGGTGGAGCGATGATGTCCTAACTTTGCGAATGAAGGCGCTAACGGATAATTGCTCCTTCCGTCAAATAGGGAAGGCCAAAATCGCAGTCTAAGTCTTATGAATGCAACTAGCGCAATGGTTGAACAAGAATTCGCGTCATGTCCAGTCACGAATACTTCGGGAACCGTAGTAAAGCGGCGTGACGTCGCAAGCTTTTCGTTAGCGGAGACGGTTTTTCCTGCGGGCTTGACTCTGACGCCGCATTGCCACGCGCATGGCTACCTCAGCTTGGTGCTCGCGGGCAGCTATACCGAGACATACGCCGAACGCAGTTGCGTATGCAATGAAGGTGCGCTGCGGTTTCTCCCTCCGGGCGAACTCCATGAGAACGCGTTCCATGTTGAGGCGCGCTGCCTGTTGGTCCGTATCGATCCACTGATTTTGAGCCGCATCGGAGAGCACGCGCCGGTGCTGTCAAAGCCGGGCGAAGTAGTCGGGCTGGCATCTTCATGGCTGGCAAATCGTATGGTGCGCGAGTTTCGTGCCGATGACGACCTCGCACCGCTCGCCATTGAAGGCGTTCTGCTCGAAATCCTCGCCGAGAGCGCCCGGGCGATCGGAGAAACCGGCGGTTCGAACGCGCCCAGTTGGCTGCGCAGAGTGCGTGAAGCGCTGGAGGACTCGTATCTGCTCGCGCCAAGCCTGGCGGAGCTGGCGGGCATCGCGGGCGTGCATCCAGTGCACTTGTCGCGCGAATTTCGCAAGCACTACCAATCGACCATCGGAGAGTACATTCGGAAGCGCCGCATTGAGCATGCTTCGAATCTGCTGACCAACACCGATACGCCCCTTTCGGAGATCGCCCTAACTTGCGGCTTTTCGGACCAGAGCCACTTCTGCGCGATGTTCAAAAGCCACACAGGTCTGACGCCTGCCAAGTTTCGCGATCAGGCCGTGCGAAGCTAGCCGCTAAACCCACCAGGGCGCGGTCGGCTGATCGCGGATCACAATTGTATTGAGGAACGCTGCGCCCTTTGTGAGGCCTTCATCAGGCGACATGATCGTGTCTTCGTGTTCGATTGAGAGCACGTAGTCATACCCGTACATGCGAAGAGTCGAGATGAACTCTCGCCACCAGCCAGCGTCGTGACCGTACCCAACGCTGCGGAAGATCCACGCGCGATTCTGTTCGTCGGTGTACTTCTTGGTGTCCAGAACCCCAGTCTTCGGCAAATTGTAGTCGTAGATCTGCGTATCCTTCGCATGAACGTGAAAAATCGCGTCGCCGAGCACACGGATGGCTTTGATCGGATCTATTCCTTGCCAGAACATGTGGCTCGGGTCGTAGTTGCAGCCGATCGTCTTGCCCGCGATCGCGCGCAGCTTCAGCAGTGTTTCAGGACTGTATACGACGAAGCCCGGGTGCATCTCGATGGCGACCTTCACGCCGTGGTCGCTAGCGAACTCTGCATGCTTGGTCCAGTACGGCGCGACTTTTTTCTCCCATTGCCAGTCGAGGACTTCCAGATATTCAGGCGGCCACGGGCAAGTTACCCAGCTCGGATATTTCGCCTTGTCGCTATCGCCGGGACATCCCGAAAAATCGATGACAATGGGGACCTCGAGCTTCTCGGCAAGCCGTATGGTCTTTTTGCTCGTTTCCTGGTAGGCCTTCGCAATATCCTTGTTCGGATGCAGTGGATTCCCATGCGAGCTGAGCGCGCTGATGGTGAATCCGTGATCGGCCAGCTTCTGTTTGAACTCCTTCAACGCCGCGCGATCGTTCAGTATGTCCAGCTTGCAATGCGGATCGCCGGGATAGTTTCCCGTGCCGAGCTCGACGGTATGGATGTCGAGCTTCTTCAGCTTGTCCAAAACTTGCTCTAGCGAAAACTGCGCGAGCAATGCGGTGAATACGCCAACTCTCATCGATGGAAGGGCTCCTCGCGGCAGAATAACATGGATCGCGCGGCTTGCTCGGGTCAGCTTTGCGCCGCTTTGTGCTCAATCCCCAACTGCTGGCATTTCTTGTAGAGGTGGCTTCGTTCGAGTCCGAGCGCTCGCGCGGTATCGGTCATCTTGAAATTGTGCTTTTTTAGTTCGGCGAGAATCAACTCGCGCTCGTGATTCTCCATCCTCTCCGCGAGCGTTCCGCTTCCCGCGTTGTAGCTGGAAACTTCCGCGGGCAGGGCGAGCCGTACGGTGGCACGATCCACCCGCCCGTCAGCGAGCAACAGCAGTCGCTCGACAACATTGCGTAACTCGCGCACGTTGCCGGGCCAGGGATATCGTTCTAGTTCGGCGTAAGCGTCGGCGCAGATCTCGCGCAGCGGCCACTCGTTTTGTTCGGCGATGCTTCGCGCGAAGAAGTCGACCAACAGCGGGATATCTTCCTTGCGCTCTCTGAGCGGCGGAAGCGAGATCGGGAAAACCACGATGCGGTGATAGAGATCCTGCCGAAACTCGCCGCGCCGGACAAGCTCCTCAAGATTGCGGTGCGTGGCGACCACTACACGCACGTCTACTTCGATGGTTCTGTCTCCTCCGATTCGCTCCACTTCCCTCTGTTCCAACACGCGCAGCAGCTTGGCTTGCATAATCGCAGGCATATCGCCGATTTCATCTAGGAACAGAGTTCCACCGGTCGCCTGTTCGAACTTGCCGAGATGGCGTGCCGTCGCGCCGGTGAAGGATCCCTTCTCGTGGCCGAAGAGTTCCGATTCGATCAGCTCCGCGGGAACCGCAGCACAATTCAGAGTCACGAAGGGACCGTTGCGGCGCGGGCTCTTGCCATGCAGCGTGTGAGCGACGAGTTCCTTGCCCGTCCCGGTTTCTCCGAGGATACAAACGCGCGTCTCGCTGGCTGCTACGCGATCCACCTTAGCCATCACCGCTTGCATCGCGCTGGACTTCCAAACCAATTCCTGCCTGCCCGCCCGTTGTTTCAAGCGCCTGTTCTCTTCTTCGAGGCGCGCAAGCTTCACTGTATTTTCGACAGTCACGAGAAGCTTGTCCGTGCTAAGCGGCTTTTCCAAGAAATCCACAGCGCCGAGACGCGTCGCGCGGACCGCCATCTCGATGTTCGCTTGCCCCGACACCATGACTACCGGCGTCTGAACTCCTGCTGAATTCAATTCCGCAAGGAATGCAAGCCCATCCTTACCCGGCATCACGACATCGGAGAAGATCATGTCGAACCGCTGCACCTTCGCGAGCTCGAGCGCACGATCGGCGTTGGCGCATACGACAGCCTCGTGTCCGGCGAGGCGAAACGCACGAGCCAACGACGCTAGGGTATTCGCATCGTCGTCCACGATCAGGAGTTTGCTCATCGGTTCAGCTCGATTCGAAATGTCGTACCCTTCCCAGGCTGGCTTTGTACGCTGATGGTGCCTTTATGATCGCTCACCACCGACTGGACGATTGCAAGCCCCAATCCGGTACCTTGCTGCTTGGTGGTGTAGTAGGGTGTGAATAGTCGTTCGCACTCTTCCGCCGTGAGTCCGTCGCCGGTATCTGAGACTTCGATCGCCACGCGGCCAGGACTTCCCGCGCTTTGCGTGCGAACGGTGAGCCGGCCGCCGCGCGGCATGGCATCGAGCGCATTTAAGATCAGATTGCTCAGCGCGCGCCGTATTTGATCTGGGTCGGCAGAGATGGACGGCAAGTTCTCCTCTAGCTCGAAGCGAATCTCGACAAGAGGCCTTCCGGGGGCGTGAATCTGGGCGTCGAAGAGTCTTGCAACGTCGCGTGCTGCGCTGCTCAGATCCATCGGCTCCCTTTGAGGAGCGGGCATCTTCGCAAAGTCGCTGAAGCGGCCAATGATCGTCTTCAGGTTGTCCAGTTCGGCGATCAAGGTCTGTGTGCTCTCGCGAAAAACGTCGTCGAACTGTTCCGGTGTCGCCTGGCGTGCGCGCTGCAAGTTCTCCACGGTAATTTGCAGCGGGAACAGCGGATTCTTGAGCTCGTGGGCGAGGCGCCGTGCAAGCTCTCGCCAGGCGGCAACGCGCTCGGCTTGAATCATGCGGTCGCGCTGTTCGGTGAGTTGTTCAGTCATGTGATTAAAATCGCGGGCCAGGCGCCCGACCTCGTCCGACGATCGAACCGCCGCACGTGTCCCCCAATCACCGGCGGCGACTTCCTGTACGCTGGTCGCGAGCTCGCGCAGAGGCTTGGTCACGCGGCTGGCCGTCCAAAAGCTGAGGACGAGGCCAATCAGGACTCCCGCGGTACCCACGCCCCACGCGGTTTCCTGAATGGTCCGCTTCAGACTGACCAGCTCGGCACGTGAGCTCTCCACCAGCAGAACCGCGAGAAGCTGATTATCTATTCCGAGGAGAGGGATCGCGGTGATGCTCGAGGCAACGCCCGTGCGCGTGAGCTCACGCGGCTGCGCGCGAACTTCGTCGATTAAGGAACTTGCCAGCCGCGATGGAGGCATATTGCCGGCCGTTTCTGCGCCCATGTTCCGATACAACTGGACTTGCATACCCTCCGTCGCTGGCAACGTATCCACGAAGCCTTTGTCCAACTCCAGCCCGCCGGCGATGTACAAAACACCGTCTCCGGCCTTTACGGTTCGCACGGTCACCAATCCTAATGCGGAACCATCCGCGAGCTCCTCGGTTCGCAGAAAGACGCCGCGCGACCAATTCGTATTGTCGGCGAGCCAGTTTTCCTGATAGCCAAATCGCGCGGGCCATTCCGCCGAGCTGACGATTCGCCGATCAGGCCCGATGAGTTCGAGAAAATTGAGGGACTGTTCGCGTGCCAGCGCCGAGGCCTCGTCGACGTACTGGGCGGTGTCAGGTTGCGGGCCTGATAGATTCACAGCCAGCCTCTGCACGGTCTCCGAATTGGCGATCGCGTCGATACGCCGCGAAACGTCATCTGAGCGGCGCGCGAACTGGTGGCGAAATTCGCCAACCAGCGCGGCGGTCCGCTGCGTATCGATCCGCTCGAACGAATCAGTCACCAGTGCGGAAACCACAGCCGCAACGATCCAAACCGCGATCACCACGGTCGCCGTGATGCTGAGAAATACCTTGGTGCGGAAACTCACGGATCAACCCAGAAGTCGTCGAAATGGAGAGTGATCGGATTCGCAGTGCCCGGATCCCTGTAGTGCACCCGAGGCGCCAGACCGTACACCGAATCGAGATGCGCGAGAGGGATCAACCGGTTGCTTTCGAGTAGTGCTCGTTCCGCCTGATACAGAGTTTCCGGTTTCGAATTGTCAAGCACGGCGGGACGATCTTCGAGCCCGAGGCATTGCGCGGCGGTAGTCAATGCGGAAGCCGCATCGGCCGTTGCTAGCGAGCATCGCACCAGGCGCAGCGCGCCGTTGCTATTGGGCGATATTTGAAGCGCGAGCCCAACGTCACGCGCGTTCAGCGCGATTCGGTCGGCGACTGCATGCGCGAACGAATCATTCGGGGAATAGCTTAATGTAACGGCGACAGGCCGCAGTGAAGAAACCAGTTCGCGCGCGCGGCCGGCGTTCGGTGCCGACTCGAACAAGAATTCGTATCCAGTAAGCCAACCTGGAAGCAGTGCATACGCTGGCGTTCCTTTGCGTTGCGCGAGGACATTCACGATCGGCCCCCGGTCGATCGCGAGCGCGAGCGCTTGGACCAATTCAGGCCGCGCACCCTGCGAAACGATTGCCAGCAGTTCCCTCGGCGCGGACTGCCAGATTCGCGCCGTCTCAGGTACGATCCTACGTGGCGAAGCCAACGGGATGTCGAATACGTCTCCGGTCGCGCGCACCGAACCCAGGTTAACGACCAGAGAATCCAGGAATGGCCGACCGCCCCAGTAATCTCCAAACGCGGCGAGACTCAGACGCCGGCCTGCCTCCCAACTGGCCACGCGAAACGGCCCGGTGCCGATTAGCGAATTTGTCTCGTTCGTCCGCACGATGGCCGTGTGTGGGTCGGCCAGCTCAGCCGGAAGATTCGGGAGTCCGCTCGCAGATTCAACCACCATCGTCGACCCGCCCGCGGTAATCGCGACGTCGCCGTGAGTCTTTTTGAGCGCCGCGAGTAAAATCGGTGCGACACTGCCTGAATTCAGGAGTTCGCCGTCGTGGAAGCGAACATCGGCCCGGAGTGAAACGCGCCAGCGCCGCCCGTCCGCTTCGCGCTGCCAGCCCGATGCTAAGAGGGGCTGCGGCACACCGCTTGCATCCATTCGAGCCAGCGTCTCGCCAGTCAGGTGCCAAATGACTAGCGGCGTGGCCTCGGCGTCCAACGAATTGAATGTCATGGAAAGGTCGACATTCAACGTCCCGCCGTAGCGCGGCCGCGTCTCGCCCCAAAGTGAACAAGAAAGAAAGCTACTGAGTACAAACCAGAGACAGGCGCGAAGCCTCATAGTTTCCCGTTATTGAATTTCGTATCACCAGGGTGGCTTGTGCGGTCCGTTCGGCGGGCCAGAGTGCCGTCACTGGGCCCGGAAGCACGACCGGCGCGCTTACGGCTGCTGGTGGCTCGGGAGGTGGCGAAAAGGCTTGGACCTGGTCTTGCTGGTTGGTGTCTCCAGCACCTGCGACGATCACGATCTTGGATTCCGCTGAACCGCACGTGTTCGCGATCGCGGCCAGATCGCTGCCCCAGTTGTGGGTACCCTGCACCTCTCCCTCCCGATTCACCACTTTGCCGTTTGCAGACGCAAACCATCCCATCGCGGCAGTGTAGAACGAGCCACCCACGCTGTCCGTCTCCAGAACGTTGCGGTCAGTAACCCAGCGCACTTGGGTTGGCTCGAATGTGCCCATAGACCAATGCGAGTTCACTGCTTCGCAACTGAAAATCGGCCTCGGCCCTACTTGACCTGTGCATGTGGTACCTGGCAGGTACACGCCCAGGCTGCCCGACACCGCTTGCAACCTCCCTCGCGGGTCGCGAGGAATCGGGCGGGCAACAGGGAGCGAGGCTTGACCATTCGGAGTCCACTTGCCGTCGGTCAAATGCATCGCAATCACTTTGGCCGGAGTCAGGACGAGCAGGTCGAGGCCCGAATCCGACATCCAGACGTCAAGGATCGGCTCGGTCTGTTCGGTGATCGGCGTCATCTGGATTCTCAATCCCAGCTTCGCCCCAACTGCGCTCAACCGGCCCCAAGGCGCCATGACCACCTGTCGCGTGTCGTTGCTGACCACCTCGGCGATGAGCAACAAGCCCCGCGGATTCTCCGAAACCACGATGCGAATTTGGTATTCAGACTGCCCTGTGTCCTTCAGGTCGACGCCGCTCTTCCGCAGTTCGTCCCTGAGCGCGCCTTGAAAGCTCGACCACTCGACCGGAGCCACCGGCGCGAGCGCCTGAAATTCGAGCGAAACGGTTGCCCGCCGCGGCAGCAGCGAGGAGATACTTCGGGCCATGGCCGGCACCGCTTCCGGCAGAGGTTGTGCTTGAATCCTGACCAGCATCCCCAAGCCAAACAAGAGCGCGAATCCGGCGCGGAGCATCGGAAACATTATACTGTTCGCGTGTTATCAGGCTGATTACAATCTTCAGCAACAGGAATGCGATCACAAGCGCGGAGCCCATTCCAAACGCGATCGCAAGTGCTGTTTGTGGAAATTCTCCAAGCAGGTTGAGCGTTGTCATTGTCCATCTCCGCCATCCGAAACTGCCGGTGTTGTCGCCTCCGCGGGAGACACAGTTGAACCCGGCCCTTGTGCAAAGGCCCGCGCGAGTTCAGGGCTAACCTCACTTACCAGTTCCACCCCGTCGCCGACCTGAACCAACCCGAACAACTCTTCGACATCTCGGTTGCGCATGCGGATGCAGCCATGCGAAGCGGCCTTCCCGATCGAAAGCGGTATGTTGGTGCCGTGAATGCCGTAGCCCTTATAGCCCAGCCCGATCCATCGCGTTCCAAGAGGATTGGCTGGTCCTGGACCAACAACCTTTCCGGGCTGGTACCAAGTAGGACGCACCACGCGGCTCGCGACGTGAAAGCTTCCGTGCGGGCTCGGTGTGCCCGCAGCGCCCACGGCCACCGGATAAACTTTCACGACTCGTCCAGCTTCGATAAGGGCGATCTTTCGATCCGGAATGCTCACTACCAACCGCCGGGTCGCGTCGTCAGCATGTACGTCTGCGCCGGCGGCAGCGAGAATCATCACTAACTTGATGGTTGTTTTTCCTGTGTCGGTCATGCCCAAGAAAAAGCAGGGCAACAGCCGGACTGTAACTTATTGAAAAACCAGCAGGTTCAATCGGCAAACCGCGTGTGCTCTTTTACACAACGTGTTGGCATGGCCACGCGTCCGCCGAGAATCATCGGGGGTGTGCTTCGACACAGAACAGTTTGCCTACGGTTTCAAACATCAGGATCTCGAAGCCTGGTTGCTCGAGTAACTGACGAACCTGGTTGCCGCGAAAGAAATGAACGGGACAACCGAGAAGGTAGTGCAGATGAAGTTTCCGAACGGGCATGCGCCAAGTCCAGAATCTGGGCCAGGCGGACAAAAACCGGCCGCGAGTGAGCTGGCGGATCTTGAGAACGGCTCATCGAAGTGGCGCACCAGAGTGGAGGCGAGCGACAATGCATCGGGCCGGACGATCAATTCGTGATGATCGGTTTTCCATTTGCGCGCTAGTGGCGGCGGGTGCCAGCTCATTAAACTCCGGCTCGCTAAAGCCGGATGGAAACGTTTTCACCGGCTAGAGGTCTGCATCGACATGGACGCCACGACAGATCCCGAATCGATTCCGCCGCTGAGAAACGCGCTTACGGGCACATCGGACACCAATCGTGCGCGGACCGCGTCGTCGAACGCCTCGCACAGATCGCGGCGAGCCGGGCGTTCATCCAAGCCGGGCTCAGGTGTTTCAGCCGGACGCGGCAAAGTCGAATAGCGTCCCTCCTCGATGCGCCCATCGCTGTGGCAGCGCAGCCAGCGGCCTGCTCCGAGCTCTCGGATCGCCCGGTACGGACTCCACGGATCCGGAATGAAGTTCAACAGGAAATAGAGTTGCAGCCGGATTGAGCTCGAACGGTACTCCAGTCAAGCGAAGGCTTTTCAACTCGCTCACGAAAAAGAGCTCGTCCCGCGTATTTGCATAGTACAGCGGCTTTTGCCGAATCGGTCGCGGACCAAAAGCAGCGACCTCTCGCGCTGGTCCCAAATCGCGAACGCGAACATGCCTCGCAGCTTGCAAATTCCCTCAGTTCTGAACTCTTCGTACAAGTGAACCAGAGTATCAGTGCCGCTGCGTGTTTGAAATCGATGCCCACGCGACGTCAGATCGTCGCGCAGTTCGCGATAGTTATAAATCTCGCCGTTGAAGACGGTCCAGACAGTCCCGTCTTCGTTCGAGACCGGCTGGCGGCCCGCGAGGTCAATGATGCCGAGCCGCCGAATGCCGATTCAGCACCGGCCGGCCACGTGGTAACCCTGCTGATCCGGCCCGCGTTGGCGGATTACGTCGCACATCGCGCCGATCTCACCAAGCTCCGCGTCCCGCTGGTACGAGAACTGTCCGGCGATGCCGCACATGCCCTCTGAGTGCTCAGGGAACGGCCTTCTTCTCAGTTTGGAGTGTTTACTCTTTGAGCAGGTGCAAAACGACGCTCCGACGATGAGCTCGCTCGCGATGCTCGAACAGAAAAATACCTTGCCAGGTACCGAGTGCCAGTGTGCCATTGAGTACTGGAATCGAGAGCTGGGTCTGGGTCAGCGCAGAGCGAATGTGCGACGTCATGTCGTCCGGTCCTTCGGCGGTGTGACGATAAAGCCGCGTGTCTTCAGGAACTAACCGCGTGAAGAAGTCCGCCACATCGGCTACTACATCCGGATCGGCGTTCTCCTGGATCACCAGCGATGCCGAAGTGTGCTGACAGAACACCGTGAGCAGACCGGTTTGTACGCGCTGCGTGCCAAGCCACGCCTCCACCTGCGGCGTGAATTCGTACAGTCCCTTGCCGTGCGTGGAAATGTGAAGTTGGTGCGCAGTATTCGTCACTCGACCGTGACGCTTTTCGCTAAGTTCCGCGGCTGATCCACGTCGCATCCACGTCGCACGGCGATGTGATAGGCGAGCAATTGCAGCGGTGCCACTTCCAGGATTGGCAGCATCAGCTCATCGCTATGCGGGATCACGATCAGGTGATCGGCGATCTTGGCGACTTCTTCCTGATCGTCATCGCAGCACACCGCGATCACGATACCGCTGCGCGCCTTTACTTCCTGAATGTTGGACAGAGTCTTTTCGTAGCGCTGGCGGCTCGTGTCGCTCTTGCGGTCGCGTGTGCAAAGCACGACGACCGGCAGATTTTCGTCAATCAACGCATTGGGGCCGTGTTTCATCTCGCCGGCTGGATAGCCTTCGGCGTGGATGTAAGAAATTTCCTTGAGCTTTAGAGCGCCTTCGAGCGCGATGGGGAAATGGACACCACGCCCGAGATACAGAAAATCGGTTGCGCGGAAGAGTTTTTTCACCAGCTCGTCATACGAGGCATCCCGGGAAAGGACGGCTTCAAGCTTTCCAGGCAAGCGGATCAACTCCTGCACCAGATCGCGCGATTGGTCGGGCGTCAGCGTCTCACGCACCTGGCCGAGGTAAGCCGCCAGAATCAGCATCGCAGTAAGCTGCGACGTAAATGTTTTCGTCGCTGCCACTCCGATCTCGGGTCCGGAGTGCGTCATCAAGGATCCGGCGGCTTCGCGCGTCACCATCGATCCCACAACGTTGCAAATCGCGAGCGTCTTTGAACCCTTCTGCTTGGCTTCTCGCTGGGCGGCCAGTGTGTCCGCCGTTTCGCCCGACTGCGAGATGACTACGGTCAGCGTTTTCGCCGACACGATGGGGTCACGGTAGCGAAACTCGCTTCCGTAGTCGACGTCCACCGGAATGCGCGCCAGCTTTTCGATCATGAATTTCCCAGCGAGCGCGGCGTGCCATGCCGTTCCGCACGCAACGATCTTGATCGATTCAAATTCGCGAAAAGCTTTCTCCGGAATATCCATCTCATCGAGGAAGATACGGCCAGATTCCTGCCCCACCCGCCCCAGCATCGTGTCCCGGACGGCGCGCGGCTGCTCAAAGATTTCTTTGAGCATGAAATGCTTGTAGCCGCCCTTTTCGGCCATGATGGGGTCCCAGAGGATGTGGCGAATCTCCCGCTTCACGGTCCGGCCGCTGAAATCGGTGAGATGTACGCCCTCGGGCGTGAGCACGGCCATATCGCCGTCGTTCAAAAAGAACATGTCGCGCGTATGACTCAAGATCGCCGGGACATCCGATGCAACGAAGTATTCACCGTCGCCCAACCCAATGACGACCGGCGGCCCCTGCCGCGCCGCAATGATCTTGTTCGGATCGGAGCTGGCGATGATCCCGAGCGCGAAGACACCAGTGATGTCGCGCAACGCTTTGCGAACCGCCTCTTCCAGATGGCCCTCGTAGTATTTCTCCACCAGATGCGCGATCACTTCCGTATCGGTCTCTGTGACGAACTTGTGACCTTCGAGCGAAAGCTGATGCTTGAGCTGGAGGTAATTTTCTACGATGCCATTGTGCACTACGACAATATCGCCGGTGCAGTCGCGATGCGGGTGAGCGTTTTCTTCCGTGGGACGCCCGTGTGTCGCCCAACGCGTGTGCCCAAGTCCATACGGACCATCCACGGGATTCACCCGGATCGCTTCTTCGAGATTGCGCAGCTTCCCCGACGCGCGCCGCACGGACAGGTGATCGTCTCCATTCAGCACGGCGATTCCGGCCGAATCATAACCCCGGTATTCCAACCGGCGGAGACCGTCAAGAATGATAGGCACCGCTTTTCGGTTGCCAATGTACCCCACTATTCCGCACATAATTTCAGAATACTAGGATTCCACAGAAACACGGAATCTCAACGCTTTACGGAAGTACCGTAACCTTCACGACCAGCAGCGCCACGCCCGCGAGAAACCCTGCCAACGCCTGATATTCCCGATTGCGGATGTACAGACGCCATTGAAAACGATTCTTTCCCGGCACGCTCCAGGTTGGCCAGAGGGCCGGGACATGGCTCGCGTAGAGGGCAAAATCCGGAAACAGTTCCGCCAAGTGCTGCTCTTCCAGCTCGATCGCCGGCAGGTAGACCAGCAGAAATACCGCGGTGAACAGAAGAGCGAGCAACCATCGCCGCGACGCTACCACGAGACCAGCTGCCACGAGCAGCGTTCCCAGGTACAGAGGATTTCGAACGTGCGCATAGGGTCCGCTGGTCGCCAGACGGGAATCTTTCTCCAGGTGTCCCGCCGCCCAACCGCGCAGCAGCAAGCCAAGAGCCGAAAGCGGTAGTCCCCACGCGAGCGAGTAAAAATCCGGATGCGAGAACCAGGCGAAAGCGGCAACCAGGACGAATCCGGTGGTAACCCTGAGCCGCGCCACGCGATCGGCGTAGGGCTTCGGAAATACACTCATTGCGGCATCAGTGGCGCCCGGATGCCTGCGAGAGCTTCCCAGCTAAGGCCTGCACCACCTGGTCCGGTCCGATTGCGCGCATGCTTGAATCGGGCTCCGCGGACCGGCGATACGAGGTCACCGCCCCGGGCGTTCGCAGCACCTGGATCGTCTCCCCGTACGGACCGTGACGCGCGGGATCAGTGGGCCCGTAGATCGCAACTCCAGGCTTCCCAAGTGCCGCCGCCAAGTGCGTAGGCCCGCTGTCGATTCCAACCACCGCGGCCGCCCGGCGTGTCGCGTGAATCAACCCCGGAATCGCGGAAACGTGCGCCCAGGCGCCATCGACGTCCACACGATGCGGCGCATTCAAAACCAACGCAAGTCCAAATTCCCCGCGCAATAGGCGAGCGAGCTCCCCATAGCTCTCAAGTGGCCACTGCTTCGCTCCCCAACCAGCCAGCGGGCTGGCCAGGACAAAATCATCAGCCGGTAGCTCACCCTCTGGATCTCCTTGAGGCAACGGAAACGTTCGCACAATTTTCGACGCCCCCGCCGCCGCCGCAAGATCCAGATTCCTTTCCACGGCATGATACAGCCGGATCGAAACCTTGTCCGAATAAAACCAGGACGCAGGCGCCTCGCGTGCATAATCCGCTGTGAAGCCGAAAATCCGTTCTGGCCGCGCAGCAGTTGCCAATAACGCCGATTTCACTAGTCCCTGAAAATCCACCGCCAGGTCGAATCGCTCGCGTCTCAATTCTTGCCAAGCGCTGCGCCAACCAGCGACGGTCCGCCGTTCGAACTGGATCACGGCGTCGACGTGCGGGTTGCCCTCCAGCAGGACAGCCCAGCGCGGTTCGATCACCCAAGTGATCCGCGCTTGCGGCAGGCTCTGCTTCAAGCTCGCGACGGCCGGGAGCGCGGCGATCACGTCGCCCATCGATCCCAGGCGCACTACGAGAATGCGCGGTCCCTTCATCCCCCCACTTCCTTGCGATGCCGGCTCAGCACGTGCAGAACGAATTTCTCGGTGATAGCCGCATCCGTAGAGTCATTCGACGGAGGGCGCTCCGAAAGCACCACATGATCTACCATCGCGAGCGCCGCAACCAACTCGGCGCGGGCACGCTGTGCCAGCAGCGGCTGCAACGGATTTGTAACTTCCACCACCAATAGCTTCCCCGGCGTGGCGCACGACTTCAAGCGGCGCACGTGCTCGGCCAACAGAGGATCGAAATGCCCTGAAACCCAGCAAACCGGCTTCTGCTCGAGCCGCTGGAGCGCTTCTTCTACCGTCAGGATCTTCGCATGGGTGTCCAAATCGAGTAGTCGTCCCAAACAAGCGCAAAGGGCACCGTCGCGCCCCGAAATAATATTAAGAAACGTTCGCGACGCGCTTGGTTTTGCGCGAGTTTCTAAATAGTCTAGCAGGGTTGCGTTTCGGAGCCTTTTAGTGCCCTGGAACAGCACTCGCCGCACCTGCGCAACCCCACGATCCCCCCAAAAGAGTGTGGCGAACCCCCCTCCCGTACTATAGGAAAATTTCTCGCATCACTAAATAATTGCATTTACCTAGAACAAGGGTTGGGGAGATCCGATGGACCACTTCGTCGAAGCGAATCCGGAATCCTGCGCCCGCATCGGCCTCGATTGCGGGAGTTGCATTCAGCGCTCGGCCACGAGCGTCGCACAGATCTGTGGCGGGATAGAATCGCACGCGCTCCAGCAGCTCTTCTTTCAGCTCTACGCGTCGCCCGCTTGCTACCCGATGGCGCAGGCTTTCGCCACCGCCTACAAGGAATCGTCGGATTCACAGCCCCAACCGACGCTCGCTTTCGCAACGGCCGCCGCGTAACGCAACACGCACTCGGCGCCTTGTGTGCGCTTGCGCGCTTCTTCGCACGTTAAAATAGCTGTAACTATGACGGTGGAGATCGAAGGCGTAAGCCTTCACTTAGCGCATCCCGACGAACTGACTGTCACCTGGGTGGGACAGGAAGAAGTCATGCGGCAACTGCTTGCTTCGTGGCTGGTCGTGGACCCACAGGATGTTCCAATGAACCCACGCCTGCTGGGGAAACCTGGCGTCGGCAAGACAACGCTAGCCTACGCCGCTGCCAAGCGCCTTCAGCGCGAAGTCTACATCATGCAAGCCACGGTCGACACGCGACCCGAAGACCTCTTGGTTACGCCCGTTATCGAAGGCGCTTCGAGGCTTCGCTACGTCGCTTCGCCGCTGGTAACCGCGATGCTCCGCGGTGGCGTCGCGATTCTCGACGAAGGCAATCGCATGAGCGAAAAAAGCTGGGCCAGTTTGGCGCCACTGCTCGACAATCGCCGCTACGTCGAGTCCATCGTGGCGGGAATCAAAATCAAGGCCCATCCGCTCTTCCGCCTGGTCGCAACGATGAACGACGACGCATCTACGTTCGACCTTCCCGAATACATCCATTCGCGCCTCCAGCCGCAGATCACCATCGATTTCCCGGAGCGTCACGAGGAGCTGGCGATTCTCAAAGAAAATGTCCCCTTCGGCGAAGAACACATTCTCAATTACGTCACTGACTTTCTGCAGCAGGCGCATTCGGCCGACGAACGCTACACCGTGCGGGACGGGATCAACATTGCTCGCTTCGTTATGAAGCTGAAAGGCATCGAGAAGAACGGCTTGACGCTTTCGAGCCACAGCGATGAGCGCTTTCTGATGCGGACTGCAATTCTTGAGACCCTCGGCGACGAGGCGCTGCGTTATGTCCCACGGGCTTGAGGACGCGGGCAGCCTGCGCCGCGGCAATTTCACTTATTTCCCTGTCGTTCCCGGCCGTCTCGAATTCAGCGTCGAATTGCGCGAGGCTATTCTGAGCGCCCGCCCTCGGATCATTGCGGTGGAGTTGCCGGGTTCGCTCGAAGACACGTACCTGCAAGCCCTGGCGCGGCTGCCCGAAATGTCGGTGATTGTATATCCCGATTCGCGCGACGAAGAACGCGGCATCTACGTGCCCGTCGAACCGGCCGACCCGTTCTGCGAAGCCGTCCGCACGGGCTTGGAAGTAGATGCTGAAGTGATCTTCATCGAGCCGGATTCGGGCGACCGCCCGCACCTGCCCGACACCTACCCCGATCCGTATTCAATTCGCTACATCGGCGTTGAAAAGTATATAGAAGCCTACCGCCTGCACCCGCTGGAGCGCACTGACGAGATCGCCGCGCACGCCGCCGGTATGGCCTGGAAGCTGCAAGGGGCCGATCCGCTCGCCTCCGTCTTCGTGGTCGTGTCGTTGAACATGCTCGACCCTCTGCTCGATGCCATGGAGACCCCCCAGGATCCTCCCAGCCGCTCCCAGCCAGCCAACATCCGCTTGCTGAACCCGCATCCCGATTGCCTCGCGGAGATCACCGTCGAATATCCGTACCTGCAGGACCGTTACGAAATCTACCGCTCGACGATGTCGCCGCTGGCGCTGATCGATCGGCCCAAAGTCCAGTTCGACTTGCTGCGCGAAGCCGAGTCGCAATACACGAAAAATACCGGCGATAAGATCGAATATTGGCAGCGGCGCATGCTGGCTAGATTCACACGGAATCTCGCTTCCATCAATGGCGATATCGTCGCGGGCGTCTTCGATCTCACGGTTGCGGCGCGTTCGGTGGTGGACGACAACTACGCCTACGAAGTTTGGCAGATGGCAAATCGCTACCTGCCGCAAAAAGCAGCCAGCGAGCTGCTCGAAACGGTGAACCTTTCGGGCGAGGAAGTTTGGCTGAACACGAAGAAGCTTCGCCTGCGCCGGAGGCTGCCACGCCCCAAGCAGCGTCTGGTCCCGCAAGCCTTGAAACGCCGAAAAAAGGAAAAATTCCAGGGCGAGTGGGCGCAAAAAACCGACGGAACTGCGATCTGTTCTTACCCGCCCGAGGATTTACTGATCGAAGACTACGGCCGGTTTCTGAAACGCAAAGCGAAAAGCATGCTTTCAGAGGAACGCTCGCGCACCGAGCCATTTACGACTTCGATCCTGGACGGCGTCGACCTTCGCGAGACGATTCGCAATTGGCACGAAAGCAAAATCTACGTACGCCAGCTCGACCGCATCGCCGGGGAAGTAGGCGCGGCTGTCGTCATCTTCGACGATGATCGCGACGGCCGCTATGGCTATCTCACAACGTGGCTCGGCGAGCACCAGAACGAGTCGGACATGGCGTTCTACTCAACGTTTCCGTTTGAGCATTTGGTCGGCCCCGGCATCGGACGCGCCGAATACGGCGGATTGCTCATGACGCTGCCGCCGCGCCGCATGGTGGATGTCTGGTCCGACCCCGATTACGACTTCGCCGAGAATAAACCCGAGCGCCTGTTGCTGGCCGCGCTCGATTACTCGCTCCAGCGCTATGTCGTTTACGTGGCTGCAAAACCGCCCCGTTCGGTCTTCCGTTCCATTGCCGCACACTTGAACCGGCGCATTGTTTATATCCCGATCGGTGCGCTGAATCCTGCCAAGTTAAAAAAAATCCGCGTCGTTCATGTCCTCGATAGCTACGCCCGCCGCATCGAAGCGAAAGAATATATCTGGTAGTACCGACGCGGAATTTATTTTTCCAAGAATTTAACGCAAACTAGTTGGAAATGTTTTCTAGTTCCGCACGTGCGGGCCGCGCGATTGCAATCATTTTGTCGTGTGCGGCCTTCGTCGGCGCCTTTCAAGCGAGCGATGCCGAAGGCCCTACAGCAGCGAAAGCCGCTCTCTTCAACGCACGCTACGACATTGCGGCCGATCTATATCGGAAAGAATGGGCCCGCAACCCCGGCTGGGACGACGGTTACCGTGGGCTCGTTCGCGCTCTGCTGCGATCGCATCACGCGGATGAGGCGTTTAAAGCGGCTGAGGATGGTCTGCACATGTTGCAAATACCCCAGGCGCCGAAACCGCTGTCGGTCTGGCGAGCTTCCGTCACGGCGATCTTGATCAGTCGGAGCGCCACTTTCGCGCCGCCCTCAAATCAGATTCAAAATATCCAGGCGCATTAGCGGGGTTGGCCTCGATTTACTCGACTTTTTCCAAATTTAAGACCGCGCGCGGCCTTCGCCTAGATGCATACCGGGCCGCACCCGCCGATCCTGAGCTGATGCGGGCGCATTCCGATACCTTGACCGGTGCCGCTCATATCGCTGCTCTGGAAGGGGTGCTGGCGGTCTTCGAGCCGCAGTCCGAACAGGCGCAACTTGCGCGTGCACATCCAATCCGACGGGGCCAGTTTGCGGAAGGCCATCCAGTCCGTTCTCGCAAAGTACCAGCCGCGATCTACTGTGTAGAAACGATCTTCGACTCAACCTGGAACTTGCGGTAGTTGCTCCAAGTCAAATCCTGCTCCAGCGCGATCTTCTTCACCAACCCCAAACGGCCTGACCCGCTGACGTGCTCGTACTTCGGCAGCCAGATTTCATCGTTAACACGCGTCTGCTCGAACAAGAGCTTCGCGCCCGGATTCAACCGCGCCAGAAACAGCCCATAGCTGATCGTGCCCGTCGTTTCAGCTTCAATTCGAACCCATTGGTACTCCGCCTTATCGATCCAGATTTTGCCCTGGATCTTGAGCAGCGGCTTGGCATCGCTGTGGCGTGGCTGATATCCAGCCTTTGGAGTCGCTGAGATTACCCAGGTGTCCAGCCCGTCGATTTTCTGCTCGCCGATGGACTTGAAATCGTACAGATCCGGCACGTCGCGCAGAAACTCGCGGTCCTTCTCGCGCTCTTTCTCTACTTGTGCCAGCCGATGCGCCCGCTGAGCATCCGTTTCGCTCGCCAGCTTCGCGACCGACTTGTCGAGCTTTTCCTGCTCCTTGCGCTTTTCTTCATCGGTGAGCGCCTTGTTTTTGTGCTCCAGCATGCGCCGGTGCGGCTCACCGTAGAGCACAACGGTCTCCCACTGATCCGTGTCCTCAGATTTCACCTTACCCTTGGGATCCAGGCTGCGCGTGGTCTCCTTCGCGATCCAGGTGTAGTTTCTCATTCGCTGCCAGTTCACCTGGTCGAGTTCTACGGATTTGCGGATAATTTCGCGCGCGTCTTCGGCCGGCAGCGTCCCTGCGAAGAAGCTCGCGAGCGCAAATCCAGCCAGCAGCCGCATCGATCTTAGCCCAGCGACCACTCCTGCCCGATGCGCGTCGCAACCACTCGCTCGGTGTCTCCTCCGGTCGCGGCCAGCAATCGTTCCACGGGTTCATAGTACGGCTCGCGGCTCAGCTGAAAGGTCTGATGATGCACTGGCAGCACATGCTCGGCACCGCAATCTTCCGCCATCTGCCAGGCTTGCTCGGGATTGCAGTGCACGCGAATCCATGGATCGTAGGCCCCGATCGGCAAAATCGCGAGATCTACGCGGCGCGAACTGTGCACGGATCGAAAGCTGTCCGTCAAAGCTGTGTCTCCGCCAAAAACGACTCGATGCCGGCTGGTCTCGATCAGGTAACCATTAAACCCCCGGTGCACGTCGCTGTGCATCCGCGCACCCCAGTGGCTAACTTGAATCCCTCTAATCGACAGCGGGCCGACGCGTACGTGCTCGTCCCAACCCACTTCGTGGACAGCCTTGTACCGCTTCACGCGCAGCAAATCGCTGGTGTGCTTCGCGGTCACTACAGAAGTTCCCGCGTTTTCGAGCGCCCGTAGCGTCGCCAGATCGAAATGATCGAAGTGCGCGTGGGACAAAAGAATCAAATCAATGTGCGGCAGGTCGTGCCGTGACAAAGCCGCGCCTACCAACCGCTTCAAGCCCACCGTAACCGGCCCCATCCGCACTCCACAGCGCGCCGCAAGTACCGGATCGGTGATGACGGTAAATCCGTCCATCTGAAACAAAACTGTACTGTGGCCCAGCCACGCAGCATGAAGGCCATGCTGAGGCCATTTCCGCGGATTAGGCGTGAACGGAGCGGGCGCGATTTTGCGTCGGCGGTCGTCTTGAATCCTACGGACAAACTGAGGTGCGGCCGTCCGTGCAAAGCGCGCGGTGCCCGCGAGCTGCACTAAACGTGATTTTTTTGAACAGGCTCCCCGCGGTCGAGCACTCTGCGACAAGGTGGTTAACATCGATGAGAATTTCGAAGGGGCTTATCTACTAGAACCATTATGACACCCGGAAAGAACCGCTCTCGTGCTTTGATCGGCAGCCACGGAAGCCGAGCCGAATATATCGGCGGCATCGTCCTTGAGATTCCCTCCGGCCGCCAAGGAAACGTGCAGGCCGTGGACTCCGAATATTTCGTCTTCTATTCCAAGAACGCGCGCTGGCGGGGTGCGCTACGACAAAATCAACCTGATCGAGTATAGGCAAAAGGTCGATAGGCGCTATCTCGCAGCGGTCTTGGTCTCGCCGCTGTTCCTGCTTTCCAAAATGCGTTTTCTCACCGGGGGCTATGAAGACGAAGAGAGCCGGCAACCGGCGATGATCTTCAAAGTAGACAAAGACGATATCCGCGCCATTCTGGCCAGTCCCGAGGCACGTACCGGCCGCAAAGTTGAGTTTCAGGACGACGACGCCCGCGGGGGAGGGAAGGGGTGAAGCATGGTGCTCGTATTGTGTCTGTTGTTGATGTTCACTCCTCCTTGATCGTCCCAAGTCGAACGACTTGACACCCGAGGAAGAAGCCGCACAGCAATTGGCGAAAGTTCGCCGGACTTAGGTCGGCGCTCTCACTCGAGGCGACGCCGCGCTCGAGATTCGTGCCATGATTATGACCAGCCTCCAGCCATCGAAGCAGTTCATCATCAACGAAGATGAGGATAAGGCCGACGCCGTGCTAAAGGGCTCTGGCGACGACGTTTTCACCAACACCTACCAATCGTAGGAGTGGGTCAACGCGCACTCGCAGTTCGGCACGGGCGAAAGCGAGGCATCGCGACTCAGCTCCTCATCGAGCAGCAATCATTCCGGCGGCATCACCATCGGCGAAAATGACAGCCGGCGCACCGAGGAGCGCAAAAACATGAAGCTGTGGTCACCGTTCGCCTCGTGAGCAAAGATGACACGTAATCTGGTCGGCAACGGCTGAGAGCGTCGGCGGTAAATTCCTGGCGCAAGCGCTGACGTCGCCCGATAAAATCGCCAGGCGCCTGGTGGCCGACTTCAAAGCAGCGAGAGCAGTCACAGTGGAACATCACGCTCCGGTTGGCGACATGCTTTCGAAGCGGCCTTAACCGGATACGCCGCTCAGTTTCCAGTCCGCGGGCGGAAATCCGACCACACATACGCCACGAAATCCCGCGACTGCCGGAAACCCATGCGTTCATACAACGAAATCGCGTCACTATTCGTCGCTGTCACGGTGAGACTCGCGTTGCTGCATCCGTGGCCGGCAAAGGCCTCAAGAGAACGCCGGATCAATTCGTAGCCTAGGCCCGTGCCTCGCGCCGATTTCGAAACGCAGACCTGCGTGATGTGTCCCACATCGTTATGCACCAGGCTTCCCAGGCAGATGCCTGAAAGTTTGCGCGTTACGGGGTCAATTGCGACGAACGAGGCCGGCTGGAAGAAACTGCCGCAGCCCGGAAACTGGATGATGTTGGTCAAGAATTTTCGCGCGCCCGCGGGCGACCGGTATTGATCGTTGATCTCCGCGTCCACATGTCCTTGATATGCGTTCGCGATCAAGGAAGCCGAACCGTCCTGCTTCCGCTCGGTCCAGCCTTCGATCGCGACGGTGCACGACGGCCTCCTCTCGGGCAAGCGACTGATTGCGTCCAGCTCCGTTTCCATGAAAATGCGTACGTAGACCTTGAGCGACTGACGTTGCGGAAGGATGATCGACCGATTGTTCCGCAGCATCATCAGTTGCGATTCGATCCTGTGCACGCTCGGGGTCTTCACCAACGTGTCCACAACGGCACCCAGCAGCAGTTGCTCGCGGTCCACGGACAGAAAATCTTTCATCACGTAAAGATCGCCGATAAGCCCCTTCTTTTCCTCACAGACGTAGTAGCAGTATCCGACTGGCTGCGAGTTGGCGACCAACGCGTAGCCGTTGAGCGCTTGCATGTCGAGGAACCGGCGAACCAGGCCGGCGGAAGCACGGAAATCCCAGTTCAGCTTCTCTTGCCAGACCCACGTCTCTTCCTCGAGCATTGGGTCCAGATCGCCGGAGCGCAAATGGCGCAGATCGACGATGCGCGTGAGCGGCAAATCGGAAACTGCGGCCATACCGCCAGCCTACACCGAAACCCCAGCCCGCGAACAGTCTGGAGTCGCTCGCGGTCCCGGCTTACTGCGTTCCCCCGGTCCCGGCCTTGATGGTCGGATACTTGATGCCAAGCTGCTCCAGGTATGTGCCGTATTTGTCCGGATTGTAGTAGAACGCCTTCATCCGATCGCGATAAATCTCCATCGTTTTGGCGTTCATCCAAATCGCGGGCTGGTCGTCGGGACGCAGAAAGCTCTTGTACTTCATATCCTTGGTTTGGACGTTGCGATAGTAATCCCAGGCTTTCTGCACGAGCTCAGGATGCAAAAGAATGTCAAGCATCGTCATCGCCTGGACCTTCGCACCCGCGATCACGCCCTTGTGCGCGATCGGCGTGGCCATCGAAATCGCATTGGCCCAATTGTGGCCGGGACCGCCTGGGATGTTCGACGGATACCGCAGCGTCACGGTGGGAACGTTCCACGACACATCGCCGATGTCGTCCGACCCGCCGCCCGTCGGCCCGATGCCTTGCCCCTCGTCGCCGCTGAAATCCTGCGTCTGGACCTGCGGAGGCCGCATCTCCTGAATCTTGGTTGCCAGCCCGCGCACCGGCACCTTCAGCTCCCGTTGGTAGGCCCGCGCCAGCGTCTGATCGTCCTCCGACCATTGCGGCAGCCCGACCTTCTTGATGTTCTCGTGCATCGCTTCGGCGATCGGCTGATTGAAGTATCCCGGCCATGCCGAGCCGAGCAGTCGCGACGTATAGGTCGTGTCCGTCATCAACGTCGCGGCTTGCGCCATGTTGTCGCCGATCTTCCACAGATTCATGATGTGGTCATAGTCGGCTTCGCGGAAGTAATACCAGGTCGCGGCGTTCGGCGGCACGACGTTGGGCTGGTCGCCGCCATTGGTGATAACGTAGTGCAATCTCGTGGCGAGCCGCAGATGCTCGCGGCGAAAATTCCAACCCACGTCCATCAGCTCGACAGCATCCAACGCGCTCTTCCCACGCCACGGCGCTCCGGCTGCATGCGCGCTCTCGCCTTTGAACATGTACTCCACCGACACCAGACCGTTCTGCGGACTCGGCCCATAGGAGACGCCGAGATTATTCGCGACATGGCAGAACAGCACGATGTCGACGTCCTTGAACATCCCCGCGCGTACGTAGTAGGCCTTCGTTCCCACCAGCTCTTCAGCCACGCCCGGCCACAGCCGGATGGTACCCGGCAAGTGCTCGCGCTCCATCACCTTCTTCACCGCAAGCGCCGCGATGATATTCAACGGAACTCCTGAGTTGTGCCCCTCGCCATGCCCCGGGGCGCCTTCGATCATCGGCTCGTGCCACGCCACGCCCGGCTTCTGCGACGCTTGCGGGATGTCGTCAATATCGGAGCCAAGTGAAATCACCGGCTTTCCCGAGCCCCACGAAGCAACCCAGGCCGTCGGAATTCCGGCATAACCGTGCTCGACCTTGAAGCCTTCTTTCTCCAGGATGCCGGTCAGATATTTCGACGTCTCAAACTCCTGAAACCCGAGTTCTCCGAAACTGAAGACGCTATCCACCAGCACCTGCGCCTGTTTCTTCATGCCGTCGATCTGGCCCGCCAGGTCGGCCTTTATGGCCGCATCCTTCTCCGCGCCCACCTTCGGTTGCGCGCGCGCCAAGCAGCTAGTCAAAAATACCGAAAGCAATAGTTTTCGCATTTTTATCTCCTGAATGATCGCGCAAACCTAACGAACTTGGTCCGCTCTTGCGCAAGTTTTTACTAGTGTACGCGAGCACGAACCCGTTTTGCGAGCACGGTTAGGTCCCGGCTCGATGCGTTAGCATTGTGATTACCTCGATTCCGGTGACTTCATGACCAAGTGCGCCGTCTGCAACGCGGATATTTCCGAGAGCAGCCGATTTTGCTCATCCTGCGGAGCGAGCGTAAACTCCGACGCCTTCGCAACTCGAACGGTCATGACGCCGCAACCGGCGGCTGCCAGCCCGGCGCCCGCCAGGTCCTCCGGCTCCAATGGATCGCCCAACCCTCGAACGTCGTTCTCGTCTGCGCGCGGCGGTTCCCGCTTCGAGCCCGGCACCTTGCTCGCTAGCCGTTATCGCATCGTCGCCTTGCTCGGCCGCGGCGGCATGGGCGAAGTCTATCGCGCCGATGATCTCACGCTCGAACAACCCGTCGCGCTTAAGTTCTTGCCCGAGGAAGTTGTCGGCAATGAATCCAATCTCGCCCGCTTCCGCAACGAAGTTCGCCTAGCTCGCCAGGTCTCGCATCCCAACGTCTGCCGCGTGTACGACGTCGGCCAGATCGACAACCAGGTCTTCCTGTCGATGGAGTACGTGGACGGCGAAGATCTCGCCTCGCTGCTTCGCCGCATCGGCCGGCTGCCCGCTGACAAGGGTGTAGAAATCGCGCGCAGGCTCTGCGCTGGGCTGGCCGCCGCGCACGAAAAAGGCGTCTTGCATCGCGACCTTAAGCCCAGCAACATCATGCTAGATGGCCGCGGCCAGGTTTTGCTCACCGATTTCGGACTCGCAACCGCCGCCGAGCAGGTCAGCGCCGTCGAGATCCGCAACGGCACGCCCGCCTACATGGCGCCTGAGCAGCTTTCTGGCAAAGAGGTCACGGTCCAAAGCGATATCTATGCGCTCGGACTTGTCCTGTATGAAATCTTCACCGGCAAGCGCCCCTTCGAAGCGTCTTCGCTGGCTGACTTGGTGCGCGCGCAGAGCGAGACCACGCCCACAAACCTGACCTCAGTGGTCCGCGACCTCGATCCCGCCGTCGAGCGTGTCATTTTACGCTGCCTCGATCCCGCGCCTGCCCGCCGTCCGCCCACCGCGCTTGCAGTGGCCGCCGCGCTTCCAGGTGGTGATCCGCTCGCCGCTGCGCTGGCTGCTGGAGAAACTCCATCGCCCAAGATGGTCGCTGCCGCTGGTCAAGGTATCGGCCTCGCTCCATCAGTCGCGGTCGGGTTGGTCGGTGTAGCTCTAGTGTGTCTAGCAGCCGTGTACGTCCTCGAGGCGCGACGCGGCGTGATCGGAAGAATTCTTCCGCCGTATGCTCCCGAGATCATGGCGCAAAAGGCGCGCGACATGCTGCACGGCTTCGGATTCACCGGCAACGTCGCTGACGAGGTCTACAACTTCGCGTGGCACACCGGCGTCATCGACTACGCCGACAGCCACGACAAGCCCGCGCCCGACTGGAGCAAAGTCCTTGCCCAACACCCCGCGCCTCTGCAATTCGGATATCGCCAGAGCCCCTATCCGATCACGGCCCTGGGTTACCACAGCGATCTTCTGACGCCGGGCGTCGTCGATCAGGACGACCCGCCGCCTATCCTATCCGGCATGGTCAGTCTCGAATTGGACCCGGAAGGCCGTCTGCTTCGCCTGGAGCGCGTGCCCGACCAAGTCCAGACTCAGGCCTCGAATCATCCTCAAATCGATTGGAGGCCGCTGTTCGACGCAGCGGGACTGGACCAGTCCAAATTTCAACTCGCCGATCCGCAATGGACTTGGCTCGCGACATCCGACGCACGCGTCGCCTGGACCGGAACCTGGCCCGAGTCCGGCCGACCGTTGCGAATCGAGGCCGCGTCATTTCAAGGAAGCCCGGTAGCGTTCTCTCTGATCAGCCCGTGGACCAAACCCAACCGCATGCCGGCCGAGTCTCGCGACCGGCAGCTCCAATGGATCTACTACGCGGCGCTCGCCCTCGTCGTGATCATCGGAGGTGGCTGGCTGGCGCGGCGAAATATCCTTCACGGCCGTGGCGATCGTGAAGGAGCGGCAAAGCTGGCCACCTGGATCGGCGTGGTGATGATGGCGCTCTGGGTCTGCGACTCGCACTTCAATACCTCGATCGGTACGTTCGCCATATTCCTTCTTGCCTTGAGCACTGCTGTCTTCTACGGTTGCGTGATCTACGTCATGTACATCGCGCTCGAGCCGCACCTCCGCCGCCGCTGGCCGCGCACGCTGATTTCCTGGAGCGCTGCCTTAACCGGCCAGTGGCGCGACCCCATCGTCGGCCGCGACGTGTTGGTCGGCGTTGTCTGCGGCCTCGGCATCGACGCCATCGCACAAAGCGTGGACGCGCTCGTTTTCGGCGGGGGCCTGCTGCCACACACCAGCGCCGTCGATGTCTTATGGGGATTCAGAGGAACGTTGGGCGTGGTTTTCCAATGCATCCCGCGCAGCATTCGAGCCGTCTTGCTGTTCTATTTGGTCCTCTTCCTGATACGCGCCGTTCTCAGGAATCAATGGGTGACCGGTTTGGCGTTCGCCGCGATTTTCGCGATTGAAGATCTGCTGGCAAGCAAGCGACCCTTCGCCGACGGCGTCGAGGACTTTGCCGCCTTCGCCATCATCGCTTTCGTTGCCTGGCGGTTCGGGTTGCTCGCGGTCGGGGTCTTGGTCTTCACGTCCAACATCGTCGAAAGTATACAGCCCACTTTACATGCCGGCGCGTGGTATCTCAGCGGCGATCTGTTTATCCTGGCCTGCGTGCTCGCGATGGCACTGTGGGGATGCTATACGTCCCTGGCCGGCCAGAAGCTTTGGAAGACGAACCTGCTCGAAACCTGACCGTCCCTACACGGCGAACTGCCGCAAGTGATGATCGATGTGCCGATAGGCCCAGATGAGCCAGTCGTCCTTGCGCATTTCGCCGAAGATCGGATGCGCCGCAAATTTTTCCCGTGCCGCGAACGCCGGAATCCCGCGCACCAGTGCGTCGCAATCCCGCGACCACTCAACCGGTGCCGTTCCGCCTTGCCCCTGCAGCAGTTCCGGCCGCGTCGCCACTCCATGAGGCCACTCGATCGGCGTGTGCAACGCGACCCACTTCACGACAGTCCGCTTCAAGAAGTTCGTATCGGGACTCGCGTACTTTTCGCCGATGCTTACTAGGAACGAATCATTCAAGTGACAGATCATCTCATGCGCGGTCATTTTGCCCCACTGCCGCGGCGACTGCGGCGTCAGTTTGGCGACGCGTTCGCACAAAGACGAACGCGCGCCCGGATCGGCCAGCGTGCTCATTTGTTCCAGTGTACGCAACCGCGTGCCTACCTCCGCCGCCCAACCGGGAATGAAATAGAATGATTCAGTATTGAAAGGAGCTTTCCGAATGCTGAAACGAACAGCACTTGCGGCCTTCGCCGCCGCGCTGATTCTGGGGAGTCTGACGTGGGTTCGTGCACAGTCGCGCGGCAAATTGACCGCGGACGATTACGTCGAGATCCAACAGCTCTACGCGCGTTACAACAACGCCATTGACTCGGGCGATGCCGAAGGATACGCTGCAACCTTCGTCCCCGATGGCGTCTTCAACACCTTTAACGGGCACGACGCTCTGGTCGGCTTCATCCATCGCTGGCGTGAAAGCATGGGCGGAGAGAATCGCCGTCACTGGAATACCAACTTGACCATCACACCCACACCGGAAGGCGCCGCCGGTTCAGTTTACTTGCTGCTGGTAGATGTAAGCGCGCGCCCACCAGCGATTCAAGCTGCCGCCAAGTACGAGGACCAGCTTGTGAAAACTTCCGAGGGGTGGCGCTTCAAGAAGCGTGTAACCCATAACGAAGGGCCGCCGCCGGCTGGCGCGCCCGCGAAAAAGTAGGTTGATATGCGAATACTCGGAATGTGTCTGGCCACGACGGTTCTGGCCGCCGTTGCGTCTGCCCAAGCTCCCAAGACGTTCGCTTCCGCCGCAGACGTCGACGCCCTGATCGCGAAAGCGAAGAGCGAACACAAGGACAATCAGCCGCTCATTGCCCAGCGCATCCTCCAGCTCGCGCCCTACAACGTGAATCTGGAATACCGCACTTCGGTAGGCCCGGCATCGATCCACGAAAAAGAAGCAGAGCTATTCTTTGTGATCGACGGCAGCGCCACCATGGTCACCGGCGGGAAGCTCACCGAAGAAAAACGAACCAACCCGGAAAATCTATCCGGCGCCGGCATCGAGGGCGGGGAATTGCGCCATGTCGCCAAAGGCGACTACATCATCGTCCCGGAAGGCACTGCGCATTGGTTCAGCAAGATCGACTCCACGTTGATCCTGATGTCGCTCCACGTTCCACGCTCGAAGTAGTCCGATTGGGCGGCGCCCATCACTCGCCGCCCATCACATCCACGCCCAGGTCGTTCGTCCGATTCTCAAACTTGGTGAACTCCTTTAGGAACACGAGATTCACCTTACCCGTCGGCCCATTCCTCTGCTTAGCCACCAGGAGTTCCGCCAGCCCCTTCAAGCTCTCATCCTGCGGCTTGTAAACTTCTTCGCGGAAAATAAACGCCACCAGATCCGCATCCTGCTCGATCGACCCCGACTCGCGGAGATCGCTCAACTGCGGCCGATGATCTCCCTGCCGAATCTCGGGCGCGCGGCTCAACTGCGATAGAACCAGCATCGGCACCTTCAGTTCCTTCGCCAGCAGCTTCAACCCGCGTGAAATTGTACTGATCTCCTGGTTCCGGTTCTCGTAACGTCCGCGCCCGCTCATCAATTGCAGATAGTCGATCACCACCAGCCCGAGTCCATGCTCGGACTTCAGCCGCCGCAGTTTCGCGTGAACATCCATCAAGTGCGCGCCCGACGTATCGTCGATGAACAACGGAGCCTGCACCAGATCGGACGCCGCCTTCGCTAACCGCCGCCGCTCGTCCTGATTCAGGTAGCTGGCCCGAAATTTCTGCTGATCCACTCGAGCCGCTGCGCAGATCATGCGGGTCAGTAGCGACTCGCGCGACATTTCGAGCGAGAACACCGCCACTGTCTGCCGCTCGTTCGGCCGGAGCGCGACGTGCTGCGCGATATTCAGCGCGAACGCCGTTTTTCCCATCGACGGCCGCGCGGCGAGAATCACCAAGTCGCCTTCGTTCAACCCGCCAGTCATTTCGTCCAGCTTGAGAAAACCGGTGCTCAGCCCCTTGATCCGCTTGCTCGGATCGAGAAAGACGTTGAGCCCGCCTTCAAACTCTTCCAGGATCTGCTTTGGGCTCACCAGTGAATCAGCAGTGCGCGAGTCGCCTAGCTTCAGCAGGTTCTCTTCGGCGCTGGCGAGAATCTGGTCCGGCTCGTCCTCGGCGCGCAAGCATCGGTCGATCAGCGCTTGAGAGCTGAAAATGATCCGCCGGAGGATCGATTTGTCTCTGACGATTCGCACGTAGCTCTCGAGGTTCGAGAGTACCGGAAGCCCTTCGTCGAGCGACACCAGGTAGCTCACGCCATCCACTGACTCGAGCTGATTCTGCTTCATCAGCTCATTGGCCACCGTCACGCGATCGATCCGCTCGCCGCGATCGTAGAGCTCGCCCATGCGCAGAAAGATCCGGCGATGCTTCTCCAGGCTGAAGTCGGCCGCCTCGAGCGCGCCGGCAACCTGGATGTACAGTGCGTCGTCCATCAGAATCGCGCCGAGCACAAATCGCTCGGCGTCTAAATTCGCGGGTAGTCCTTTTTCGAGCGCGACGTCAGGAGCCGTTGCCATATTCAGAGCGCAGTCCGAATCTTAGACCCAAAGCTTTTGCAAATGTCGGTGGAAAATAGGTTTCTTTCAGGCACTGCCAAGTCGGTGCAAACGCAGAGGCGGGCGCCGATTTCCAAAAAACTTCCACAGACGCACGAAAACATACGGTGTCAAGTATGTTTTAGCACGAATCGGGCAACCGCAAGACTGCTACGAGGTGCGTGAAAACAACGAACGAAGTCCCGAAAGTGAGCTTGACTTCCGCGCCGGTTCGGACGTCCCGGCCACTCGCTCCACCAGTGCAGCAACGCTCTTGCCGAAGTTGGTGGAAGACGTAAGCGGCTTGCCGTCCATGAGCGCCCTCTGGATGGCCTCGTAGTCGGCTGGCATCAGGTGGTAGATCTCAGTGTGAAGGGCCGTGCCGATCACGTCCTTGCTCAACCCCATGTGCCGGTCATAACGGTTCACGATCAGCTTTATCTTGTGCGACGCAACGTTGTTCGCCTCGAGATAGGTGAGCGACCGTTGCACCGCCTGGAGCGCCGTCAGCTCGTTGGTTGTTACCAGCAAAATTTCGTCAGCCAGCTGCGCCTGGCACAGATTCCAATCGCCGTACACTCCGCCCGCATCCAGCACCACGATGTCGTAGGCGCCCCGGGCGAACTCGATCACGCCGGTTGGATCGGTCACCTCGCCCATTCCCTCCGGCAGTAGCTCAGGCGCCAGCAGCACATCCACGCCTTGCCGGCTGCTGACCACGGCCTTCCAGAGGTCTGCGTCGATCTCGGGCGCGCGCGACAGCACGTCCATGAAGCTGAAGTTGGATTTGATCTTTAGAAGGAAGGATTGCGTTCCGGCGAGCGGGTCCAGATCCGCAAGCAGAATGCGCTTTCGTGGAAAGCGCTTCAGTTCGTAAGAGAAGTTCGCAGCTAGAGTGCTTGCGCCACAACCCCCTTTCGCAGGCATGATGCAGTACACTCTGCCGGGATTCTTGAAGCGGCCCGGCTGAAGCCGGGTCATTTTTTGCAGCGCGGCTTCCACCTGATCTGACGTAAATGGTTGAATCAAGAAGTCGCTGGCACCGTGGCGCAAACAGCGCAGGCCCATGGCCGGGTCGTTCTTGGCGAGGACGGCCACGATCGGCAGCTTTGGATCGGCCCGCAATAGCTCCGGAATCAACGACAACGACCGGTCCGGGGGATCGCTCACTTCCAGGAGACAGAAGCTGGGGCGTTGTGCCATCACGTCCACGATCTGCTGCCGGGTGGGAAAGATCCTTAGGTCATTGCTGGAAAAACCGGGTAAGTGACGGCTCAGCAATGGGGTTAAGTCTCGAATTATCTTTTCGTTCGGGCAAAGGAAGAGAGCTTTCCAGTTTCCGTGCAACTTCGCGGCGTTTTTGGACATTTGGCGCGGACGGACTTCTTCCCGTACGGGAGTCCTACTGCTTTCATCGGCTTGAACTAGCAATAACATGAGAGGCTTCCCCTATCCGGGTAACTATTGGATCGAAAGCCGGTTGCGGCTGTGGCTCGCCAGATTTCCGTCGGATAAAAAGGCGAAGCAAACCCGCT
>DASQJA010000051.1:0-2555 GCA_035631275.1 Bryobacteraceae bacterium
CGACGCACTGCCGTCCTGCAGTTTGTAAGTAAAATCCTCAGGCTTGACGACCCAGGAAATCGGCGAGCCGTTCGATATGGAAACTTGCAGAATCGAATATTCCTTCAGATGCGACGGCAGGTAGGCGAACATGACCGTCATGCCGCCTTTGGTCAGCGTCTTGTAGTGCAGTCCGTTGGATTCGAAATCGATGATTTGCGCCTGGGCCCCAGTACACACGAACAGGGGTAACAGCGCGAGCAACCGCATATATTCTTATCATAACGGCGGAGGAGGATTGTTCGAAGTTACGCGGCGAATCTCCCCGACCGAAAAGCGCAACGGTCCTTTACCGCGCTCGTCTATATCACCAACGAATTCGCCGTCGCCGGAGTCGCCACTGTGACGAACGTGCTGGTCCGGTTGAGGTGCATATCGTAAGCCGAAATTTCGTACGTGTACACTACACCCGGCTGGACTTTGCTGTCTACAAAAGTGGGATTGGCGCGCGATACGTTGGCGAGAAACTTGCCGTCGCGGGAGATCGCGTAGCCGCCGACACCAGTGCCATCGGGGTCATCGGTAATGCGCGGCCAGGAGAGCTCTACGCTGCCAGTGGACGCGCGAACCTGGATGTCGGCGGGCGCGAGAGGCCCCGGTGTCAGGCGATCCAGTTGTCCGAGATCTACGCCGCCGACTGAGTTGTCGGCCGGCGCGCTTCGTACTCCGACGCCCGCGACGCCGCCCGTTACTTCCGCATCCTCGATCCTGGTGAGATTCCAATAATCGAGCCACACACCAAGGCGTCCGTCGGCGGCCGCTACGGCGCGAAGCGCCATCCCGTCGTGGCAGGTAATCGATTCGGAGTGCAGTTCCGTGACGGTCTCGCTCGAGCGCTTGGAGATCGAAAGCGTGGCTGAGCAACCCTTCTCGGTGAAGGTCGGATTCTGGACTTCAACGGCATAGTAACTTCCCGCCGCTGCCGGGGCAGCGAGGGCGTCGGGCGAGGCGTGGAGATAAATCGTGTACACGCCGCCGGATTCCTTCAGGTTCAAGGAAGCGCGAACTTCATACTCACTGCTTCCGTCAGGAACCGCGACGCGGGAGAGCAACACAGCGCCGCTGTCGGATGAAGAGGTCACACCGTCGCTAGCGAAGCTCGCGTCGCCGCGGATGGCCCAATTGTCGGTTGAAAGCGTCGTGAGTTTATCGGATAGGTAGTAGCGATACCCGGTCGCACTGGCGGGGCAGCTCAGCGTATTCGTGCCGAGCTTGATGTTTGTGTTCGAACCCGCAATCGTTGCGAGAATGGCGTGAGTACTTCCGTCCTTGAGACTGGCAGGCGTGCTCATGAAGAAGGCGTGCGCGCCGTCACCGATGCCGGCCTGCTGAAGATCGAGCCGGTAGCTTGAGGCGGTGACCGTTGCGATAGGAGACCCTTGTGTATTGCCGTCGTACAGATTGATCTCAAGCTGGGCCGATGGTTGCGAGGCATCCCACGCCCATCCGCTGATCGCCGAGCAGTCTGCCGAGTCTAGCCACCCCGTCTGGGGTTGCTTGGCCGCCGCGGCGGACTCTGAATAGGCCGGTGCTGCAGCCAGTACAACCAGAAGTCCAATGAAATGTTTCATCGATGTCTCCTCAGGTTTATAGCAATTTAGGTCTTAGTAACTAGCGCTTGAGCGACTCAGGATTTATTCTACTCGATGCTTCCGCGAGGGGTTGCAAAATTTCATTAGTCTGTGATCTTTACTCACACGAGCGATTGTCACCTCGTTGTTACGCCTGCGTAAGTCATTCTCCCGAAAGCGCCTCGCAGTGAGGAACGGATATTGCAACACCATTCGCGATGGAGGGAAACGGAATGAGAGGCGTTTCGATCTTGTGCGCACTCGCAGCCGGCTGTAGTGTTTCCGGCTGGGGGCAGACGCGACCCGATCCGCAACCGATCTATCGCGTGACGGTGGTATCGCGAACGTTGCAGGCCGTGAACTACGAACATCGCGGCGGCCCCACGATGATCGACTTCGCCGGCACGGTCCTGCTTCCACATTCGAAAGGGCAGGCCATTGTTGAAAGCAAGCGCGGTCGCGTGACGATCGACCTCAAGCTCGAACATCTCAACGCGCCGACGATCTATGGAACAGAATACCTGACCTTTGTTCTGTGGGCAATTTCGCCCGAGGGCCGCGCGAAGAATCTCGGCGAGATTCTGGTGGACTCTTCCAACAAGGCCCACATCAATGTAACCACCGAGATGCAGGCGTTCGGGCTAATCCTAACTGCGGAGCCGTACTATTCGGTTACGACGCCTAGCGACGTTGTCGTGATGGAGAACGTGATTCGGCCGGACACGATCGGGTCGCGTGAAGTGATCTCCGCCCGATATGATCTGCTCCCGCGCGGAGGATACACGATGAACCTCGGCGGCCCCCAGCGGGCTGCCGTCGCGCCCGAGGGTAAGAAGCTTCCGTACGACCAATACGAAGCGCTCCTCGAAGTCTATCAAGCGGAAAACGCGGTTCAGATCGCGAAGTCGCTGAACGCGGATCAACTTGCGCCCGAGTCGTTCAACA
>DASQJA010000052.1:0-7710 GCA_035631275.1 Bryobacteraceae bacterium
CGCGCGACACCTCATCGTTGGTATACAACGCAACGTTGACCGCGACGTCGTCGCCGCCGCGCCCGATCGCGATCTCGTCCTGGGTCATTAGAAAAAGCTGCGAACCGGAGTCGTCGCGGTAACGGATCTCTGCATACACGCGGTCTACGGGCTGGCGCGTGCTCGAATGCTCGCCGACCTGGCCCGTGACGCTTCCGGCAGTGGGCTCTCTTCCGATCAGCGTCGTCTTGACGCCGTGATAGCCCGGCTGCGGCGTCTCATTCAGATCGGAATGAATCTCGACATCGCCGAGCGGTACGGTGTTTTCGGTGTCAGGAAAAAACTCGAACACCCACTGTTGGCAGGCGATCCTGTAGGGCTTGCGTTGGCGCGAACTGCGCAGCATCCCCAACGACAACGGCTTTGCATTCCATTGTTCCAAGCGCGCACCAAGCGCCTGCCGCGCGTCTTCACGAATCAGATCGAACACGCCGGTCAAGCGATTGTAGTCCTCCCGATGCAGATACAAACTGAAAATGCAGGGCACTAAAATGCTGTACTGCATTTCGAACCGCCCCAACTCCATGTTGTGCAGAAGCTGTTCGACGATCACTTTCCCCGTGAGTCGACCCTGCGCTTCGCCCGCCCCGCTCTGCATCGGTGGACCTCCGCTTGGATTTCGACGCGGCGGACGGGGGTACAGGTTTCAGAACCGGCTGCAAGCGGTGCGCGATCATGGAATTTCATGTGGATCGCTTATCTGCTTGGCGCCTGCTCTCTCGCGGCCTGGATCTATCTGGTTTGGTTCCACGGCGGATTCTGGCAGATCAGCGAGACCCCGGAGTGTGACGCCCCAGAGCCGCAGCCGTCGGTGGTCACGATCGTTCCTGCGCGGAATGAGGAAAGTTTAATTGCCGTGACCATCGCGTCATTGTTCACGCAAGACTACAACGGCCGGTTTCGGATCGTCCTGGTAGACGACCACAGCACCGACGCAACCATCGAGGCAGCGGGCGCGCACGGCCGCCTCAGTGTCATCCGCGCGGCGGAGAAGCCCGCGGGCTGGACTGGCAAATTATGGGCCGTCTCGGAGGGACTGCGCTACGCCGAGCCGTACCACCCCGACTATTATCTACTCACCGACGCAGACATTATACATTCGCCCGAGACCCTGTCGCGTCTTGTCGCGCGAGCGGAGGCCGGGCGACTCGATCTGGTTTCCTCGATGGTGAAGCTGCGCGCTGAGACCCTCGCCGAGCGCGCGCTCATCCCCGCGTTTGTGTTTTTCTTCTTCATGCTGTTTCCGCCTGAGTGGGTCGCAAGCCGGCAGCGCACGACGGCTGCGGCGGCGGGCGGGTGCATGCTGATCCGGCGGACGGCACTGGAGCGGATCGGCGGAATTGCTTCGATTGGCGGCGAACTGATCGACGATTGCGCCCTCGCGCGCGCGGTGAAGCCGGGCGGAGCGATCTGGCTCGGCACTAGCGAGGAGTCGCGCAGCGTTCGAGCCTATGATACGTTCGGCGAAATCGGAGGAATGATCTCGCGCAGCGCGTTCACGCAGCTTCGCCATTCTGCTCTGCTGCTCGGCGGAACCATTGTCGCGATGATGATTATCTTCGTTGCCCCGCTCTTGCTTCTTTTCAGTCGTGATTCGCTCGCCATGGCGCTCGGTCTAGCCGCCTGGGGACTCATGACTTACGCATACCTCCCCATGCTGCGTTTTTATCGACAGGCGCCAGGGTGGGGCTTACTGCTACCGTTCGTCGCGCTGTTCTACACGGGCGCGACAGTGCACTCGGCCTGGCGATACTGGTCGGGTAAAGGCGGTGAATGGAAGGGGCGCGTGCAGGACGCGCGGCGGTCTCAATCGTCCAACTTGTAGATCGTCATACCACTGAGGAGCTTCGGATAAAAGTCCGTCGACTTCTGAGGCATCACGCCGCCTGAAAAGGCGACATCGGCGACCTGCTGGATGGTGGTCGGCTCGAGCAGAAAAGCGACTTGCGCTCCGGCTTCGCCGATTTTGCCAAACGCCGCGTCCAGCCCGCGCACATATTCCAGGTTCTTCTCTTCGCGGACCGCGTCTTCGCCGATGCCTAAAATCCCGCCGAGAAATTCGTCGTGGAGGACCTTTACGTCCAGCTCGCCGAGTTGGCGCCTGCGTACGGCGAGATACAGCTCGCCGCTCTGAAGAGCGATGCCGATGCGAACTTTGTCCGGCGCAGGCGTTTGGAAGAGCTTGCGCAATTCATCGAGCGAGCCGAGCTTCCGCGCCTGTGCTTTCGAGACGAGCTGCGCACTATCGAATCCGGCGAGTCCGCGAACGACGCGATGCGTCGCCAGGATCTCGAGTCCCGGCGAATGCATGTTGACGAACGTCATCATGACCTTCTCGGCCGCCGTCCAGCCGGGATTTTCATTGCGGAATGCGAGCCCGGTCTCGTAGCGATGGTGTCCATCCGCGATCAGAAGCTTCTTATCCGCCATCAACTGCTGGATACAGGAGATGATCGCGTGATCCGAGATCTTCCAGGCGCGGTGTAGCGCGCCGTATTCATCCTTTACTTCGGTCACTGGCTCGCTTTGCGCGGCCGAATCGAGCAGTTTGTCGATGGCCAGCTCCGGATCCGGATACAGCATGAAGATCTGGCCGAAGTGGGCGTGTGTGTGACGCAGCAGCTCGAGCCGATCTTTCTTTGGCCCCGACAGCGTCTGCTCGTGGCGGTGGACGATGTTCGCCGAGTAGTCCTCTACCGCCCCGAGCCCAATGAATCCTTTGCGTTCGAGCACATGGCCGGTGTCGGGCACCGAAAAGCGCTGGAAGTACGCGTATAAGCTGGGCGTGGGTTCTTTTTCGAGAACGCTGGATGCGATCCACGAATCGAGGCTCGACGCGGCGCGCGTGTAGACGTTATCGCGCTCGGAATCCGACGGAGATTTCTCGCCTAAGATGATCCGCACCAGGTTGTAGGGGCTGAGAGAGAGATAGCTCGCCTGCATCTCCGGCGAGATCTTGTCGTAGGGCTGTGTAAGCAGGTTTCCAGCGGGTCCGGCTTTGGCGGAGTATCGATAGGGTTGAAAAGGAAAGACGCGTGCCAAGGACAAGGATATCAGTTGAGTGCAAGAATCCCGCGCGAGCGGTTAGTACATCACGCGAGAATACACGCCGGGACGATTGTCAGCCGATGTGAGGTAACACTCCGCGACGTATGTGGATTCTCCCGGCTCGAGCTTTTGATCGAACTCCTCTGCGCGGGCCGACAGGTCGTTGGCCCAATCGCGGATGTCACCGGTGGCGGGATCGAGCTGCGCTGGAGTGCCGAAGGAGCTCGATCGCAGCGTAGCGTTTCCGAGCACGTAGCGCTGCGTCACCACCGCATGCCCGTCGTTTGCGCATTTGCGGCCCGCGCCGCAATCCTGACGATTCACTACGCGAATCTTCGTGAGAATCACCACGCCGCGCGAACCGTCGAGTCCCAGGCCCTGAGCCACGCGCATCGCGAGGTTGCGATTTTCGCCGCGCGAGAGATCCAAGCCTTGTGCGTACATGCTCGCCAAATCCCGGCTGATTTGCTTGGCGCGGCTGTCCTGATCGGCGCTGTTGCTGACGAGCACAACGCCTATCGTAAGAGGAACGAGAAAGAGCGCACCGAGCACGTACATCGGAAAAGCTTCGCCGAAGCTGTCGATCGAAGGACGCGCCATGGGTGCAACTCTAACGTAGCCCGTCACGCTCTCAAATTCCAGACAGCGATCTCTCTTGTTGAAGAAAGAATACAACTTAGTACTCGCCCAATCACGGTATCAGGCCCCTACACCGAGTACCATAAGGCGTTTGCCTGAGAGGTAACCCCCAATGAACCAGAACTAATAGATCCCTCGTGCGCCCGAGTCATCGCAGAGGCTGTCCCCAAGCGGTTTCGTTCCTGAGTCTCGGCTTCAGGATCTTCCCGCCGGGATTGCGCGGCAGCGGATCTGGGCGAATGGCCATGAACTGCGGGATTTTGAAATCGGCCAGGCGGCCTTTGAGAAATTCGCAGATAGCGGCGGGTTCGGCTTTTGCACCGGGCTTCAAGACAACGACAGCGCCGACCTTCTCGCCCATCATCGTGTCGGGAACGCCCATCACGGCGCACTCGTACACGGCCGGGTGCGCGCACAATGCATTCTCCACTTCGACGCAGTACACGTTCTCGCCGCCGCGATTCACCATGTCCTTCTTACGATCGACGATCTGGACGAAGCCGTCCGGATCGATGCGCGCGAGGTCGCCCGTATGCAGCCACCCGTTGACGAAAGTCTGGGCGGTGGCTTCCGGTTTGTTCCAGTAGCCTTTGACGACGTTCGGGCCGCGCACGAGTAGTTCGCCGACGCCGCTCGAATCGGTCTCGAACAGATCCAGATCGACGACCGGCGCGGCGAAGCCAACTGTGTCGGGGCGGACCCTGGAATATTCGTGCGGAAGAAAGGTGGCGACCGAAGAAGTCTCGGTGAGTCCGAAGCCGTTCCCGACACGTGCGTTGGGGAATGCCTCCATGATGCGGCCGACGAGATCGGGCGCTATGGGCGCGCCGCCGTACATCGCCCATCGGACACGCTTGGTGTCGAATTCGCGGAAGTTCGACTGGCTTATGGCCAGCCAGAAAATCGCGGGAACCGAAGTCACCGAGGTGATGCGCTCTTCAACGATCGCCCGCAGGAAGGCCTGCACTTCGAACGCGCGCATGATCACGGAGCCGCCGCCCCACTCGCAGCTTGTCAGGAGCTGACTGTTGCAGCCTGTGACGTGAAAGAGCGGGACCGAGACCAGCGTGCGCACGCTTCCATCCGTCGGCAGCGGAACGATGCGCCGGCACGTTTCGCAGTTCGCGAGGAACCCTTCGTGCGTGGTCATCGCGCCTTTGGGAAATCCGGTGGTACCGCTCGTATAAAAGATGGCCGCGACGTCGGGCTGCGTGAGGTCTTCGACGACGAACGGATGGCCATCGGGCAGCGGCTGACCGGGGAGGAAGACGAAACGCGAGCCCGAGTCCGTGATGACGTATTCGACTTCGGCTTCGCTGAAACGCGTATTGACAGGAACGACGATAGCGCCCGACATGAGAGTGCCCCAGAAGGCCACGCACCAGTCCAGGCAATTCCCGAGACGAATCGCGACACGATCGCCGCGCGCGATGCCTTGGGCTTTCAAACCGCCGGCGACGCGCGCTGCACGGTCCCACACTTCGTGATAGTTGATGCGATCGCCACCCAATTCGACCACCGCTTCGTTGAGCGGCGTGCGATCGACCGTGAGGCGCAGCATTTCGATCAGCGACGCCGGGCGGTTCTGGTAGCGCGCGATTCCGTCTTCGCCGCGCGCGATCGAGGATGAATCGAACGGTCGGACCATTAATATGCTCCCTGGCGCTCGAAAATGCGTCGGGGGTTGGCGATCAGCATGGTTTCGATCTGGTCTTCTGTCACGCCTTGCTCTTTGAGCGCGGGGATCACGTCGTTGTGGATGTGTAAGTAGTGCCAGCGCGGGAGCATCTTCGGAAGCTCGGGCTCCGGCAGCCAGTCGTTGTAGCAGGCGGCGTCGTGCGAGAGGACCATCTTGTTCACATGGCCGCGGCGGCACATCTCGGCTACTGTGCGAACGCGTGCTTCGAAGGGAAGAATGGTATCGATGCCGAAGCGATCCATGCCGATATACGAGCCGTCGCCGATCAGTTCCTCGAGATAGGCGATGTCGTCGGTGTCTCCGGAGTGGCCGATTACAACGCGCTCGAGATCCACACCTTCTTCGCGGAAAATGCGCTGCTGATCGAGTCCACGCTTGGTGCGGGCGTGGGTGTGCGTGGAAATCGGAACGCCGGTCGCGCGGTGGGCCTGAGCGACGGCGCGGAGCGTGCGCTCGACGTCCTTGGTGAGACCAGGCTGGTCGGTGCAGCATTTCAGGATGCCTGCTTTGGTGTTCGTCCCCGCGATTCCTTCGCGAATATCGCGAACGAACATGTCCACCATGACCTCACCTCCGCCAAAGGGCGTACCGGGGCCGCGGAAGTGAAAGTAGAACGGCAGATCGCAGTAGGTATAAAGCCCCGTGGCGACGACGATGTTGAGCTTGGTCTGGCGAGCGACGCACTCGATGCGGGGAACGTAGCGGCCCAGGCCGACCACGGTGAGATCCACCACGGTCTGAACACCGCGCGAGTACAGCTCATTCATACGCGTGACGGCGTCCTGCGTGCGCTTGTCCTCTTCGCCCCACACTTCGGGGTAATTCTGAATAATTTCGGGCGAGAGCACGAAAATATGCTCGTGCATGAGAGTGACGCCAAGCTTTTCCAAATCGACGGGGCCGCGAACAGTCTGGACAGTACTCATAGGATGCTCTGATAATATACTCCCCGGCGCGCAAGCTGGTATGCTTTCTCGTATGAAACGCCGCGCCTTCCCTCTCCTGTTCGCGCTTGCCGCGGTTTTATGTTTCGCGGCCGAAACCGCCGACCCGTGGCCGTCGAGCGCTGTGATCGAGCCTGCCGCGCTCGCGCAGATACTTCAGAGCGGCAAGCCGCCAATGGTCATCTCGGTCGCATTTCCGGTTCTCTATCACGCCAAGCATATCGTGCACGCCGTGGAGGCCGGGCCTGGTTCGAAGCCCGAAGGAATCGAAGCGCTGAAGAAGGCCGTGGCGAACGTCCCCAAGGATGCGGACATCGTGGTCTACTGCGGCTGCTGCCCGATGATCAAGTGCCCGAACATTCGTCCGGCATATCGAACACTCCACGAGCTGGGCTACGCGCACGTGCGGGTGTTAGACATTCCGACCAACATGCACGACGACTGGTACGAGAAGAATTACCCGAGTGAAGAAGGCTCCAAGGAGGCGAAGTGAACATCAATCGGCGAGAGTTTCTGATCGCGTCGGCGGGAACGGCTGCTGCGTTTGCAGCGCCGACTACTGCGAGCAGCGCGACTGTTCTCTACAATGACTCGACTGTGAAGCTGAACCAGGTGCGGCCGGATGCGAAGGATCTGTGGGTTCGCGCAGCGGATCTTCCACGCATCAACGAATTCGAGCTGAAGCCTCAGGGCGCCTGCCGCGCCGACATGTGTATCCCCGTTGCGAAGACGCTCAAGAACGGGCCGTGGTTCAACCTGACCGGCTTTTCGCGCAAACTCGGGCAGGCCTACATCAACGATCAGGGCGTGTGGAGCTTCGGCGAGATTCCGGTGATCCGCGGCAGCTTTTACAACTCGCGCATGGCGCCCGATTTTGCGGTGCCGGATCGGACGGGCAAGGTCGTGCACCTTTCCGATTTTCGTGGAAAGAAGGCGCTGGTCTTCACTTGGGCCTCTTGGTGAGGATGCCGACTCGATCTGCCAGGCTGGCAGAAAGTCTACGAGGAACTGAAGGGCCAGAATTTCGAGATCATCTCTGCGGCGCAGGACACGGGCGGCGAGAAGGCGTCGGGTCAGTGGTATGATCGCGCGAAGGCGACGTTCGTCACGCTGCTCGATACGCAGCATACGGTCAGCTCGGCGTATCAGTTCATTAACGTCCCGATGGGAATCTGGATCGACGAGCGCGGACGCGTAGTCAGGCCGGCCGAGCCTGCATGGGCCGCAAGCCGCACCGATACGTTCGGCGGTAAGCAGATCACGATCGAAGGCGAGAAGTATGTCGCGGGGTTGCGCGATTGGGTGAAGAACGGCGATCGCAGCATGTTTGCGCTGTCGGAC
>DASQJA010000053.1:0-2177 GCA_035631275.1 Bryobacteraceae bacterium
CTGGTTACGCCCCGTTTGGAAGCGACTTCCATCATGCTGCCGCTGCTCACTATCATTTCTGATTTCGTCGGCATGTTCGGCGGTTGGATCATCGCGCTGCTCTTCCTTAACCTCGGATCGCGGCTTTACTGGGATACAGTGTGGCGCGCGCTCGAGTGGAACGACGTGGCGCAAGGGCTGCTCAAGCCGTTCATGTTCGCTCTTGTGATTTCGCTCATCGGTTGTTTCTACGGCCTCCGCGCCAGCGGCGGAACGCAGGGCGTGGGCCGCTCCACCACGCAGGCCATGGTTGCAGCGGCCGTGCTGATCCTGCTGCTGGACGTTTTGATCACCAAAATCTTCGTCTGGGTGAGCGCGGGTTAATGGGCGAAAGCGCAACATCGCCTGGCGGATCGGTTCTCCGCTTCGAGAACGTAACGGTGTCGTTTGATGACGCTCCGGTGTTGCACGACATCTCTTTCGATACTCAGAAAAGCGAGTCGCGCGTGATTCTGGGCGCCGCCGGCAGCGGCAAAACCATCCTGTTGAAAACCGCGATGGGTCTCATCAAACCTACATCCGGAAAAGTCTTCGCTTTTGGCAGGGACCTCACCACGCTGCGAGAGCGCGAACTGTTCGAGGTCCGCAGCCGCATCGGCATGTTGTTTCAGGAGAGCGCCCTTTTCGATTCACTCAATATCGAGGAAAACGTGGCTTATCCGCTGCTGAACCAGTCGTCGCTCAGAGTGCCGCGGGATCAGGTGCGTCCCAAAGTGGCCGAAGCGCTCCAGTTTGTTGAACTCGGCGGCACGCTCGAAAAATTTCCCAGCGAGCTTTCGGGCGGCATGCGCCGCCGCGCAGCGATCGCGCGCGCCGTGGTAACCGCGCCACCGCTCATTCTTTACGATTCGCCCACCGCCGGCCTCGATCCGATCACGGCGCATACTATCGTCACGCTGCTCATCAAGGAGCGCGATCAAAGCCACACCACCACTCTCGTAGTGACGCACCGCTATCAGGACGGGAACCTGATTGCGAATTTCCGTTACAATTCGAAGCGAGGGGAGTTGGAGCCAGCCTCGGACGGGGCCGGACGGCGTTATAACACCACCTTCATGGTGCTGCGGGAAGGCCGTCTGGTATTTGAGGGGAATCAGGACCAATTGGAAGCTTCGCCTGACGAGTATATTTCGAAGTTTGTCAAGCAGCGGGAATAAGAGCGACGGGTAGATACGATGCCGGATCCGCATAAAGTGAGATGGTCGAAGCTGAGGGTCGGAGTCGTCGGCTCCTGCGCGTTCATTATTCTTTTTGTTCTCGTGTTCCTCTTGACCAGCAACAAGGGCATCTTCCGGCGCTATGCCACGCTGCGCACTTACATGGCCGACGCCTCGGGTCTGGCAAATGGTACTGCCGTGCGTTTGAACGGAATCACGGTCGGCTTTCTCGACAAGTTGCAGTTGACCGGCTCGCGCGATCCCAAACGAACGGTGGAATTCGACATGAAGGTGCAGTCCTCCTTTCTGCCGCAAATTCCCGTCGATTCGCATGTAGGCGTCGCCGCGTCCAACTTGCTGGGCGATAAGTTTCTCAACATCACCAAAGGACAAGCGTCGCAGCATGTCGTGGACGGCGCGGAACTGCCCGCTACGCAGACGCAGGACATCCCCGAAATGATGGCGCAGATGAGCAACGTCCTTGACTCGTTCCAGAGGATTGTCGGCCGCGCCGATAACCTGCTCGCCGGAGTCGAAGCCGGCAAGGGCAACCTTGGATTGTTCCTGAAAGACGACGAGTTATACCGTCGCCTGAACGCGATCGCCGCCGAAGGGCAGCAGTTACTGGCCGACGTACAGAAGGGCCATGGAACTCTCAGCAAGATCCTCTACGACGACACGCTCTATAACGATCTCGATAAGCCCATCAAGCGCATCGATTCCATGCTCGCCGATATCCAGGCGGGTCGGGGAACCGCCGGCAAGCTGCTCACCGACACTGCGTTATTCGACGATGCCCACCAAACTCTCGATCAGATGCGCCAGTTAATCGCCGATATTAACGCGGGGAAAGGCACGGCCGGCCATCTGTTGAAAGATCCGGCGCTAGGCCAGCGGCTCGACGACTTAGTCGCCAAGTTCAATACCACGATCGATAAAATCAACTCGGGGCAAGGCACCTTGGGCCAGCTCACCACGAAT
>DASQJA010000054.1:0-11492 GCA_035631275.1 Bryobacteraceae bacterium
TCGAAATCGCGGGAATTCCGCAGGCGTTGAAGAATCCGTTGTTGTCCGACTCCGGGTTGCGCGGCGTGTCGCTCTGGTCGAGTTTCAAGGCCTCGTCGATAGTGCGCGGCGGCTGGTGACGCGTGGGGAGTACGATCAGATCAAAGTCCGTAAACGCATCGTCGATGGTGCGGCGCAACAAATCCATCTCCCTGCGCGCGCGCACATAGTCGGCCGCTTTGAGATTGGCGCGGTCGCGCAGGATGTGACGCGCGCGAAGCTGGTAACGACCCGGAAACTGCGTGTAGTATTGCTCGTGCCAGGCGTACAGTTCCGCTCCCAGTGCTCCGGTAATGTTGTGCATGGACGGCAGCGTGACGTCTTTGACGCTGCGGACTTGCTTTGAGATGACCGCGATGGCTTGCTCCACCGAAGCGCCGATGTCGGGGGCCACAAGATCGAAGAACGGCGCGCGCGGGATTCCGATGCGCAGGCCCGACACGGGCTGCTCCATCCCCACAAGGTAATCTTCCTTGGGACGATCGACGCAGGCGATGTCCAGCTTGTCGTAACCCGCCAGCACGTTCAACAGCAGCGCCGAATCTTCCACCGTTTTGGTGATTGGCCCGCAATGATCGAGCGAGTAGGTTAACGGAATCACGCCGCGGATGGAAACCAGACCATAGGTGGCTTTGAATCCGACCACACCACAATTGGCGGCCGGTCCGCGAATGGATCCGGTGGTATCGGTACCGAGCGAACCGATGCACAGGTCGGCGGCAGTCGCCGCGGCGGAGCCCCCCGACGATCCGCCGGGGTTGCGATCGAGCGCCCAGGGATTTCGTACCGGCCCGAAGTACGTAGTCGCGGAGGTTCCACCCAATGCAAATTCGTTCAAATTTGTCTTGCCGATCAGAACCGCGCCGGCCTCTTTCAAACGGCGCGTGACCTCGGCGTCTTCGGCCGGAATGCGATCGTCGAACAAAGCGCTTGCGGCGGTAGTGCGCGTTCCGGCTGTATCGATGTTGTCCTTGAGCGCGATAGGAACACCGTGCAGCGGTCCGCGAAAACGGCCGGCGGCCTGATCGGAGTCCAGCTCGCGAGCGCGCGCCAGCGCCTGTTCCCGCGTCACCGTGATGTAGGCGTTGATCTTGGGATTATAGGTCGCGATGCGATCCAGGCAGGCGTTAACGAGTTGCGTGGAGGTGATCTTGCGCGAATGGATGCGCGCAGCCGCGCCGGCGACAGTGAGCGCCGCGAGATCTTCTCGATCCTGGGCACGCGCGAGTGTGGCAGCGCCTAGAACCGCGGCAAAGTCGCGCCGGCTGAGGCGATGCATTGCGATCGTTAGCGCTGCGCAGCGACTGCCCGGCCCATGATGGGCCACACATCGACGATGCTGTCTCCGCGGGCGATATAGTAGCGGTCGTACACAACCGTACTGGTGGCAGCCGCACCGAGCACGGAGCGTCGAGAAACCATAGCTGGATCATAGCACGGTTGCGGGCGCGCTGCAAACGTGTGTAGTAAGGGAATTGAAGCTCTTTTTCAGATCAAGTGCGGATCTTCCCGCGGAGGCGGCGCGGTTGATTCCCGAACCACCAATTCGCCCTGAACTTTGACGTTATATTCGCAACTCGTCCCCGACAGAAGCTTGAGTACGATCTCCGTCGCCAGCCGTCCCATGTGTTCTTTGGGCTGCCGGACCGTGGTGAGAGACGGCTCCGTATACGGCGCAAAGAACAGGTCGTCAAACCCGACGATCGATATGTCCTCTGGCACGCGGACGTTGTGCGTCCGGAGCGCGCGCAGCACTCCAAGCGCCGACATGTCATTGAAGCAAAAAATCCCGGTCGGACGTTCCGGCAATTTCAGAAGCTGTCCCATCGCTTCTTCGCCACCCTCGGGCTTGCCGTCGCCGTGCGCCACCAGATGCGGCTGAAACGGGATGTCGGCGTGCTCGAGCGCCTGGCGATATCCGCCAAAGCGATCCGTGTCGGACTGAAAACCGTCGCGATCGCCGATGTAGGCGATGCGCGTGTGGCCGAGCTGGATCAAATACGCTGTGGCGTCGCGGCTCGCCGTCAGGTTGTCGATCGCCACTGAGTATAAAAATTCCCCGGTGCGAAACTTGTTAATCAGCACGATCGGGACCTTCATCTTGGCCAGATGAGCCGCATAGAGCGACCCGACCCGCGAATCCATCACGATGATTCCGTCGACGCGCCGCTCTTCGAACGATTGCACGACCTTGGCTTCGCGCATTGCCTCGGCGTTGCAACTCGCCAGAAACACCGAGTAGCCGTGATTGATGGCCATATTCTCGATGCCGGTGACCACTTCGGCGACGAACGGATCGCGCACCGATGTGACGACGACGCCGATGGTCCGGGTCTTGCTGGTCGCAAGACTCCGCGCCACGGCGCTAACGCGATAACCGGATTGCAGCGCTATGGTCTTGATGCGCTCGGTTGTCTCGCGGCTCACTAGCGGGCTGTTACGGAGCGCGCGCGAAACGGTGGAGTGCGACACGTTGGCGGCGCGGGCGATGTCTTTAATAGACGCCGGCTTCTCCGTCTCGGAAAGATCGGAAAGCCGGCTATCGTCTTTGTCTAGATTGAACATGCGCGCACAAAAGGCACAATATCGTAGTCATTATCCGCCGACAGCTCCGCGACGCGCAAACTGGTACTTGCGATAGGCGGCGCAAACTCAATTATCGGCCGCAATGGAACGCAAATATTCGCGATTGCGGAGCGCACTCGCTTTGGGCGCACCCATTCCGGGCAAAACGTCTTGCTCCACCAGGACATAGCCGGCGTATCCTCGATCGGCGGCCCAGCGCAGAACTCCCTTAAAATCGACGCAGCCGGAGCCGAGCTCGCAAAAAACTCCGTGGCGCAGCGATTCGAAATAATTCCATTTTTCGGCTCGCGCGCGTTTGGCGACGTTCGGCTCGCAGTCCTTCAAATGCAAATACCAGACACGATCGGCAAAGCGGCGCAGGCCCGCCAGGACATCGCAGTTTCCAGCGCCGAACGAATAATGGCCCGTGTCGAAGACGAGGCCGACCAGGGCCGGATCGGTGAGTTCCAGAAAGCGCGCGATTTCATCCGGCGTCTCGACGTAACCGGCGGTGTGATGATGAAAGACGGTACGAAGCCCGGTCTCGGAGCGTACCGCAGCCGCAAGCTGGTTGGCGCCGCGTGCAAACGTGTCCCACTCGCCATCGTTCAGGCCCATCTCGGGCGTAATGCGTCCGGCGTTGGCAGTTCGCACGGCGTCGGTGGCGTTGTCGTCCGCCAAAACGAGGAACGGTCTCGGGTCGGTGGCGACGCCGGCGAGAAGCCGCGCAGTTTCGACGGCGCGCGCGACACCGAGCTGGTGAGCGGAGGCATTCTTCAAAGCCGCCTGGACAAACGCGCCCAGCATGGTCAGGTTTCGCTTGCGAAGTTCGAAAGCAAGCGCCCGCGAATCGGTGGGCATGTAGCCCCAATCGCCGAGTTCGGTGCCGGTGTAACCGGTCTCCACCAGCTCGTCGAGCATCTGAGCGTACCCGATCTGCTGTCCCTGCGTTTCTTCGAACTCGAGCGTGCCCCATGAGCACGGTGCGTTTCCGACGGGCAGATCAGCCATCGATTATTTCAACTGCCGATCGTAGTTTTCTTTTTGAATCGCGGGCGTGACCTGGTCGTTCTTGATGTTGCGGACCGCTTCGACAAGCTGCTTGGTGATGTGTTCGTTCGAGAATTTGCCCTCTTCGACACTGGCCGCAGCGCCCACTCCGGCATAGTGATGCGGGAAGCGCGCGTACCAGCTCACAGCGGTCCAGAGATTTGGCATGCTTTCCAGGCGCTTCTGGTCACTGCCGTCCTCCTGCGCGGCGCGGTCGAGCTTCACCAGGTCGGGACGGATTGCGAGAATGCGGGACGTCTCCTGTTCGCCGGCGTGTTCGTCTCCGGCCAGCGGCGTCTTGCGCAGTTTCTGAAATTCCTTCGTGTATTCCGGATCGGGCATGGGATCGAAATAATAAACCACGTAATCGCGGCGCTTGTCGAGCTGGCTCTGCACGAAGAATCGGAGCCAGTGCGGGTTGCCGCCGTGGCTTGAGTAAATCAGAATTTTCTTGAAGCCGTTGCGCGCGATTTCATCGAGCGTGGCTTGCAGCACCTTGCTGATCAGATCGGGCGGCAGCGCAACGGTACCCTCAGCGTACTTGGCTTCATAGATCTGGCCGAAGTAGTACTCCGGAAAAACGACCGCGTACTCGCGCGTGGCAACTTCTCTCGCTCTGGCCTGCGCGCCGATCAGGTCCGAGCCGATCGGCAGATGCGGCCCGTGCTTCTCCAAAATGCCGATCGGCAGGATGCAGGTTCCTTTCGACAACTCGATGGCCTTGGCCCAGTCGGTTGCGACAAGCTCGTCCCAGCGCACCGGCAACTGCTGAGCCGGGGCGCCCGCCGCACAGACAAGAACGAAGAGAAATGCTTTTTTCATCGATCTACACTTTCAGCCCCAGGTTCAAATGCAGCACGTTGACCATATAGTCGCGGTACTGCGGGTAGACTTCTACCGCCTGCGGAGTCCGCTCGAACTCGTACGTGCCGATGCCGACGTGCTCGCCGAGCCACTGGCCGGTCCAGCCAGCATCTCGCAGAAAATCCACTACCGCGGGGAAGTTGACGATGCCCTTTCCGGGGATCGTGATGGCGCCTTTGTAGTGCTGGCCGTTGTAATCGTACTCTGGGTTCGGATCCCAATCTTTCATGTGCACGGTGCACAGACGCGACTCATAGGCTCGCACCACTTCGAGCGCATCGGTGGGCGGAGAACTCTCCCCGCGTGTGCTGTAGCCGCGCGCGAGCCATCCCAAATCGGTCGTCAGGTTCACGTAGCGGTGATCGGTTAGATCCATCAGGCGCCGGAAGCCGAGCGAAGAGTGCGTGTGGTAGGCGAACTTAATTTCGTTGGTTTCGATCAGGCGCTTGCCCTCTTCGTTGCATAGCGTCGCGATCTTGCGGATCAGTTCTTCATCGTTGGTCAAGGGTCCGTAAGGTCCGGTGTAGATGCCGCCGACGGCTTGCATGAATCGACCGATCAGCCGGTTCTCTTCGGCCACCGCGCCGTATTTCGCGGTGTCGAGCAGCGAGTAGGATTCGTTCAGGCCGACTAGGCGGAGCTGCAGCTTGTCCATGCGGTCTTTAAACTCGCCGGTCTTATTGATGTAGGCCTGGGCGAGCTTTAGCTGCGAATTGTCCACTTCGATGTTGTGGAATCCTGCTTTGGACGCTGCTTCCATCGTGAACCAGAATCCGTCGATGCTGATGCCGAGCGATCCCGGCGCCATGCCGGCCAGAAACTTTTGCGGCTTGGTGGATGAGGCCTGCGCCACCGACGTATGCGATGCAGTGGAGACAAGCTGAGCCGCGGCGAGCGCGCCGGCGGACTTTAGAAACGATCTGCGGTCGACTTTCGATTCCATTTTTCCTCCAGGAACTGCGTGGTTCATAGATTGGCCGGCCGGCTATCGGCCGGGCTACTTGAGTTGGCGATCGTAATTCTCTTTCTGAATCCTCGGCGTCACGTCGTCGGTCTTCACTTCCTTGACTACCTTCACCAGGGCCTGCACGCTGTGCTCGATCAAAACCTTTCCTTCTTCGACCGACGCGGCCGAGCCGACGCCGGCGTAGTGATTCGGGAAACGCGCGTACCAGCTGGTGGACGTCCAGATGTTCGGCAAGTCCGCCAGGCGCTCTTTGTCACTGCCGTCCTGATCGTTGGCGCGCTCCATCTTCACCAGGTCCGGGCGGATGGCGAGCATGCTCGATGTTTCGCGCTCGCCCGCGTGCTCGTCGCCCTGGATGGGCGTTTTGCGCATCTTGAGGTAGGTTTCCAGGAACTCCTGGTCGGGCTGCGGGTCGTAATAGTAAACGACATAGTCGCGGCGGTGATCGAGCTGGGTCTGCATGAAGAAACGCAGCCAGTGTGGATTGCCGCCGTGCGTGCTGTAGACCAGGATTTTCTTGAATCCGTTGCGGGCGACCTCGTCGAGCGTGGCTTGCAGAAGTTCGGAGATCAGCGCCGGCGGAAGCGCGAATGTTCCCTCGCCGTACTTCGCCTCATAGATCTGTCCATAGAAATATTCCGGAAACACCACCACGTATTCGCGCTTGGCCACTTCCCGCGAGATGTAGGTGGCGTGGAACAGGTCGGAGCCGACTGGAACGTGCGGGCCGTGCTTTTCCAGAATGCCGATGGGGAGCAAGCAAGTGCCGTGCGAGAGTTCGATCGCGCGCTTCCAGTCCGACGCCACCAGTTCATCCCAGCGCACCGGAAGCTCCTGCGCCGCAAGCGTCCCTGTCGCCAACAACAAAAACCAACGAGCGAACATGCAACCTCCTTGCGCCAGATTATTCGCGCGCCAGACGAATCAGTGTATTCCGATCGCTGAACACTTTTTGAAAGGCGTCGGCGTAGCAGTGCATCAGTTCGATGTCCTGGCCTGCCAGAGGAGCGGATTGCGAGCCGATCACCACGGAATTGTCCAGCAACTGCGCGGTCACCGGATACTCTTCCTTGCGATATCGCACCGGCGATTGATGGCAGGTCCAAGGACAGCCGTTCCCATAGCCCTGCTGCTCCTGAAACAGAATCTGTGACGGCACCGGCGTCACCTGCCAGAGCACCGTTTCCACGCCTTCGCGGCGCAGCGATTGGATCACGGCGTCGCGGAAGCGCTTCGGGTCGAGCTTGGCATCGAGCCGCTCCGGGTGCAGACGCACACGATATTTGTGGAACACGCTGGTGCGATCCGCGGGAACCGACGGCGGAGTGACCAGATCGATCGAGCGCAGCGCTTCGGTCAGGTATCCGGCATTGCGCCGCGCGTTTTCGTTGTAAATATCCAGGCGTGAGAGCTGGCAGCGGGCAAGCGCCGCGGTGAGCGACGTCACGCGGTACATCCAACCCATCGTTACGGCGTTGTAGTCGCGCAGATCGTCGAGCGGGCGCATCGGATCGAGGCCTGCGGTGGTTGTGTCGGCTGCTTCTTCGCCGAACTGCCGGACGCAGTTGGCGCGTTCGTAGAACTTATCGTTGTTGGTAACGAACAATCCGCCTTCGCCGGCGGAAAGATTCTTGCTGCTTTGGATGCTGAACGCGCCCATGTCGCCGATGGCGCCGACTTTCTTGCTTTTGTAAGTCGCGCCGTGGGCCTGGGCCGCGTCCTCAATCACCACCAGGTTGTGCTTCCGGGCGAGGGCGCGAATCTCGTCCAGGTCGGCAGGCAGTCCGTGAATGTGCACGGGCATGATGGCGCGCGTGCGCGGCGTAATTTTGCGCTCGATCTCTTTAGGATCGATGTTGAAGGTCACCGGATCGATGTCGGCAAACACGGGCACGGCGTTGTGGTGCAGAACTGCGAGGGCGGACGCGAGAAACGTAAAAGCCGAGGTAATCACTTCGTCGCCCGGACCGATCTCAGCAGCGGCGACAGCCATATGAAGCGCGGCAGTTCCCGAGTTGCTCGTCAGACAGTGTTTCGCGCCGACATAGCCGGCAAATTCGGTTTCGAGCGCGCGGATTTCCGGGGCATGTGCGCCTGAAAGGATGCGGGAGTCGAGGACGCGCAGAACGGCGCGCCGTTCGGATTCGCCGATCTCTGGCCAGAGGCGCGTAAGTCCTTTAGGGACTGCGCTTGAGCCGCCATTGATGGCTAGCGGATTGGGCATTCACGAAATCCTTGGAGGAAAGATCGCACACGTGTGCACACCATGAGATCACAAGGCCCTCCCAATGTCAATCGACAATTGCGGCAGGACGCCGCTTGAGGCTTCCGCGCGTGGCTCCGTACGCCAGACCCGCGGCCAGCCAGGACCCGCCGGCGATCTTGGCCGTTCCGCTCAGATTGAGCCAGATGTAGAAGCAGACCGAGAACCCCAGAATCGACGGCAGCGAATTTTTCCAGTGCCACCGCGACTTGGCGCCGCCCTGCGCCAGCGCCGACGCATTCACGCCCATGAACGCGATGAACGCCCCGAAGTTGAGCAGCTCCACGCTAAGTTCGTAGCTCAACGCCAGCGACGCCGCCAGCGTAAGTGCGCCACTGAAGAGAACGTTGTAGTGTGGGACCCCGCGCGTGGAGAGCGCTCCGAAAAACTTCTTCGGAATCACGTCGTCGCGGCCCATGCCGAAAAGCAGCCGCGCGGCGCCAAGCTGTGCGGCCGCGCCGGACCCGACCGTCGCAACCAGCAGCGTCAGGTTTACCAGCCCGAACAGGAACGGCCCGCCCACCCTGCCCGCCACGTGCACGAACGCGGTGTCGACATCCGGGTAATGGCGGAAGTCCGGCCACACCAGCTGCCCAGCATAGACTTCCGCGGCGGCGAGGAAACCGGTGATCACGCATGTGAGCACGGTAGCGAGCATGATGTTGCGTCGCGGATTCGCTACTTCCTCCGAAAGCGTCGACACCGAGTCAAAACCAATGTATGTAAGAGCCGCGATAGCTGTGCCGCGTGAGAGAGCGCTCCAGGAAAAGGTGCTCGAATCGTACACCGGGCGCACAAAGTCGGCCGCAGCCAGATGCTGTGCGCTGAGAAATTCCACGGCATACCAAAAAAAGATGACGACCACCATGGACATCCCCGCCACCATCCAGCGATTGAACTGCGCCGAAGTCTTGACTCCCCGCAAATTGAGAATCGTGAACAGCACTGCGAACATGCAAACGAACGCGGGGTAAGGACTCCACGGAGCGAAATTCTGCGCTGCCTTCGAGCACCAGATGGTACAGATGATCGGATTGAGGAGATAATCCATCGTGATGCTCCACCCGGTCAGATAACCGAGCGTCGGATGAAGCGCGTTACCGACGTACGTGTAGGCGGAACCGGCGCTCGGGTAGACGCGCGCCATGCGTCCGTAGCTTATCGCCGTGAAGAGCATCGCAATCATCGCGATCAGCACGGCGCTAACTACGTGCCCGCGCGCCTGCTGGCTCACGACACCGAAGATGGGCATGGGCGCGGTGGGTTGGATGACGATGATGCCGTACAGGATAAGATCGCTGAGGGTCAAGACGCGGCGCAGCTTGCGCTGGTCGGAGACGGCGCGGGGTTGTGGGTTCACGACGCGAGGATCCCGGCTCGCATTGACAGGTCTTCTAACGAGAGATAGAATCGCTTATGCACACGCTTGCAATCAGCAAGTTTAGCGCGTTTTCTTCTCGTATGGCGGACGTCGTGATTCGCCGGAGTAAATGATGAGCACCACTCTCTCCTTCAAAAGCCCCCTGCATGAGATGACCCGGTCGACCCCGACATCGCTGTGGAACGACTCGGCATCCATCCAGGAACTGAGCTATTCCGTCGAGCACGGCGCCGTGGGAGCGACCTGCAATCCCGTAATCGTGCTCGAAGTGTTGAAGAAGGAAATGCACCTGTGGCGCGATTACATCGAGCGCCTGATTCGCGACCTGCCGCGAGCGACGGAAGACGAGATTGCATGGAAGGTCGTCGAAGCGATTTCGATCAAGGGCGCGGAGCTGCTGCGCGGAGTTTTCGAACAGCACCAGGGACGCAACGGCCGCCTCTCGGTGCAGACCGACCCGCGCTTCTACCGCGACACGCAGGCGATCGTCGAACAGGCCACGCGCTTGGCCGCGCTCGCGTCAAACATCATCGTAAAGATTCCGGTGACGCAAGCCGGAATTCCAGCTATTGAAGAAGCAACCTGCCGCGGCATCAGCATCAACGCGACCGTATGCTTCACGCTGCCGCAGTGCATTGCCGTAGCCGAAGCGGTGGAGCGCGGCCTGAAGCGCCGCGAGGCCGCCGGGCGATCCATCGCGGAAATGGGCCCGGTGTGCACTATCATGGTCGGCCGCCTGGACGATTGGTTGAAGGTAGCGGCTGAGAAGCACAACATCACTGTCGATCCAGGAATTCTGGAATGGGCCGGCGTCGGCGTGTTTAAGAAGACCTACCGTATCTTTAAAGAACGCGGATACCGGCTGCGTCTGCTATCAGCGGCCTTCCGCAACCACATGCACTGGAGCGAGCTGATCGGCGGCGATGTCGTGATCTCGCCTCCCTACAAGTGGCAGCTTCGCTTCAACGCGAGCGGCGTGGAAGTGGCGGACCGCATTCAAAAGCCCGTGGCGCCGTCCATCGTTTCCGAGCTGGAGGCAAAGTTTCCCGATTTCCGGCGCGCGTATTCCGAGGACGGCCTCGCGATTCCGGAGTTCGACGCCTTCCCGCCGACCGTCCGCACGCTGCGCCAGTTCATCGCCGCCTGCCACGATCTCGATAGCTTGATCCGCGATTTCATGCTCCCCAATCCCGACTAACGCTCACGCGCCGAAGATGCTCCAATGGAGACGGCCGGACGAGCGGTGTCTTGCGCTCGCGGAAGAGTTGAAGCGGAAGGCTTGGGGGGCTTTTGTTTCAAAATCCGGATCGTCGCTGGCGAGATAACGCTCCATGCGGCGCGGCTTCAAGCCCGCTTCCAACCCGCCACAGCATGCCGCCGTGTTCTGTGTAGATGAAAAAAAAGCGCTTCTTTCCGAAAAAGTACTCACACCCAAGTGTCTGACGAATTCTTGTGTCCTCAATTCGTATAACCATGAAAGAGCGCGGCATTCTGTACTGGTACTCGAAAGTTAATGCTACATTGAAAAGGCGCGGGAGCAGGGAACTAAGTGGACAGTCTCGACCTCACCGCGCGAAACTCGCCGCTGCCGCTAGCTCATGTGCGTCCTCGCAACGCCTTCTGTCGGCTTTCGGCACCGCCACGATGAAGGCATCCCAGCGTGATTCGAGAATTGAGCATTTCTCGCCGACAACGTAAGAACGATAACCGTTCTTCGCCAGGATCGCATCCACGTCTCGGTTGGTTCCGTGCAGCTCGATGAGCAGTGTCGGGCCGTATTCTTTCAAAACAGACTCCGCACCCTCGAGTGCCTCAACCTCTCCGCCTTCGATATCCATCTTGATGATGTCTGGCGCGCGAAGCCGGTGTTCGTGAATCGCAGAGTCGAGCGTTCTGCAACCGACAGCGATACGGGCGCTCCCTTCGGCTGGGAGGTTGTGTCCCTCGAGCCTGCCCCACCCGACATCTTCAGAAACCAAGAAGTCACTTACCTTGTCGCTGTTCGCCAGTGCTTCTTGGACAATCGTGATATTTTCAAAGCGATTGATCGCGGCGTTGTGCAGGATCGCCTTCACGTTGTCCGGAAGCGGCTCAAAGCAGACGACCGAGCCCGTTGGTCCTACTAGCCGCGCCGCCAGCATGCTCAAAAAGCCGACGTTCGCTCCCACGTCGTAGATGGTCATCTCTTGGCGCAATAGGCACGCGTATAACTTCTGGACTTCAGGCTCGTAAGTGCCGAGGATGAATCCAAAATTCCTGGCCTGACCGGCATTGAAACGCAATCCCTTGGCTGGGCCCGATCGAACCGTGTGATCGATTTTCAGGACCGCCCGTCCCAGAGTGATGTAAATACTCCGGAATAC
>DASQJA010000055.1:0-3105 GCA_035631275.1 Bryobacteraceae bacterium
TGAGCCGCATACTGCATGACCGCGATGAAGTGAGGCTCGGTGGGAACACGCTGACGGCAGTGCTGACTCCCGGACATACCAAAGGGTGCACTACGTGGACGCTAAAGACTCAGGACGGCGGCAAAACATATGACGTCGTGATCGTCGGCAGCGCGGGCGTCAATGATGCGCACTATCTGGTGAACAATGCAAATTATCCCGACGTGATCGCCGACTATCAAAAGACTTTTCGCGTCCTGAAGAGCCTGCCCTGTGACGTTTTTCTCGCATCGCACGGCGGCTTCTACAGACTGCTCGAGAAATATCCCAAGCTCCAGAGCGGGGTGAATCCATTCCTCGATCCGGACGGCTACAAAGCGCACGTGAAGCTAATGGAGCAGGCGTTCTACTACAAGCTCGACTGGGTGATGCGCCAGTAGCAGGGTTTAAAGTTTCGCGGTTTTAAAGCCGATGAGACTATGTGGCGTGCGGGAGAAGTGTATTCGCAAGTGTGCTCGTGCTCGGCCTTCCGGCGTACGGAACCACTTTGCGCGATAGCCGCATCGCGGCTTCGGTGAGCGAGCAATCCTGCGTGGCGCCGGTCGCCGTAGCTACTTTCCAACCGACCGCTCGGCAGGCATTCTTATGGTTCGCTGCAAGGCAGGTCCGGGCGGGCGATCGACTGCACGTGGAGTGGTTGGATCCTGCGGGCACCGTTTCCACGGGAGTCGATTATGGTGAGGTTCCAAGCGCCGCGGATCTCTGTTTCACCACTCAGCTCCCCATCGCCGGATTCGCACCCGCCGCGCAGCCAGGCACCTGGACCGCGCGCGTGACGGCGAACGGACGCGCGCTGTTCTCGCGTCAATTCACCATTGCCGCCGAAAATGATGACGGAGGACCGGTGGTTTCGAGCGTCACTTGGTCCGGCGTGAGGTCGGCGGAGATCGACTTCACGGTGCAAGGAAGAAATTTCCAACCGGGCGCGATGGTTTTCATCGCCGAATACACGCAGTCGGGTGGTTGGACATATCTGGCGAATTTGAAGCCGAGCGCGGAGACCTCGAACGAACTCGAGGTCCACTACGCAGGACTACCGGCCAACGAATACCTGGTGATCGTCGAGAATCAGGACCAGCAGATGAGCCGGCCGGTGCCGTTCCTGATCGAAAGCGGGGGATACAAGCTGCCGATTCCGGCGGGCGTGCCTTGGGTGATCACGCAAGGCCCCTATGGGACGTTCTCGCACTGGGGCAACAGCCTGCACGCCTTCGACATCGCACCGCAGTCAGCGCGCTGCGTGGTAGCGATGAAGGCTGGCGTCGCCTACACGCACGATTTGAGGCTGCATCAGGACCATCGATCGCACTCGTTCGGAAACTACATAACTATCGATCACGGCAACGGCGAGTACAGCCATTACGCTCATCTGGCGACGGGAACGTTCGTCGTGGAGAACGGACAGCACGTCGAGCAGGGTCAGGCGCTCGCGATCGCCGGGAACAGCGGATATACGCTGGGCGAGGGCGGAGGCTATCACGTGCACGTCAGCGTGACGCGCTCGTTGCCGATCGCCTCCAACAGCATCCCGTTTCAATTTGAGGACTTGACGATGTCGCGCGTGAGCGGCTACCGGCCGGTGGTTTCGTCGAATGCATCACCGCTTTGCGATTGCGGCCAGCGGCACCCTGGCATGGTCGCCACGGGCTCTGCCGGATCGAGTTCGACCGCTGCGGGCTCGATCGCTGCCAAGGCTCCAGGCGTATCGGGCCAGGTCGGGGTGGCACAGTGGTGGACGGAGACGATCGCCGTCCCTAAAGGAGCGAAAACCCTGGATGTAGTGCTGGCCTGGAAGAACACTAGCGATGATCTGGACCTGCACCTGATGAGTCCAAGCGGACGTCACTTTGGATGGTACGGTGACACCACGGGATACTCGGGATCGAGCACGAATCCGGAACAATTCCACATCGAGCGGCCGGAGCCGGGGACCTGGCGTATCTCTGTAGAAGGCATGCGCGGCGCACCAGACGGCATCGCGTTCGAGCTCGACGCTTCTCCCTCGCCCGGCGGCTCCCGTGTGATTGCGGCCAGCCGCGGCGCGCGCAAGAGCGTAACTCCCTAGACGGTGCGCCTTACCCGCCTGTTAGAATTCGTGATTTATGACCGGTCTTCTGGCGGATTCTGTCACGAAAGAACACAACACTGGCCGAGGTCATCCCGAGCGGCCCGAGCGATTCGACGCAGCTTTCAATGCCGTTAAGGATCTTGACCTGGCGCCGATCGAGTCCCGCGTAGCCAACGAAGACGAGATCGCGCTGTGCCATTCGCGCGAGTACATCCGGCTCGTAGAACGCGAAATTATGACCGGCCTTCATGAACTCAGCACCGGCGACACTATCATCTGCCCACGCTCGCTCGACGCGGCCCTCCGCGCCACCGGTGGTGTGCTGAACGCTGTGGACGCGGTAATCGCAAAGCGAGTGCGCAACGCGTTTTGCATCGTTCGCCCACCCGGGCATCACGCGACGCCTACGCGCGGCATGGGTTTTTGCCTGTTCGACAACATCGCGATCGGCGCGCGCTACGCCCAGCGGAAATGTGGCGTCGGACGCGTGTTGATCGCCGACTGGGACGTGCATCACGGCAATGGCACGCAAGATATTTTCTACACCGATGGCTCTGTGTTTTTCTTCAGCACGCACCAGCACCCGTGGTATCCGGGGACCGGGCTTCCCGACGAAACCGGCGAAGGAAAAGGCGCGGGCATGATCATGAACTGCCCATTCCCAGCCGGATCAGGGCGCAAGGAGATTCTTGGCGCGTTCCAGGAGAAGCTGATGCCCGCGGCGGAAAAGATCAAGCCGGAACTGGTGCTGATTTCTGCCGGTTTCGATTCACGCGAGGGTGATCCACTCGGAAATTTTCTATTGAACGATGCCGATTTCGCCGACCTCACGCGTGTAATGCTGGAAATCGCCGATAAGCACTCCGGCGGCCGCCTGGTTTCGGTGCTCGAGGGCGGATACAACTTGACGGGCCTGGCTTCCGCGGCCCGTGCCCACGTTCAGGCTCTTCAGTAGGTGGGCCGCTGCTGCACTTGAGACAATAGTGGAATGGCGTCCG
>DASQJA010000056.1:0-4062 GCA_035631275.1 Bryobacteraceae bacterium
CCCCGCGCCCAGGAGCGCTTCGGAAATGAGGAAGCAAAACGACGCGATCGCCATCGTGCGCGCGCCATGTCCGCGCGGAAAGCAGCGGATGGCCCAATAAAGGAGCGCAGCGACCGCGAAGAACGCAACTCCGCTCATGAGCCGATGCGTAAACTCGATGATGGTCTCGACCTGCTCCGCCCGGGGAACTACTTCACCGTTACAGAGCGGCCAGTGATTCCCGCAGCCCGCGCCTGAGCCGCTTGCGCGCACGTACGCGCCCCACAACACCACTCCGATGTTCCAAACCAGCGTCAACCAGGCGAAGCGAATGAAGTTTCGCGCGCCAACCGATACCGGGGATGCGACTGCAACGCTCAAGTTTTCACTGTAGCAAGCCTGCTTCAAACAAGCTTTGATAGAATCGATTCACACCGATGTACGCTTTTCGCGCAGGCTTGGTGTTGACTCTCCTGATCGCGTTTGCCGCCGCGGATCTGTTCGCGCAAAAAAGCAAAAAATCCACCTCCGACGATCAGGGCTACATCCCGCAGGTGTTGCCGGAGAGTAAACAGAAAAAGCAAAAGGAACAGGAGACACAGGCGCTGCCCCCAGCCCGCGAACTGCCGAATACAGTGGTCGCGGAAACCGACCGGCTTACGTTCGAAACCACCGCGCTCTCCGGAAAGGGACTTCTTTCCCAACAAACTCGCGACGCTTTGAAGAACCTGCTGCGGACCAGCCGCGGTCCCATGGTTGCATTGCGAGCGTTTGTCGCCGGCTCCGGGGATTTGCGTCGGGTTGGCGAGCTCACAGCCGAAGCATTCGCGGACCGACATCAGCCGCTGCCGGTGTTGAGCGTGATCCAGGTGGGCGGGCTGCCACTAGCGGGCGCGCAAATCGTGATCGAGGCCACCGAGCAAGACCGCCGGGCTGTGAATCCGAACGGTGTTGCGTTTCTCTCCGGCCAATCAGCGTCCAGTATCGGCCAGTCGCTCGAAAAGGTGAAGACGGCGCTACGGGGTGCCGGTCTCGATCCCGCCGATGCGCTGCGCGTCACCTGCTTTGTCAGCTCGCTCGACGATGAAAGAAGCGCGCACGCGATGCTCAGTGGAAATTTCCCGAACGCCGCCGTGAACTACATCCAGATGCAGCGCGAGCCGGTGACCCCCGCTGCCGAGTGCGAAGCCGTCGCGCGATTACGTGGCGCGCCTGGCGAAGCGATCAGCTTCGTGAATCCGCCCGGTCTTGAAAAGTCGCCGTACTATTCGCACGTCGCGCTCGTAACCAGCCCAAGACTCGTCATCACCGGAACCCAGCTTGCCTTCGGAAGCAAGGAGAGCGATCTCAAGCTTGCTTTCGAGCGGTTGGAAAAGATACTGGCCTCCGCCGATGCCCGCTACCCCGGGTTGATCTCATCGCGCATCTACCTGACGTCAAACAGCCTGACCGCGAAACTGCGCGCGGTTCGCGCCGGCTACTACTCGGACAAGCACCCGCCCGCCAGCACCATGCTTCCGTTCGAAGGTTTGCCGAGCCTGGATGCAACCGTGGGACTTGACGTTATCGCCGTGCCGGAATCGGCGAGCGCGCGCCGCTGACATCGAACCGCAATGAAACGGCCAATGCTGCGCGCCGCTCTCGGCTGCCGGTCGCATTCCGGGTGGGCGGCTTTGGTCGCTCTCGCCGGTCCGCCCGATTCGCCGCATGTCATCGATCGCCGAAGAATCGAGATTGCCGATGCGGAAATTCGCGGCTCCAAGCAGCCCTATCATTTCGCCGAGCAGATGGACTTTCCCGAGGCTGAAGCTTTTCTAAAGGGCTGTGCGCGCAGTACGTCGCGTCTCGCCGTCCAGTCGCTTCGCGGGGCCATCGACGACATTCGTGTGTGCGGCTATCAAGCGTCGGATCTGGGTTTGACGCTTGGTTCGGGACGTCCCCTGCCCGCGCTGAAAGCGATCCTTTCCTCTCACGCGTTGATTCACACCGCCGAAGGCGAGTTCTATCGCGAGGAGTTGCTCAAGGCTGGCAAGCAATGCGGTCTCTCAGTACTGGGAGTAAAGGAACGTGAGCTATTCGACCGCGCTTCTTTTCATTTTCGGCTGCCTCTGGACGAACTCGAACGCCGCGTCTCGGAGCTCGGTAAGCCGCTCGGACCGCCGTGGGCGCAGGATCAAAAGTGGGCCGCGCTGATCGCGTGGCTCGCCCTTTCGGGCGCCGTTTAGCATTCCAACGGAACAAAGGCCAGCTTGACAGGAGCCTAACCCTAATCCTATCATTGAGTTTGCTCGTCATTCCGAGCGCGCTCTCGCGATCGTCTGGAGGGGGACTAGAGTGATCAAACTCGACATCATTAACGAAGTCGTAAACAAAACGGGGATTACGAAAACCAAGGCTGAGATGGCTGTAGAAACGGTGTTCGAAAGTATGAAGCGAGCTCTGGCGCACGGTGAGCGCATCGAGCTGAGAGGTTTCGGCATTTTCAACGTGCGGCCGCGCAAGACCGGCATCGGGCGCAATCCTCGCACCGGCGCCGAAGTCGCCATCCCTCCGGGGAAAGCAGTTCGATTCAAGCCGGGCAAGGAGCTGCAGTCACTGCAGTAGCGCAGTCGTGGTTCCCCGCTCGTCGAGCGAAAGTCTGAGGACCGCCCTCACTTTTCCTCAAAATGAAATTTCAGCTTCGCGCTGGGCGCTGCATTGGTGCCTGCTCGGCTTGACGCTGATCACAACGACCATTGTCGGAGTGGTTTTTGCTGAAGCGTTCAAAACCGGGCGGTTGGATGTGGATCAATACGTCGGCGTGTATTCGCTCCTCTTGCAGCATCCGGCGCTGCTGCTGGAAGGCATCCCGTTTTCTCTGACGCTATTGACGATTCTGCTGGCTCATGAATTGGGGCACTATTTCGCATCGCGCTACTACGGCATCGATGCCAGCCTGCCGTACTTTCTTCCCGCGCCATCGCCGCTGCCGATCGGCACGTTGGGAGCTTTCATCCGCATCCGCTCGCCAATCTACACTCTGCGGGCGCTGTTCGATGTTGGCATCGCGGGGCCGCTGGCCGGATTTTTGATGCTGTTGCCGCCGCTGATTATCGGTGTGGCTCAATCCAAGGTGGTCGCCGCGCCGCAGCACGAAGGCGATTTGATTTTCGGCGCTCCAGCAATCCTGCAATTGCTGGAGCGAATCTTCTTTCCGGGCGCCAAGTCGTCCGACATTATGCTGCATCCGGTGGCGAGGGCCGCTTGGGCCGGGATGCTGGCGACGGCACTGAATCTGTTTCCAATCGGCCAGCTCGATGGCGGGCACATCCTTTATGCTTTCGTCGGCCGCCGGCACAAGCTTTTATCCCGATGCTTCCTGGGCGCTCTGGTTGCGCTTGCGCTGGTGACGCGGACTTGGAGCTGGCTGGTTTGGGCGGGACTACTGTTCTTTTTCGCGCTACGTCATCCGACGATCTTCGACGATACGCCGCTCGATCGGAACCGCGTGTTGTTGGGAATCACAGCGCTTGCGGTGTTCTTGCTGACGTTTACCCTAGTACCGATTCATTGAATAGTCTTAAACCCCGCCAAGCTGAGAGGAAACGCAGCAGACCGCGCGGCGACTTCTAGGCCGTGGGTCTGTCGTGCATTTCTGTCACACCTGAGTGTCAAAATGTTTCTTCGGATCCGACTTTGGCGATGACGAGAGCATCGACAAAAACAGCCCGAAGATCAACAATCCACTGAGTATCGCGCCGAGTATCATTTGAAGCAACCCACCTTCTGGAGGGTTGGATTGCAATTCTTGGGCCGCGGTTGCAGAAAGTTTTGGCGGCGCGATGAATCGAGGGTGAACGCAAGCGTGCTTATCCCGCCAGCGTGACGGAGCGGAATCCGTGCCGTGCGAGCTTGGCGCGATCGAGCGCATTGCGGCCATCGACCAAAATGCGTGACTTCATGCGTTCGGCCATGGCTTCCCAGTTCAGCTCCAGGTACTCGTGCCATTCCGTCACCAGCACCAAGGCATCCGCTTCCTCAGCCACATCCTCGGGACTCGAGCAGCACACTACGCCCATCTCGCCGTAAGCTTCCTGGAACCGC
>DASQJA010000057.1:0-16959 GCA_035631275.1 Bryobacteraceae bacterium
GCGATACGTATCCAGCTGCGAGTACAACTCAAAGTGCTCGCTGCGGGCGAGCGTCCACGCCGGACCCGTCGCGGCACACAAGCTGTAACCAGCGGCGGCGAATATCGCCAGAGGCGCAAGCTGAGCGCGCATAACTCGAATTTAGCATCGAGCGGCGCCGGCTGATCTCTCGAGGCCGATCTTACGATGCCACGTACCGATAGTCTTCCTGCGTACCGCTCGCCTCGCCAACCCTAGGCGGATCGGCCGGCTGGTCCGGCGGCACGCACGCCATCCAACCTTCCAGCAGTCCGTAGAGCAGACGCTCGGCTTCCTCAAGCGGTGCTTCGCTTTGCTCGGAATTCGCCCGAATCAGCAGCCCCCGGATTTAGTCGTACAACCTTGCCAGATTGCGGCTCAGTTCTCCGCCTGCTCCCGATCGAGGGACGCGTCAGTTCAACCAAGATTCCTGTCGCTTTGTAATGGCCCGCGCCCTCGGTCGAATTTCGCGATACGGACAAAGCGGCGTGCTGACGCAATCGCATCCAACGGCCCACGATACAAAATGACGATCAGCTTGACTGGATTTGCTTCCCGCAGTTCTTCTTCGAAATAACTCTGGTACCGGTTTGTCCGCATTCTAGTCTACTTATCGGCTCCCTATCGCTTTGTTTCCGAGGAAGGACCGAGATTTTGCGCCACTCCAATACATATTCAGGCGGAATCTGCTGTAAAACGTCGTGCGTTTCTTTGTCTTCAATCAAGACCACCCGCTGACGCGTCTGGCTGTCGATCGAGAAGACGATCTGGTTCCGTCCTAAAATCCCGCTCTGGTTGACTACCCGCGTGGCTTGCGCCAATTGCCTTTGGGCCGCGACCTGCTGCCCGTCTGGAACAGTCGCAGTGGCCGCCGGCGTCCAGGCGACGTAATCACTTTAACCGATAGACAATACGTTCATCGGGAGCCTCCATCCAGGAGCACGAGTGCTCTTTACAACTCTATCGGATGTGGGGAAAGCTTGAGAAAAGAAATGATCGGGCCGGAGACATTGGCCGCGAACCGTTCAGGCCCGCGGTTCGTTCAGGCAAGGTTGAGTACCTGCATGATCGTGCCCTTTTGTTGCTCGATCTTCTTCTGTAGCAGCATGATCGAGTAAATGAGCTGCTCCGGACGAGGCGGACACCCCGGCACATATACGTCCACCGGAATGACCTGATTGACCGGGATGAGAGCGTAGTTGCTGAACACGCCCGTCGACGTCGCGCAGGCGCCCATCGAGATCACCCACTTCGGCTCGGGCATCTGTTCGTACAACCTGCGGATTACGGGCGCCATCTTATTCGACACGCGTCCCGCGATAATCATCAAATCCGATTGCCGCGGCGAACCGCGCATCACTTCCGCACCGAAGCGCGAAATGTCGAAGCGCGAGCCGATCATCGACATCATCTCGATGGCGCAGCACGCTAAACCGAAGGACATCGGCCAAATCGAGTTCTTGCGTCCCCAATTAATAGCCTTGTCAAGCGTCGTTGTTATAATGCTTTCAGACGCGACCGCGGCGTCCTCGTTGTCGATCCGTGCGAAGAGTTCGCCCGGAAGACTCGGCTGAAACTTCGGTTCACCGTCCACAATCCTATTATTGCATGAGCGATTCAAAAGCCCGTGTCGCGGTGAACGATCCACCCGGCCGCGCGGAGTTAGAGCACGCCGCCCATGCCTGGGGCATCGAGACCGAATACTGGGACGTGTGGCATCAGCCGCATCGCGCTTCCGAATCGACGCTCGCCGCTATTTTGTCATCGCTCTATGCCGACACAACCAGCAAGACTTCTCTTGAGCGATCCATCGAAGAGCGCGAACTCCGCGACTGGCGCGCTCCTCTACCGCCTACAATTCTGCTCACCGTCGAGCGGCCGCCGCATCAGATTCCGGTCACGCTTCCCCCAGGGCTTGCAGGTTCCTACGCCGCGCTAGTCATCCAGCTCGAAGACGGAAATTCGTTGCACCTTCCGGTTCATTTTGGCGAGCTTCCAGTGACCGGCGAAAAGACCGTTGACGGAAAACAACTGGTTCGCAAGATCGTCACGCTCCCGGATGCGCTGCCTCTTGGATATCATGCCCTGAAGCTCGAGATCGCAAGCGAAACTCCCTCCACCGTTCGGTTGATTGTTTGCCCAGGCCGCGTCTATCAGCCTGAATGGCTCAACTCCGGACGCGCCGCGGGTCTCGCAGTCAGCCTCTACGGACTGCGCTCGAATCGCAACTGGGGATGCGGCGACACTACCGATCTCAAAAACCTGATCGACTGGGCGGCTGAGCGCGCCGGAGCCGATTTCATCGCACTGAATCCGGTGCATGACATCCCCAATCGCCAACCCTACAACATCAGCCCATATCTTCCGAACTCGATTTTCTTCCGCAACCCTCTGTACCTCGACGTCGAGGCGATGGACGACTTCAAGAGTTGCGAGAAGGCGCAGGCGCTGAGAGCCTCCGCGTCCGTGGACAACGAGATCCGCGGGCTGCGCGCGTCCAAGTTCGTCGAGTACGAACGCGTTTTCCGGCTGAAAATCCGATCTCTTAAGCTACTATTCCACAACTTCCTGATGGAGCGCCGCCACGGCAGCCCGCGCGCCGACGATTTCCGCCGCTACGTCGACCAGGAGGGCGACCTGCTGCATCGCTTCGCCATTCACGCCGCGCTCGCTGACTCGATCCACGAGCAGGGCCCCGACGTGTGGACCTGGCGCGATTGGCCCGAACAGTATCAGGACCCTGCGTCGTCCGCTACGGCGGAATTCGCCAAGAAACACTGGCGCAAGGTCTGGTTTCACAAATATCTCCAGTGGCAGCTCGATCTTCAGTTTGCCGCGGCGCAGCAGCATTCTCATGACCGCGGAATGCGAATCGGCTTGTACCACGATCTCGCGCTCGCAACGGACCGCTTCGGCGCCGACCTGTGGGCCCACCGCGACTTCTACGTCGCCGGTTGCCGCGTTGGCGCGCCACCCGACGGCTTCTCGCCTAAAGGCCAGGACTGGGCCTTCCCTCCTCCCAACTCCGAACGCCATTACGAGAATGGCTACTGCCTCTTTGCAGAATCGATCCGCAAGAACTCCCGGCATGGCGGGGCGCTTCGTATCGATCATGTCATGCGCTTTTTTCGCCTCTACTGGATCCCCGACGGCGCGGACGCCACCGACGGCACTTACGTCCAAGATCGCTTTGAAGACTTGCTTCGCATCCTGGCGCTTGAAAGTGTGCGCGGCCGGCTCGCGGCCGTTGTCGGCGAAGACCTGGGCACCGTACCCGACTACATCCGCGAAGTGCTCCATCGCTTTGGAATTCTCAGTTATCGCCTGCTCTACTTCGAGCAGGACGGAGGACGGTTTCGCCGGCCCGACGAATATCCTCGCGAAGCGCTCGCTTCGGTTACGACACACGATCTCCCGACGCTGGCCGGATTCTGGCTCGGCCGCGACATTGAAGCCCGGCATTCTGCCGGCTTGCTCCCGGAAGATGTTTACCGCCGCATGCTCGACGATCGCGCGCGTGAGAAGCAGAGAATTCTCGATGTCCTCAACGAGCTGCACCTGCTGCCGGATTGGGTTCCTCGGAGCGTGGGCGAACTTCCTGAATTAACGGGCGAAGTCCACAACGCCATCGTAGGATGCCTTTCGTCGGCGCCGTCGAAGCTCATGGTTCTGAACCAGGAGGATCTGCTCAAGGAGACCGAACAGCAGAACCTCCCAGGAACCACCGAGCGATATCCAAACTGGCGGCGCAAAATGCGCTGCACCGTCGAAGAGCTGTGGATCTCGCCAGAAGTTCAGGCGTTCACGCAAATGTTCCACAACTGGCTGGAACGCACGGGGCGCTTGAAGCCAGCATCTGCTTGAACGCTCTCGTGGCGCTCGCACTCGTGCGTGCCGTACCCCCACCATTGGGGCATACGATTGATAATCCTAATTCGCGATCGGCTTGCCGTCTGCGAGCGTCTTCACCATGTCCTGAAGGTTATTGCGATTCAGCGTGTCGGGCGCTTGAGCCAGCGCTTTCTTGGCGTAGTCCAGCGCTTTGGGCAAGTCGCCGCTAGCCGAATAGCCGCGTGCAAGTCCGACGTTGGTCGGCCAAGTCTCGCCGTTCCGCTCCGCATTGTACTTGAACACTTCCATCGCTTCGGAAGTTTTCTTCGCAGTCAAAAGCTGGCGCCCATATTGATGGATTTCGAGCGGCGTCGTGCCGGGAAGCCGGATCGCCTGCTCCATGAGCGGTTTGGCTTCGCCCTCGCGGCCGAGTTTGGAAAGCACCAGAGCTTTCGTAGAAAGCGTGCTGAAGTTGGTGACCCCCAATCCGCCGGGTCCGCTGATGGCTTTGTCGGCCCACGCCAGCGCTTCATCCAGGTGCGTGTTGGCTTGAACGCAGAACTGCGCCGCCGAATCCCAACCTCGATAGTCGAAGCCTACGGCGTTCTTCAGATCGTTGCGAATCTTGGCGACGTAAATGTCGTTGATGTTGTCCACCTTAATCGACATCGGCACCGACAGGTCTTCCCACTGGAGTTCCAGAATCGCACGGTCCGGACGGCGCTCGGTGAATTCGTAAGTCAGCCACTCGCGATACTCGTGCTTCTTCGCGCTCGTCTTGACCCGCAGCGAATCTTCTTTCTCGTCGTAGTAGAAGCTCCCCCAGACATCGGCATTCTTCGAGAAGATCACTGTCCATTCGTTTTCGCCCGGAATCATATGCAGCCCGTAGCGGCCGGCCGGCAACGTTTGCCCCTGGATCTTTATTTCGTTCGAAATGGTGAACACCGTGTTCTCATTCGCGCCCGCGCGCCAGGGACTCGGCTTGCCGCCGTTCACCCCGAGATCCGCCATGCCGTAGGGCACCAACTTGCCCCAGATCTGTCCTCGCCGATCCTTTCCGTTCGTGCCGTGAACATTGGGGCTGGAATAGTCAACCGTGATTTGCACCGGCCCGATGAACTGCGTCACCGAGGCCTTCTGATTGTCTCCACTGGGCGGCAGCGTCAAGCCCGGGACTTGGGCAAGAACGGCTGAGGCCAAACCAATAGCGAGCGAGGGACCGAGTAGTAAACGCATGCAGCACTAGACGTTCGTACTGGATTTTCGTGAGGAGACGGCAAAACCGCTTTTCAAAAGCTTTAGTGTCCCCATGAGTGGGGACACCGCACGCATGAGTGCGTGCGCCACAATTACATGAAATAGTCTTTGACTTTGTCGATTAAACCCTTTTCGTGCGGTTCATTTTCCGCCGGAAGGGTCTCGCGCAACTGCTCGAAAAGGCGGCGTTGTTCGCGCGTCAGCTTGCCCGGCACGCGAACGTCAATGTGAATCAGCAGGTCGCCGCGGCCGCTGCCCTGCAAGCGCGGCATGCCCAGATTCTTCAGCTTGACAACGGCGCCGGTTTGAGAGCTCTCGGGAATTTTCACCGTTTCCAGGCCATCGAATGTCAGGAGGCTGACTTCCGCGCCTAATGCCGCCTGCGCGACGTTGATCGGGACGGTGCAATGCAAATCGTCGCCGCTACGTTCGAATATGGGGTGCTCCTTTACCTTAATGACAACGTACAGGTCGCCTGCCGGACCTCCATTGCCCCCGACCTGGCCTTCTTGAGCGAGTTTCAGGTGCGTCCCCGTGTCGACACCGGGCGGAATGGTAACCTTCAGCTTCTTCTCAGATCGCACCAGCCGCTCGCCGCGGCACTGCGCACAAGGCCGACGCACGATCTGGCCGCGCCCTCCACACTGTCCGCAGGTGCGCCGGATCTGGAGGAAACTCTGCTGGTAGATCACCTCGCCCCGCCCGTGGCACATCGGACATTGCACCAGCCCATCGTTCTTTTCTGCGCCGGTTCCCTGGCAGCGTGAGCACATATCCATTCGGGGAACCTGAATCTCGACGCTCATGCCGCGAATCGCGTCTTCAATCGTCAGCTCAAGGTCGTAGCGTAGATCCTCGCCGCGCTGAGCCCGCGAACGCCCCCCTCGGCTACGAGCGCCGCCGAACAGATCGCCGAACCCGAACAAATCGCCGAGAATATCGCTGAAATCGGTGAACGCGTTTGGATCGAAGCCCTGGTTGGCGCCGAATCCCGACAATCCCTGATGGCCGTAACGATCGTACGCGGCGCGCTTTTGCGGATCGCTCAGGACGCTGTAAGCTTCTGCGGCCTCTTTGAACTTCTCCTCGGCCGAATGATCGTTGGGATTCCGGTCCGGATGATATTTCAGCGCCATTTTCCGGTAGGCGCTCTTAAGGCCTGGATCGTCGCAGTCCCGCGCTACGCCGAGCACTTCATAGTAATCGCGCTTGGTGGCGTTCATCTCGTGAGTTTTACTTCTTTTCTACCGCTACCTTCACCATCGCTGGCCTTAGCAGCCGCCCGCGGAAATTGTATCCGCGCTGATACTCGTCAAGGATGGTGTGATCCTCAACGTCGGCTGTCTCTACCATCTCCACGGCGTGGTGCAGATTGGGATCGAACTTCTTCCCCTTGGAGGCGATCGGCTCAACTCCCAACTTCTTTAGCGCCTCCGACAGGCGCTGGTATATCAATTCCATGCCGCGGGCATAATCTTTATCGGATGATTCCATTTTAAGCGCTCTCTCGAAATCGTCAACGATGGGCAGGATCGCGCGGGCGCTTTCGGTGTTGGCGTACTCGAGCACGTCGGCTTTTTCACGCTCGGCGCGGCGGCGGAAGTTGTCAAACTCCGCCTGACGGCGCAGCAGACGGTCCATCAGGTCGTTCTTCTCTTCGATCAGGCGGTCGCGTTCCGCGCTCACAGCGGCAAGTTGCTCAGCCGCGGGCGATTCGGCGCTGCCGCCATCGGGCTCGACCGGCGCGGAGTCCCCTGTTTCAACAATCGGTTCCTTCGTTTCCATATTTCCAGTTTAAGGTACGAGTAAAGTGGCGCTTCGCGCTCGCTCGCGCTCACACCGGCAGGCTGCGGAACGCTTGTCCCATGTGATAAACCGCGGACATCGCTTTGCCGTAGTTCATGCGCATCGGACCGAGCACTGCGATCTTGGCCGACAATCCACCTTCCAGCGGAATGGCCACTCCGATCAACGACAACTCGCGCATGCTGGGATGAGCGTCGGCCAAGCCGACCTGTATGGCCAGTTCCCCGCCCGGCTGCTCGAGAAAACGATCCAGCAGCTGCAGCATTCTCTTTTTCTCTTCGAGCGTGTGAAACAGATCGCGCAGCTTCTCGCGCGTCAGGCGCAAGTCGAGACCCACCAGGTTGCTCGCGCCTTCCATGTGAATCTCGGGACTCACCTCGATGTCGAGCAGGCCCTTCGCATAGAGGAGGGTGACGCGTTTGAGCAGCTCGTCGTACGCGGCGCTCTGTTGCTCAAGGCGCCGTTCGAGGTTGACGCGGATGTCAGGGAGCGTCCAACCGCTATAGTTCCGGTTAATGTAATTGCGGATCGAGGCGAGCTCGTCCTGCCCGACGAATTCGTCGAACCCCACCACGCGGTTCCGGACCATCCGGTCGCGCGTGACCACCACCATCAGAACCCGCCGGTCCGAGAGCGCGATCAATTCGATCTGATCCAGAGTCTGCGATGCCGCCGGAATGGCCGCCGTGATTCCAACGCCGCGCGTCATTTCCGTCAGCAGGCGCGAAGACAACTCCACGCGAGCTTCCATGGTGTCCATCTGGCTCAGCTCGCCTCGGACTCGATTCAACTCCGAGGCCATCAGGCGAGTCCGCGCGAGCGACTGCACGTAGCTTCGAAATGCCTTTTCTGTGGGAACGCGCCCGGCTGAGGTGTGCGGTTGCGCGAGATAGCCCTCGTCGTAGAGATCCGCCATCACGTTGCGGATGGTGGCGGCGCTAAGCCGATCCTTGCTCTTGCGCGCGATTGTACGCGAGGCCACAGGTTCTCCTGTCTGAATGTAACATTCCACCAGCGCGTGCAGAATCTCCTGTTCGCGAAGAGTCATGAATTTGAAACCGCCGTTCCGCGTGGATCCTTTTTTGAGAGCCAACCCTCCTACTCATTGATTATAAAGGTGTTCGCGCGGAAGGGCAAGTATCGCACGAACCCGGGCGATTAAGCAAGCTAGCGCGGCGCGCAGGCGGGCAGCCCACGCGTGGTCTTCATATTCTCTGTAACCGGCGGCTCGACGCGGCGGATGGGAAAGTTCGACACTGATCCGAGCGTGGCGGCTGGCGACTGGAACCAAGAGCTCTCAGCTATTTTGCCGAGCCCCAAAGCGGTTCGGCCAATCCCCTGGATTGCGTATTGAACGGCTGGACTCGGATCGGGTACGGCATTGTCCACCGATTGAGCGATCAGCGGTGCGGCGACGAACGCAAGCGGAAGGAATCGAACAACCCGCATAGAAACCTCCCAGACCGAATTATATACCGCACGGCGGTACGAAAAACCGGCAGCCGGGAATGTCCTCGCCGGCGAAAACGCGCTGCTATCATGACAAGAGTGTCATCGCCGTTAAACTTCCACCTCGAGCAGTACGACGGGCCGCTCGACCTGTTGCTCGACCTCATCCGCAAGCAGCAAATCAATATCTACGACATCCCCATTTCCTCCATCACCAAGCAATATTTGGACTACATGCAGCGCGCCGCCGAGCTCGATATCGAGCTCAGCGCCGAATTCGTTTACATGGCCGCGACGCTCATCCATATCAAGTCGCGCATGCTGTTGCCTCGCGATCCGGAGCTCGAGAAGATCACTGGCGAAGAAGACCCGCGCAAGGAACTGGTGGACCGGCTGCTCGAGCACGAGCGCTTCAAGAACGCCGCTGAAATGCTCCAGCAGAAGCGCATGCTCGAGGAAGTGGCCTGGTCGAATCCGCAGATTGGGCAATTTCTTTCGGAAGACGACGACCCGGGCCTGGCAGTCACCATCTTCGATCTGGTTAAGACCTTTCAAACCGTGCTCGAGCGCGCCAAGAACCGGCCGCTCTATGAAGTCACCAAGGAAGATGTTAGCGTGCCCGACATGATCCGGTACTTGCAGAACATCTTCCGTGACATGCGCTCGGGCGAATCGCTCTCGGCCGCCGAGCTTTTCGAGCGTCAGAAGAGCCGCCGCGCGATGATCTGTCTTTTCCTGGCGGTGCTCGAATTGGTGCGCCGGCAGACGCTGGCGCTCACGCAGCGCGATGCGTTCGGCGACATCGGTTTGAAGAAACACCGCGCTTTCGATGAATCGCTCGATCAGGCGCTCGCCACCGCCGAACAGGATTACATCTAGCATTGAACTCAGAAAGAATGGAACCAACCGAAGTGCCTTCCTCCGCGCATGCCGCGGACCAAACACAAAACGATCTGCCGCTCGCAACGGATGCCGACGCCCCGGGGCCGGAAACCGCGTCTGCTCCTGAGCTCGATGCGGCACAGCTCAAAGCCATCGTCGAAGCGGTGATCTACATCACTGACGAGCCGCTCTCGGCGGATCAGATCGCGACCGCGTTGCGCCAGCCCGCGGCGCGGATCGGCGAAGTGCTGACCGCGTTGACCGCCGAGTACAATCGTCCCGATCGCGGCCTGACGCTGCGCGAAGTGGCCGGCGGCTACAAGATGTCCACTAAGCCGGAACATCACGAGGCGGTGCGCAGTTTCGTCAAGAATCTGAAGCCGGCTTTGAAATTGTCGCTGCCCGCGCTCGAAACTTTGGCGCTCATTGCCTACAAGCAGCCCATCACCGCACCCGAAATCATGGAGGTCCGCGGCGTGCAGGGCGCCGGCGTACTGAAGACTCTGCTTGATCGCAAGCTGATCGCCACCGCCGGACGCAAGACAGTTCTCGGCAAGCCGATCCTCTATAAAACGACCAAGGAGTTTCTCGTGCAGTTCGGTTTGAAAGATCTGAGCGAGTTACCCACGCTCAAAGAATTCGAAGAACTCGGCCGTTTGTCGATGACCGATTCCGATTTGCCTTCTGAAACACCTGCGGCCCCGGCAGCCGAAGCACCTACGCCCGAGGCAAGCGAAGACGAATCCGTAGTCGCCGCCGAAGAATCCAATCAATAAATGCCCGAAGAGCGGCTTCAGAAGTTGCTGGCCCATGCAGGCATCGCGAGCCGGCGCCGGGCTGAGCAATTGATCCTGGAAGGCCGTGTGACCGTAAATGGCGCGGTGGTGACCGAACTTGGCACGAAGGCCGATCCCGATCACGATCACGTCAAAGTGGATGGCAAACACATTCACGCGCCCGAGAAGCCCGTCTATTTGGTTTTGAACAAGCCGAAGAATTTCGTTTCCACCGTTTCCGATCCTGAGGGCCGGCCGACGGTCATGAATCTGCTGCGCGGCGTGAAGGCGCGCGTCTATCCGGTCGGCCGTCTCGACTATGCGAGCGAAGGCCTGCTGCTGCTGACCAACGATGGCGAGTTCGCCAAGCGCATCATGGCGCCCGCGACGCACGTAGCCAAAACCTACGTAGTCAAAACGAACGGGCCACTCACCGCCGAACAGGAGAAGAAGTTTCGCGCAGGCGTGGCGCTCGAAGGCAAGCGGACCGCGCCTGCCGGGCTCAAGATGATCCAGGAAGCTGCCAATCCTTGGTACGAAGTCCGGCTGATCGAAGGCCGGCAAAATCAGATTCGGCTGATGTTCAAACATTTTGGCCGCCTGGTGGAGAAGCTGCGCCGCGTGAAGATCGGCTTCCTCGAATTGGGGCCTCTCAAGCCCGGCGAATTCCGGCACCTCGCGCCCGCTGAAGTGGCGCGCTTTCGAAAGCTACTGAAGATGGAGACCCACGCATGACCATCCCCGACCTGCTGCGCTCGAGCCGCACGATCGCCGTTGTTGGCCTGTCACACAAGAAGTTTCGGCCCTCCTACGGTGTTGCCGAGTACATGCAGCGCGAAGGCTACCGCATCATTCCCGTGAACCCCAACGAAAACGAGGTGCTTGGCGAAAAATCCTACGCGCGGCTGGAAGACGTGCCGGAGCACATCGACATCGTCGACATATTCCGCCGCTCCGAGTTCGTCGCGCCGATCGTTGAATCGGCCATCCGCGTGGGGGCGAAGGCGGTCTGGATGCAGGAGGACGTGGCCGACGAAAGCGCTGCGCAACAAGCACGCGATGCTGGATTGTTTGTTGTCATGGACCGTTGCATCTTAAAGGAACATAGCCGGCATCTGCGCTGAAGCGTTCAGACGAGTGTGAACGCGGCACGCACGAGTGCGTGCGCCACGGCTTAGGACCAATACTCCCAGTGGCGGGTGGCGACGACGTACCCGCATAAGCACGCATTAGTCACCGCGTGCACCAGGATGCAGTCGCCCAGACTGCGCGTGCGGATCATCCACCAGTTGTAGATGATTCCTGTCACCAGCCCGACGTCCCAGTAGGGACCGTGTTCAGCGGCAAATAGAACGGCCGTCAAAATGAACGCGCCGAACTGATATGTTCCCAGCGGAACTCTTTCGAACTGGGGCGAAATGAGCCAGCGCATCAGCCACGCACGCCAGAACAGCTCCTCGATGATAGGCACCAGCACGACCGCGCGGATGATCCTGGACGATAGAACCACCGGATTTCGCAGCACATCCTCAGACACCGGGTTCCTGATCTGCCCCATGATCGGGTTCTGAAATAGCCAATGCTGGCGGTACATCGGCAGCAGCATGTCGGGGCCGATCCAAATAGCGAACACGGCAACGCCGAGCACCACTGTTTCCAGTTTGTGTTTTGCCTTGAGATCGATCGCCTCGCGCGAGAAGAACCACAGGATCGCGGACAACAGCACCACGCGCAACGGGTATTCGACGACCGGATTCAGTGGAACATACTTCTGCACGACCAGAAACGCCATGAAGCTCGCGAAAGGAACAACATAAGGAAGAAAGGGCCAACGTTCGAAATTGGGATTCAGCAACCTAAACCGATACTACCCCACTCGCGCAAACAGTTCTTGAATGGCGGCGCGTTCACTGAGCGTAAGGTTGGGTCGTGCTGGATCATGTCGCGCGCCAGTGCTACTGCGCGCTCGTCCTACCCGGCGATTTCGAGCGACTGCACGAGCGCGAGAACCAGGTCCTTCTGGTAAGGCTTCGCTAGATTCGCATCTTCGAAACTGCCGATCGCGCGCGAAGATCCTTCTCGATGAGGGCGATCTCTCCTGAAAACCGCAGCCCGTCGTAGGCTTTCTTGTCGCGGCGGAGCAGTGTCTGGGCGAGCTCTTTGAGATCGGCGAGCAGTTCCTTGTTGCGGCTTTGATCGGCTGCGGAGAACAGCAGATCCAGATCACCGAGCCGGACGATGGCCGCCGTGTTTGCCGGATCCAGGTCCATCGCGCGCGTGAAGTCTTTTCGCGCTTCGGCGAGATTTTCGAGCCGATCGTTCACCAAGCCAAGCTGAAACCCCGCTCGGCGTATTTTGCGTGTTTCTGTAAGGCGCGGCGGTAGAGTAAGGACGCTTCTTTGTATTTGCCTTTAGCGAGATATTCGTTCCCGTTGCGGAGGTATTCGCGAGAGGCGCCGCGCGGGTCGGAATTGCAGGCGTAGAGGGCGAGAGTCAGGGCGATCAGGGGCGACCGACGGGCGAGTCGGTATGTGGGCACGCATGGTAGTTGGGCTAGGGCGGATCATTTCTCAGGCGAAAACACAGTGTCCCCAGTAGTGGGGACACGGCACGCACGAGTGCGTGCGCTACCGCAGCGCGGCTCGCAAAGTTCCGGTCTGACGGAGCACATCCAACCGCGCTTTCTCCACTGTCCGCTGGGTATCGTAGTAGGCAATCCACTTCTCCTGCTCGTTCAGCCGCGCGTCGTCGATGCGCTGCTGGGTCGCGCGGCCTTCTTCCAACTGCGCAAGCAAAACGGAAACCTGTTCGCGGGCGTAGTCCAAGTCCAAGCGCGCCACTTCGCGCGCCGAGGCCGCCTTACGCATCTCCTCATAGCTATGCTGCACGTCGAGATCGATGCGATTGCGCGTCTGTTGCATTTGCGTCTTCAGCTCCTGAACATCGTCGAGCGCTTGTTCGCGGAAACCTTTGCCGGCCGATCCGGGCAAAATCGGAATGGAGATCGATGCCCCAAGCTCGGTGTTGTTTCGCTGCACGCGATTGAAGAACGCTTGATATTGGTTTTTGGCAAAGAGCGCATATTGCGCTACCAAGTCGATGGTAGGCAGGCGTCCGGCGAGGCCGTATTCCTTGACCTCAAATCCTTTGGCGACGAGCTGGGACTGAATCTTCCGAAGGTCCTTGTTGTTTTCGAGTGCCAGGGCGCGCGCAGCTTCCTCGGAGGCAGGGACTTCGAAGGTTCGCGCATCGTCATCCACAGGCAGCACGCGATCACCGGCTGAAAAACCGAGGACCACCGAGAGTGAGGCGCGCGCGTAGTCCAAATCATCTTGTAGAGCTTCACTGCGCTGCCGGGCGCGCGCAAGATCGACGGCGACGCGTTTGGACTCGATCGGCAACTCGCGACCCTCCTCGATGCGCAACTGCATTGCGCTCGCTACCCGCTCGAGACTCTCTACTTCGAGCGCCAGCGAAGCAGCGCTGCGGGCTAACTGCTGGACGTCGATATACTGAGATGCGACCTGATAGGCGGCCTCGTCGGCTTTCGCTTCGGTTGTGATGGCTGCGCCGCGAGCGGTCTCGCGCACCCGCGCGAGCTCGTAGCTCTTCGGACGATTGAAGAGCGCCATGTCGGTGCGCGACTGAATGATGGACGGCGCTGAGCCCTCGATGGCCCCCGGATATCCCCAGACCTTGGCAGCCCCGCTTCCGGCAAAAACCTTGGGGGTGAAGGGATCGCGGGCCACACGGATCGCTGCCTTCGCTTTTTGCTCATCGAGGCGGGAAAGCACGATGTCGGGGCTTTGCTCGAGAGCGACACCCACTGCTTGTTTGAGCGTGAGTGAATGGTTCTCGCCGAAGACGGCTGAGGCCGCGACAAATAAGACGAAAATTGATTTCAACACTCCTCCAGCTTAAACCCCGCGCGATCAGCTTAGCGTCACGCGATCGCCGGGCAGCAGCGGCAGCAACAGTATATTTGGATCAGACGGATCTAGCTCGACCGGGGTTGCACGGCCGTGGTGGAGGCGCACCAGCTCGAAGCGCTTCGCGTTTCCGACGACGCTGCGCAACAAGCTGCCCCAGGCCACGGTCTTCGGTTCGCCGTTGACGAAAACTTGCATTTCGAGGGCCACTGAACAAGCAGCCGGGAAGATCGTGCACCTCACGGAGCCGTTTTCTCCGCAGACCGACTCAGGATCCTGGATCAAGCGGGCTCCGAGGCGGTCCACTTCTTCTTTGGATCGGCCGCCCAGCAGAACCGCGCCTCTGGAGTCCCCTTTCAACTTGAAAACGATTTGATAGAAGAAGCGATGTTCACGGTATCGGCGCTGGACTTGAGAGATCAGGTCTTGAACGGCGGCTTGGTCGGAGGGGCGACGTTCGAGTTTCGATTCGGTCGAAACGAGTCTGAGGCCGCGTCGGACGCGATACGTGGCGATCTCGGTTCCGAGGAACCCGTCCAAGCCATGCTTCGGTGCGCCTTCGCGATAGTAGGCGTTCTCGATGCGAAGACTCATCTGCGGGCGCAGATCGACCCAGCCCGAACCGACGGCGGTGAACAGGCCAGGGGTTTCGGGGAAGGTAGTGTCTTTCAGCTCGGGCGAGCGGAGGAGGTAGCTGGGCTGCGAGGGAATGACTTTGAACGCTAGTTGAGCGTGATGGCTCGCGCAACCTGCAGCTACTAGGAAGACCACGAGAGCGAGCGGTTTCATCCGAGGCGCAGGGCCTCCATCGGATCTACTAGCGCGGCGCGCCGCGCCGGAATCAGACAGGCGAGCAAGGCGACAAGCAAGAACAATGCGGCGATGCCGGAGAAGACAATGGGATCGGTCGCGCTGACTTGGAACAAAAACTCACGCAAGACGCGAGTGAGTGCGAACGCGCCGGCGACGCCGGCGAGCAGGCCCATGGCCGTAACAACCATTCCTTGTCCGATGACTAGCCGCAGGATGTTGCCGTGCTGCGCTCCAAGTGCTCTTCGAATCCCGACCTCCTGCGTGCGCTGCGCGACTGAATAGGCGGTGACGCCATAGACGCCGATGAGCGCCAGCACGAGAGCAACACCGGCGAAGGCGCTGAGCAGTTGCGTGGTCAAGCGCCGCTGCCGAAGCAACAGGTCGAAGAGAGTCTCCATGCTTCGCACGTCGGACATAGCTTGATCAGGATCGATGGTCCTGATCTCGGCGCGCACGGCGCGCCCCCAAGCGAGCGGATCGCCGTCGGTGCGCACCGCGAGGTAAGCGGTTTGCGGCGGGTGCACGGCGACCGGCAGGTAAAATTCGGGCGTGGGATCGACGGCCAATGCCCGCTCGTGCACATCGCTCGCGATACCCACGATCTCAGCATGTAGCTTGTCGTAGCCTTCGCCCATGTGCTGACCTATCGGATCGATACCGCGAGGATAGGCCGGCCAAAAGCGGCGAGCGAAACTTTCGTTGATGATCACCACGGGGCGCGCGCCCATGCGATTGTCGGCCTCAGTGAATTCTCGCCCACGCCGGAGCGGAATGCCCATGGTTGCGAAATAGCCAGGCGAGATGCTCTGCAACTGCGCCATCGGCTGGTTGCGAGCGTCGACCGTCGCCTGTCCGTCGACGCCCACGTTGGTGTTGATGTTGTTGGTAGTGGTAGGGAGCGACAGCGCGATGGACGCGCCGTGAACGCCGGGCAGCGCGGCAACTCGCCGGGTCAAGTCGTCGAAGAATGCCCAGCGTTTCTGATCGTCATTGTAGCGATTCCTCGGCAGCGGGACCTTCATGGTCAATAAATTCGAGGGCCGGAACCCGGGGTTCACGGCGCGCAGGCGCGCGATGCTTTCGATGAGCAGCGCTGCTCCGATGAGCAGAACAACCGAGAGCGCGACCTGTCCGACGGCGAGCAGGGATCGAAGCCTTACACCCTTGCGGGATTTGGAAACCGAGCCGGCACGTTCGCGCAACATGTCGGCGAGATCGGGCTGCGAGACTTCCAAAGCCGGCGCGAGTCCGAAGATAATTCCAGTTACGGCGCAAAGAATGAAAGTCAAGCAGAGGACCGCACCGTCCAACCCGATGTTGCCGCTGCCGGGGACGTACAACGCGAGCGCTGAGGTCCGGCCGAGGTTTCCTGCTGCGTTCACGGCGGCCAGAATCCACAGGGCGAGTAAGACACCCAGCGCCCCTCCGGCGATCGACAACACGACGCTCTCGGTCAGGAGTTGACTGAGTAGCCGGGCTCGTCCAGCTCCGAGCGCGGATTGCACAGCAAGCTCGTGGGATCGCGCGAGGCCGCGCGCCAGAAGCAGACTCGCGACATTGGCGCACGCAATCAGCAATACCAGCGCGACCGCTCCCATGAGCATCCACAGCATCGGCCGCAAATCAGAAATGAAACGATCTCGTAGTCCAACCACGCGCATCGTGCTGCCTTCTTCCCACACCATGCCCGTGTGGCTAGCGACATATTGCGCATGGAGCACTTGCAACTCGGCTCCGGCTTGTTCCAGCGTGATGCCCCGTTTCAATCGAGCGAAGCCTTTCAGCAGCGGGATGTTCCAGAAGCGCTCGGGAAGCCCGGACCATTCAGAAGGCCGCGGTACCCAGACGTCCACATCCGCGAATGGAAATTCGAAGCCGATGGGCAGCACTCCCACAATGGTGCAGGCGCTCGCTTCGAGCATGGCGGTTTTTCCGGCGATGGCCGGGTCGCTAGCGAAGCGGCGCTTCCAGAGTCCGGCGCTGATCATAGCGACGCACGCGGCACCGCGACGGTCCTCGTCGATCAGAAAGCTGCGCCCCAAGATTGGATGGACACCCAAGGCGTCCAAAAAGTTCCCGGACACGCGGGCGCTTCGGAGGACTTCGGGCTCGCGGCCGTCGCCGGAGATGGAGAAGCTCTCGGGATTCACTCCGTAGGCGGCCATCGAGTCGAACGAACGCGCCTGGCTGCGAAG
>DASQJA010000058.1:0-3831 GCA_035631275.1 Bryobacteraceae bacterium
GAAATGCATACCGTTTCTGCAAAGTGAGGCGCCGAACATGATTGCGAGCAAAACCCTGAAACTCAGTCTCAAATCGCTCCGGGAATTCGCCAAGAAGCGTTTGCCGGATCAGGAATTAATCGACCTTGATGCGCGTGACGAATGTCCGCTGGAGATCGTCCGCCATATGTGCAGCCCCGACAAGCTGGGCATTCAGCTCCTGTTTATTCCCGAGGAGTATGGCGGCATGGGCGGCGGCACTTTTGACGTGTACTGCGTGTGCGAGGAGATGGCCCGCATCGACCTGGGCATTGCTACGTCGGTACTGGCCACGTTCCTGGGAAGCGATCCGATCACAGTCGGCGCCACGCCAGAGCAAAAGAAGATCTGGCTGTCGCGCATCGCAGACCAGGGAATCCTGTTTGCCTACGGAGCGACGGAGCCCGAGGCCGGAAGTGATCTCGGCGCGCTAAAGACCACGGCTGACAGGGTTCTCGAGAACGGGAAGATCGTCGGCTACAAGATCACCGGCAACAAACAGTGGATCAGCAACGGCGGCATTGCGGACGCCTATACGATATTGGCCAATACGGCCGCAGGTCCCAGCTGGTTCATCGTAGAAAAAGGAGCGAAGGGCTTCACTCACGACGAACCGGAAGACAAACATGGCATCCGTCTGAGCAACACGGCGGCGCTCGCCCTCGACAACGTCTACGTCGATACCGATCGGCTCGTGGGAGGAGTGGAAGGCCAGGGACTGAACCAGGCGCAGGCTGTGTTCGGCTACACACGGCTGATGGTGGCGGCGTTCGGATTGGGAGGCGGATGGTCCGCGCTCGACCGGGCAATTCCCTACTCCACCAAGCGTATTCAAGCCGGAGCCCCGCTTTCGGAAAAGCAGGGGTATACGCATAAGCTGATCGTGCCCAACGTGGCGCGACTGGAGGCGGCGCGCGCCTATATCGAAGAGACCGCGGAGCGGATCGATGCCGGCGAAGGCAGCCTGAATACCGAAGGCGCCATCGCCAAGTACATGGCTACGGAAGGCGGGAACCTGGCGGCCGATGCCAGTATCCAGGCACTAGGCGGCTACGGCTATACCCACGAATACATAGTCGAGAAGATCAAGCGTGATGTGCGCATCACCACGATCTACGAAGGCACCTCCGAGATCATGGAGATGACTATCAGCCGCGACCGTTGGCAGATTCATCTGAAGACCCGCGGCCAGCACTATCACGATCAAGCCAAGAAGTTCGAAGAACTTCACGGCCGTCATCCAGAAGTGGGTGCCGACACTGCGGCGCTCGCGTTCCATGCGCTGGCGGAAGCCATGGAGAAGGCCCGCGTTGCACGTCTGACCCGCTATCAGCACATTTTGCTGCGCCTGGGCGAATGGATTGCCTACGCAGAATGCGCCGGCAGTCTGGCGCAACGTGCGGCACTCGCGGCAGAGAACAAGCTGCATGAGAAGGGCAATCGCCGCTTTGATCCGACGGTCCTCGCTGCCATCAGCCGAATCTTCGCGCGCGAAGCGGTGCTTAAAGTCGCAACGGACGGCTTGCGTTGGATCGTCGGAGCGAGCGATGCCACGGATACTGAACTGTCCGCTTATGAAGCGAAGTTGAACATGCCCGCGATTCATAAGGCTCAGGCGGGACTGATCTCGGATATGGATCTCGTGACAGATGCTCTTTATGGGCGCGCCGCCAAAGCCGAGCGAGCTGCGTAGGTAATCGCAAGACGAACTTATATGAACCGTTGGAAAGCAAATCATTCTTTCCTCCGTACAGGAGTGCCATCATGGAAAACCGCTCGCATAGAGCTATCGCGATCGTTGGGGCCGGAGCCATTCTGCCCGGCGCGCCGAATGTCCCAACCTTTTGGGAGAACATAAAGAACGGCCGCTACAGCGTTACCGAAGTTGAACCGCATCGCTGGGATCCTGCTCTCTACTACGATCCCGATCCACACGCACCGGACAAGAGCTATTCCAAGATCGGGGGATGGGTCCGGGACTATGTGTGGGATCCGGTGAAATGGCACCTGCCGGTCCCGCCGCGCGTAGTCGATGCCATGGACGGTGCACAAAAGTGGGCGATCGCTTGCACGCGAGAAGCGTTGGAGGATTATGGGTACCCCAAGCGGCCGTTGGATCCGAACCGAACGGCCGTCATTCTGGGCAATGCCATGGCGGGCGAAAAGCACTACCTGACCGCACTCCGTATTTATTTCCCGGAGTATGCGCGCGAACTCTCAGAGATCTCGAGCTTCGCGGGTCTGCCGGAGGCGCTACGCAAACAGATCACTGGCGACCTGCACGACCGCATCGCAAAGCATCTGCCTGAGATTACGGAAGACAGCATGCCCGGCGAACTGGCGAACTGCATTGCTGGGCGAATCGCCAACATCTTCAATTTTCACGGTCCCAATTATGTTTGTGACGCGGCCTGCGCTTCGGCGATGGCAGCGATCAGTTCCGCATCGGAAGGACTGATAGGGAATGACTTCGATGCCGTGATCACGGGCGGCATTGATCGCAACATGGGCGCGTCGACCTTCGTGAAATTCTGCAAGATCGGAGCGCTGTCTGCGACCGGCACTCGCCCGTTTGCGGAAGGCGCCGACGGATTTGTGATGGGAGAAGGAGCCGCGATCTTCGTGCTCAAGCGCCTGGCTGACGCAGAGCGCGATGGCGACAAGATCTACGCAGTACTGCTCGGGATGGGCGGCTCCAGCGATGGCAAAGGAAAAGGGATTACGGCTCCCAATCCGATTGGCCAGACCTTGGCGGTCGAACGCGCGTGGAAAAACGCGGGCGTGTCGCCAGAGACGGCTACCTACATTGAAGGTCACGGTACATCCACCCGCGTGGGCGATGTGGTCGAGGTGCAAAGCGCTACGAGCGTGATGAGCAACTTCCATCTGCCAGTCCACTCGGTAGCATTGGGATCGGTCAAATCCAACTTTGGCCATCTGAAAGGGGCTGCGGGGGCGGCTGGATTTTTGAAAGTCGCTCTGTCCCTCCGAGACAAAGTCCTCCCGCCGAGCGTTCACTGCGAGCACCCGAATCCGGAAATCGACTTTGCACACTCGCCGCTGTACGTGAATACGACTCTGCAGCCATGGACGGTGCCGACCGATGGCATCCGGCGCGCCGGGCTGAGCGCATTCGGCTTTGGCGGAACAAATTTCCACGCCGTGTTTGAAGAGTACATTCCTCACCGGCACAACGGTAACGGCAAGCGATCGATCGCCGTTCCAGAAAAGCAGACGACCATGACGCAACCAGCAACTCTCGCAAAAGATTCTGCTTCGGCTTCTTCGATCTCGAACCGCGTGCCGTTCCGGGGTGCGTTGGTGATTGGCGCTGCTTCGGTAGCCGCGTTAGCAGAGCGGCTGCGTGCCGTTCAGAAAGAGGCGGAGCAAGGCCGGGCCTCGGCGCCAGCAATACCTGCAGATACTGATCTGCGTGCACCGGAACGGATCGCGATCGACTATGGCAATGCGGCCGAGCTTGCGGAAAAAGCCTCGTCGGCGATCAAAGCGCTCGCCATGAACCAGCCGCCGGTGTGGAAAGTGCTGCGCGCGCAAGGCATCTTCCGCGGACACGGACCGGCACCGAAAGTCGCATTCCTGTATCCCGGGCAAGGTTCGCAATACGTGAACATGCTGAAACCGCTGCGGGATGCCGATCCGATTGTGGCGGAGACTTTTGCGGAGGCAGACCGGGTCATGACGCCTCTGCTTGGCAAGCCTTTGAGCGAATACATCTTCGTTGACAAGACTGACGCAGACGCGGTCGCGAAGTCAGAAGATGCATTACGACAGACGGCCATCACGCAGCCTGCG
>DASQJA010000059.1:0-18143 GCA_035631275.1 Bryobacteraceae bacterium
GCGTCCGCGACTTCGACCTGCCCGTGCTTCCGACGCACACGATCACGTATAACATCCTGAATGCCAGCGGCACGCCGGTGGGGACCTTCACGACGCCCGTCTATTTGGTCTCCGACAAGATCGATCCGCGCTATTCGCGGCTCATTGGCGTCGACAACGGAGGCAACAGCTACTACAACGCTTTGGCGGTCCAGTTGCAGCGACGCTTGGCTCACGGATTCCAAGGAAGCCTGGCATACACGTGGGGCCATGCGATCGACGACAACATGGGAAATGCAGGCGGTAATCTTTTCCTTGGCAACAACCCACCAACCACTCTGTTTAATGGCGACTATCACGGCAATCACGGCGACTCCGGTCTCGATCAACGCCAGCGTTTGGTCATCAATTGGATCTATTCACTGACGTTTACCCACCGCACTGACGCGGTCTCGCGCCTACTGATCAACAATTGGCAGCTCGCCAACATCACCACGATCGGAACCGGGCTGCCGCTAACGGAATCGCTTAGCATCTCCAATACGCTGACGGCGGCGCAGATTGCTTCGCTGGGCTTGCCCTCGAATCTCACCTTTACGAACACCCTGAATGGATTCGGTGGTTCCGGCCAGGTGCCGTTCCTCGGAATCAACACGCTCCGGTTACCGAATAGCTACAAAACGGATGCCCGCCTGTCTAAGATTCTTCCGTTCACGGAACGCTTCCGCGGAACGCTTTCCTTCGAAGTGTTCAACGTGACGAACACGCCCACCATCACCGGACTGATTAGCCGCGGCTACACCGCGAGTGGGCTGAATATTATGCCGTCGCCGGGTCTTGGGACGCCGACGGCTTCGAGCGGCTTCCCGGACGGCACCAGCGCGCGCCGGGCACAGGCGAGCATGCGTTTTGAATTCTAGCGCTGACTAACTAAGGCGCGGGGCTTCTCAAAGCTCCGCGCTTTTTTGTTTTCGAGCTGCGGCCAGCGCTGCCACTCGTCCCGCGCCCAACAGTGCGGTCTTGTCGTTGGTGATGGCACGTACGGGAATGTCCTTGAGCAACGAGCTCACCCGACCTTTGGCCTGGAACGCCGTGAGAAACGCCGGACTTCTTAGCTTGTCGATGATCTTCGGCGCGATCCCTCCGCCGATGAACACGCCGCCCGTGGCTACCACTTGCAATGCCAGGTTGCCGGCTGCGGCGCCGTAGATGGAGACGAACAGATCCAGCGCCTGGACACCTATTTCAGACGTGCCTTCGAGACCGGACTTCGCCACGGCCGCGGACGGGTCGCCCTTCGCAATCACATCTCGAAGCCAGTGCGGCTCCTCGGCGCGGCGCGTATCGCGGAGGAATTGATAGATGTTATGGAGCCCGGGCCCGGAGAGAACCCGCTCGTAGCTCACATGGCCGAAGCGGCCCAACAAGTAGCGCAGGAGATCGATCTGGATCTCGTTCGATGGCGCGAAGTCGGTATGACCGCCCTCGGAGGGAAATGGCCGAAAACTTCCATCCGATTCCGCCAGCAGGCCGGCTTCTCCAAGGCCGGTACCAGCGGAAATCAGCGCTCGATTTCCTCCGCGAACAGGAACTCCCGCGTTGAGCGTCACCAAATCCGATTCGGCCAGCAGGACAATTCCATGCGCGTTGGCTTCGAGATCATTAATCAGCGAAACGGAGGCGAGGCCGACGTCAGATGCTAACGTGGTCGCGCGAACTACCCACGGCAGGTTGGTGGCTTCCACAATGCCATCGCGAATCGCGCCCGGTATTCCAAAACAAGCCGCGCTCGGCGTGCACTTGTATTTCGCGATGAAAGCCTTGGCGATCTCTGCGAGACTCTTGTGTTCGCGGCTCGGAAAAATCTCGATTGCGACCGTAGTCAGGCGGTCGGGAGGGCCATCGAAGAAAGCAAGCCGGGCATTGGTGCCGCCAATATCACCGCCGAGTACCATTCGCATTGCTCCAATGGCGGTGGTCTTTGGTGAGCAGCTCGTCGGCTTCCGGAGGCCCCCAAGAGCCCGCGGAGTAATTGGGGAACCGGCGAGGAGGCAAAGCCTCCCAGACGTCCAGTATCGGCGCCACAACGTGCCAAGCGGTCTCCACCATGTCCGACCTTTGGAACAGCGTCGCGTCACCCAGCATGCAGTCGTACAGAAGGCGCTCGTATCCGGTTTGCGGTGTTGCGTTGAAATAGTCCGCGTAGTTGAAATTCATATCCACGCCGCCGATCTGCACGACAGGCCCGGGAATTTTCGCGCCGAAGCTAAGCGAGATGCCTTCGTCCGGCTGCAAGTGCAAAATCAGACGATTCGGTTCCAACTTGTTGACGGCGGTTTTTCGGAATAGCACGAAAGGCGCGCGTTTAAACTGAATCACGATCTCGGTAACACGCTTCGGAAGCGCCTTGCCGGTCCGCAAGTAAAAGGGCACGTCGGCCCAACGCCAATTGTCGATGAACAGCTTCATAGCGACAAAAGTTTCGGTACGCGACTCGCGCGGCACCTGATATTCGCTGCGATAGGCGTTGATCTTATGTCCGTTGACGCTGCCTTCCCCGTATTGCCCGCGCACCGTGCGGAGCAGCACTTCTTCGTCGTTCATCGGCGTCAAAGCTCGCAGAATTTTCGCTTGCTCGTCGCGCACGACGTCTGCATCGAACGAGACTGGCGGCTCCATGGCCGTAAGCGAGATGAGTTGAAAGATGTGATTCGGGACCATGTCGCGCAGCGCGCCGGCGGTGTCGTAATATCCTCCGCGCTGCTCGACCCCCACTGTCTCCGACACCGTGATCTGAATGTGATCGATGTAGCGGCGGTTCCAGATCGGCTCGAAGATCCCATTGGCGAAACGAAAAACCAAAATGTTCTGGACCGTTTCTTTACCCAGGTAGTGGTCGATGCGATAGATCTGCTTCTCATCGAGCACAGTGCGAATCTCTTTATTCAGGTTCCGTGCCGATTCGTAGTCGCGTCCAAAGGGCTTTTCGATAATCACGCGCCGCCAGCCTTTTTCCTCAGTGACTAGGTTGGCAGCCCCGAGCTGTTTCACGACCGTAGCGAAGTAATTCGGAGCAGTAGCGAGATAGTAGAAATAATTGCCGCGCGTGCCGTGCTCTTTGTCGACATCGGCCAACATCTTGCCCAACTTCTCGTAAGTGGCGAGATCGTCGAAGTTGCCCGAACAGTAATAAATGCGCCGCGCGAACCAGTGCCAGAGATCGGGATCCACTTTCGTGGTGGCATAGTCGCCGATCTCTTTGCCGATCGCATCGCGGAACTGCTCGCTCGTAAGGCCCTGGCGAGCGACGCCGATCAGCGCGAATTCCTTGGAAAGCAGATTGTCCTTGGCCAGATTGTAAAGCGCCGGGATCAATTTACGCTTGGTCAAGTCGCCGGATGCTCCGAAAATTACCATGATGCACGGGTCGCCCGCGCGACCCTCCGTTTCATTCATTTTGTTGGCTACTTCTTCTGCAATCTGCATTCGTAACCTTTCTAAGCTCTGCGCAGAAACAAACCTCAGCCGCCCGAAGCCCGTTCCACGTGGCCGCCAAACTTGTTGCGCATACCGGAAAGCATCTTTTCCGCGAATGTGTGATCCTGCCGCGAGCGGAAGCGAGTGAACAGAGACGCCGACAGCACGTCACACGGAACCGCTTCTTCGATCGCAGCGATGATCGTCCATCGGCCTTCGCCCGAATCCTGAACAGTGCCGGTGAAGCGTTTGAGATCCGGATCTTCGGTGAGCGCCATGGCCGTGAGGTCGAGCAGCCACGATCCCACTACGCTGCCGCGCCGCCACAGTTCGGCGATGTCCGGCAGATCGAACGAGTAACGCCGGTCCTCGGGAACTTCCTTCGAAGTCGTGTTCCGCATGATGTCGAAGCCTTCGGCGTAAGCCTGCATGAGACCATACTCAATGCCGTTGTGGACCATCTTCACAAAGTGCCCGGCGCCGGCGGGACCGCAGTACAGATAGCCTTCCGATGCCGTGCTCTTCTTGCCTTCCCGGCCGGGCGTGGGCGGAACATTGCCCACTCCAGGCGCGAGGGTTTTAAAGATCGGGTCCAGGCGTTGGGCGGATTCTTGGGAACCGCCGATCATCATGCAGTATCCGCGCTCCAGGCCCCAAACGCCGCCGCTGGTTCCGACGTCGAGATAGTGGAGGCCTTTTTCCTTTAGAATTTTCGAGCGGCGCACGTCGTCGTGGAAATAGGAATTGCCGCCGTCGATAATGGTATCGCCCGGCTCCATGAGGTTGGCGAGTTTCATCACGGTGTTCTCGGTCGCCTCGCCGGCGGGCACCATCACCCAGGCCGCGCGCGGCTTCGTGAGTTTCTTCACGAAATCTTCCATCGATTCGGCCCCGGCGGCTCCATCCTTCGCCACAGCCTTAACGTTGTCGGCGCTCAGATCGAAGACAACGCATTGGTGTCGCCCGCGCATGAGGCGGCGAACCATGTTGCCGCCCATTCTTCCGAGTCCGATCATTCCGAGTTGCATGCTGTCCTCTCTTTATAAGAACCAGGGTTCACTGCGATAGTGCTTTGTTGATCGCGGCTTCCAGCGTCTTGAGACCCGCCTCTACGTCGTGCAGGTGGACGCGTAGTGCGCGCCGACGACGGTCGGCGAGAACTTGGAAATCTCCGCGAGCTTGCGCGGCCTTCACGACACCGAACGTGTACTTCTGTCCGGGAACCGGCAGGTCTGCCTTGTCGTTAGAGGTGACTTGCAGGAATACGCCCGTGTTTGGCCCGCCCTTGTAGGCTTGACCGGTGGAGTGCAGGAAGCGTGGTCCGAAGCCCAGACAGGTCGCGACGCGTTTCTTGTCGCGGACCGATGTGCGCATCTCTTGCAATGCTTCCTCGTGCGGCTCGTTCATCTGGATGTAGCCGAGCAACGCGAAATAGTCTCCCGCCTTGATGCGGCTCAGATGCGCACGCAGGTAACCAACCAGCGTTTTATCACTTCCGGCAGCGGAAGAGAGCGCCGACAAATTGGCTTCGTCGGTATACAAATCGATCCCGCTGTCTGAAAGAATCGGCGACTCCGGCGGCAGCGATCCAGTCTTCTCATATTCGGAGGTCAGCTTGCGCGTGGCGACTTTGCTCGCTTCCACGTCAGGCTGATTGAACGTGTTAATGCCGATCACGGAACCAGCGACGGCGGTCGCAATCTCCCAGCGGAACATCTCCTGGCCGAGATTGTATTTATCGGCCAAAGCAATGCGCACCACCGGGTGCCCGGCCTTGGCGATCGCATCGACGGCCTGGTCTTGCTGAGGGTCCGCGCCTCCTTCAAGGCGAATGTAGGCGAATACGCGGTCGTGGCTGTAAACCTCGGGCGGTCCAAGCGGCTCGCGATCCACGGGAATCAGCCCCTTGCCATCTTTGCCGGTGGACTCTGCCAGCAACTGCTCGAGCCACGCGCCAAAATCCGAAATGCCCGGCGAAGCGATCAGCGTAACCTTATCGCGGCCCTTCTTGGCCGCCACACCCAGAATCAAACCCAGCAAAACACCCGGATTCTTTTCGACCGGCAGGCACGACGAACAGGCGATGGCCATCACGTCGGCGCGATCCAGGAATCGCGGCGCGTCCATCCCCATCACCGCCGCGGGCACCATCCCGAAATCCGAAAGCGCTGAGTAGCGCCCACCGATGCTCGGGACACCGTGGAAAATGTGGCGGAAATGATCGGCCTGCGCGACCTGTTCGAACTTCGAGCCCGGGTCGGTGATCGCAATGAAGCGGCTGCCTGCCTTGTCCGCGCCAACAACCTGCTTCACGCGTTCGAAGAAGTATTGTTTGAAGATGTTCGGCTCGAGCGTGGAACCCGATTTGCTTGACACGATAAAGATCGTGTTCGCAATATCGATCGCCGTCTCGGCTGCTTTTACCTGCGCCGGATCCGTGGAATCGAGCACGTGCAAATCCGGATAGCCGCCGATTTTACCGAACGTCATCCGCAGCACTTCCGGACATAGGCTCGACCCGCCCATACCGAGCAGCAACGCATGGGTGAATCCGGCTGCTTTGATATCGGCGGCGACGTCTTCCAAATGCTGTTTGTGCGCGAGCTGGTCTTCGGTGATTCCGAGCCAGCCCATCCAGTTGGCCTCGTCTGTACCGGTCCAGAGCGAAGCGTCGCGCGCCCAGAGCCGCCGAACCTTGCCGGTCATTTTCCAATCTTCGATGGCCTCCTGTAAAGCAGGCCCAATCTCGGAACCAAGCGTATAGGTTTGCGCGTCCACCTCGGCCTGCGAAACGAACTTGCACTTGGCATCTACGGCGTTCAACATTTTGTCGAACGGCTCGGCAAACAGTTTCACCGCCTGCGTCACCAGGTCGTCGGTCACCTTTTTCATCGAAATGCCGACGCTTTCGAGCGTGTCCATAGTGTCCTGCGCGGCATCGAGATCCGCTTCCAGGCTCGGCTTGGCATGCCCGTGATCGCGGAACGCGTCGAAGGTCGCAGGTGGAATCGTGTCCACCGTGTCGGGCCCGATCAATTCTTCGACGTAAAGCACGTCGGAATAACTGGGGTCCTTCGTACTGGTGCTGGCCCAAAGTACGCGTTGCGTCTGCGCTCCCTTCTTCGCCAGAGCATCCCATTCGGGACCCGAGAAAATCTCTTTGTAGCGCTGATAGGTGAGCTTGCCGTTCGCGATCGCGACTTTTCCCAGCAGACTCTTGAGCTGCGCCTGCTCTTTGGGATCGGAAGTCGCTTTCAACCGCGCCTTGACGATGGCATCCACCATGGTGTCGATCCGGCTGATGAAGAAGCTTGCGACACTCGCAACATGGCTGGGATCGCCGCCGCCAGCGGCGTAGGCTTTCAGTCCCGTGATATAGGCGTGCGCCACTTTCTCATACATCTCTTGCGCGAAGAGAAGCGTGACGTTGATGTTGATTCCTTCGCCGATGAGTTGCTGAATCGCGGGGATGCCCTCGGGCGTCGCCGGCACTTTCACCATCAGGTTCGGACGGTTCACGGCTTTCCAGAGCCGCCGGGCGTCCTTGATCGTTCCATCGGTATCTTTCGCCAGAAACGGCGAAACTTCGAGACTCACGTAGCCGTCGCGCATCTTGGTGCGATCGTAAACGGGTCTCAGCGTATCGGCCGCGTCCTGGATATCTTTGATCGCCAGGATCTCGTAGATACCCATGGCGTCCAGGCCCTTGCGCTTTTGCAATTCGAGCAGAGCGTCCGTGTAGTCCGTGCTGCCCGTGATCGCCTTCTCGAAAATCGCCGGGTTCGACGTAACGCCCGCCAAGCCGTCCTGCTCGATCAGGCGCTTCAACTCGCCGCTCGAAATCAGGTTCCGGCGAATATAGTCGAGCCATGGCGACTGTCCGTATTTCGACAGTTCCAGCAGCGGATTCGTTGTTCTGGGTTTCGTTTCTGTTGGGACACTCATACCTTTTGTTCCTCCTGGCGATCAGTGCAAACTGTCTTGCAGGCCGGCCTGCCATTTCGGCGCCAGTCCGCCTATCTATCGATTTTTCGCAATTTCTTCTTTAGCGGCAGCGACGACAGCATCGGGCGTGAAGCCAAACTTCTTTTGTAATTCCTTAAGCGGCGCCGAGGCGCCAAACGTATGCATCCCGATTCGCCGCTCGGAATAGCGGTCCCAGCCAAATGTCGACGCCTGCTCGACGGACACCCGCGCTTTCACGCTGGGCGGCAGCACCTTCTCACGGTAAGCGCTCGGCTGATGCTCGAACAGCTCCCAGGAAGGCATACTCACAACACGCGCCTTGACGCCATCGGCCGTCAGTTTTTCATAGGCGTCCACACAGAGAGAAACCTCGCTGCCCGTCCCGATCAGAATTACGTCGGGAACGCCGTCTTTGGTATCGGCAAGAACGTAAGCGCCCTGAGCGACCCCGGACGCCGGCGCGTACTTGCTCCGGTCGAGCGTCGGCATATTCTGACGCGAAAGAATCAGGCAAACCGGCTCATGCCGGAATTTCATAATGATGCGCCAAGTCTCAGCGACCTCATTGGCATCGCCCGGGCGCAGCGTGATTAGCCCCGGAATCGCGCGCAGGGAAATCAACTGCTCCACAGGCTGGTGCGTGGGCCCGTCTTCACCGACGCCGATGGAGTCGTGCGTGAAAATATAGATGACCGGGATCTCCATCAGCGCGCTCAGCCGCACCGGCGCGCGCATGTAGTCGCTAAAAATGAGAAAGCCCGATCCAAACGGCCGGATCTTGGAGAGCGACATGCCATTCAGGATTGACCCCATGGCATGTTCACGGATGCCGAAGTGAAAGTTACGGCCAGCATAGCTGCCGGCTTCGAAATCGCCCGCCTCCTCGAACGTCAACCGCGTCTTTGTGGAAGGCGCGAGGTCCGCTGAGCCGCCGATCAGCCAGGGCACGCGCTTTGCAATGGCGTTCTCCACTTTGCCCGAAGCATCGCGTCCGGCCAAGCCTTTCGCGTCGGCCGCGAAAGTTGGGATCTCCGCGTCCCATCCATCGGGCAAGCCGCGCTGCTGCATTTTCTGAAGATGATCGGCCAGCTCCGGATATTTCTGCTTGTACTCGGCGAATTTCGCCATCCAGACTTCCCTGGCGGCGTTTCCGCGCTTGCCCAGGAACTCGCCGAAGCGCTCATAGACCCCGTCCGGCACCAGAAACTTCGCGTCCTCCGGCCAGCCGTACGCGCGTTTCGTCAAAAGAATCTCGGCTTCTCCGAGCGGCTCGCCGTGCGCGGCGCTGGTGTCCTGCTTGTTCGGCGCGCCATAGGCGATATGGCTGTCGACGATGATCAGCGTTGGCCGGTCCGTAGTCGCCTGAAAAGTTTTGAAGGCGCGCGTGAGCATATCGCGATCGTTGGCGTCTCCGACGCGCGTCACATTCCAGCCGTAGCCCATGAAGCGCGTGGCAACGTCGTCGCTGAAAGAAAGAGCCGTATTGCCCTCAATGCTGATGTGGTTGTTGTCGTAGATCCAGCAAAGATTCGAGAGTTTGAGATGGCCGGCCAACGACGCCGCCTCGTTGCTTACTCCCTCCATCATGCAGCCATCGCCGGCTAAGGCGTACACGTCGAAGCCCATCATTTCAAAGCCGGGCCGATTGAAGTACTCCGCCATCCATTGCGATGCGATGGCCATGCCTACGCTGGTCGCAACACCTTGCCCCAGCGGACCGGTGGTTGTTTCCACACCCGATGTCCAGCGATATTCCGGATGTCCTGGACACTTACTGTTGAGCTGGCGGAAATTCTTGATGTCGTCCAGGGTGACGCTCAGCGTTCCGAGCGTCTCGTACTCCGGATTGACCGCCTTCACCTGCGCCAGGTGCAGGAGCGCATACAACAGTGTCGACGCATGTCCCGCCGACAATACAAAGCGGTCGCGATTGGGCCAGATCGGATGACCGGGATCGAAGCGCAAAAAATTTTGCCACAGACAGTAGACTACCGGCGCCATCGCCATCGGCGTGCCGGGATGCCCGGAGTTGGCCTGCTGGACGGCGTCCATCGCGAGCGTGCGAATCGTGTTGATCGCGATCTGGTCGATGTCGCCCGCGAGTGTCCGTGGAGAATCCGTTGTGCCGGGTCGGCTCTGCGTGATCGGGGACAATGGGAATCCTTTTTGGCACGCTGCCAGAGACCTCGACAACCAAGGCGGCGTGTCGGGTGATTGAATTTGCGCGCGTCCGCTTCGAGCATTGTAGCCCATGCGCCGGACGTGCGCGAATGTTTTTTTCGCCTTAGGTTGCTACTTCTTCAGGCTCTGAACGTATGCGACGACGTTGTCGAGATCGGCGCCCGTAACGCTGGATACCGGCTTCATCTTGCCGACTCCATCCGTGATCGACTTCTTGATGTCGGCAGTCGATTGGCTAAGAGGCTTCAGCTCTACTTTTAGCGCCTTCGCCATGTTGGGATTGCCTTCCCCATTTGCGCCATGACAGGCCTTGCACTTGGCATCGTAAACGGACTTGCCCGCGGCCGCATCCGCCGCCCATGCGCCAATGGGCGCGAGAGCCGCGAGTCCACACACCATCGTCAGTCCGATAACTGCTTCAATAAGTCTCAAAATCGTCCTTCTCCTTCCCACATCAATTTTAGTTCAGGTGGACGATGGAGTGTAAAGACACCGCGAGGTAAGTATGCCTTCGGCGGATCATTCAAGCGCACCCTCAATCGCGCGCCTGCTAAAATCACCTGTGGAGGATACATGAAACCCACTTGTCTCGCACTCGCGCTGATGACAGCAACGCTATTACCGGGTGCCGTCGCCACCGATCGACTGGTGGACGCGGCCGACATGATGACCGATATCATGTCCGCTCCCGACAAAGGAATACCGCAAGACCTGCTTGAGAAAGCTCAGTGCATCGTCGTCGTGCCCGGCGTGAAGAAGGGCGCGTTCATCGTGGGCGCCAAATACGGCAAAGGCTTCATGCTCTGCCGCAAGGAGAGCGGCGTCGGTTGGTCCGCTCCCGCAGCGATTCGCGTCGAGGGGGGCAGCTTCGGATTTCAGATCGGTGTCTCCGATACCGATGTCGTGATGCTGGTTATGAACAAATCCGGCGTGCAAAAGCTGCTTCAGAGCAAGTTCACGCTCGGGGCCGACGCGTCTGTGGCCGGCGGCCCGGTCGGACGCGATTCCTCGGCCGAAACCGACGCCCAGTTGCATGCCGAAATGCTGACCTGGTCACGGTCGCGCGGCGCGTTCGCCGGCCTATCGTTGCAGGGTGCGACACTGCGCCCGGACGACGACTGGAATAAGGAGATGTACGGCAAGGCCATGGCCAACCGGGATATCGTGATGGGTGAAGTCGCTCCGCCGCCGGCTGCCTCAAAGCTGCTCGCGCTGTTGAACAAGTATTCGAGTCGCAAGGCCTGATTCACGCGTTCGGAAGCGTGAGATCGATCCAACCATCGTGCGGGATGGGTTCGAGCGCGCCGCTGCCGTCCATGAGAGCTACTTGAAACGACAGCGGCTCGTCTTTGGAAACCTTGAGCAGTTCAAAAGGAACACGCGCTTCAAAAATTCGTTTTTGCGCGCGTTCGATTCCCGGATCGGTCAGGAGTGCAAACTTGCCGGCCCTGGTTCGCAGCTCGATCCCGCCAAACTCAGGCGCTCCGTCGAAATCCAGGCGCAAGTAAAGACTCGAGCCGTCGGTTCCGTAGAATAAGTCGCGCGGGGTGTTCCTCGATCCATGCATCGCGCCCGGCCGCGCATCGCTGCGATAGTGGCCTGCGCCCATCCATTCAAAATAGGACGTCACTTCGCCATCAATGGTCGCTCGAATCGGATTCATTGGCGGTTGGTGGGAATACTCTGCCTGCGTCATCAGAATGGGACGCGATAATTCGTCGGGCGCCGCGACGTTCAGAGCGCGATAAACGTTTGTCAGATGTTGCCGGTACAGTGTGTCGAATTCCACTCGATTGTCGGATTGATGCTCCGGCCCATACCACCAACACCAATCGCTGCCTTCGGCGATCAGCAGCTCTTCAAACGCAAGCCGCCGGGCGTCCTCCGGGACGGAGCTTGAAACTTCATCGAACTTCTTCCTCGCCCGCAGCAAGTACTCCCAGGCGAGATTGTCTTCCTGCGATCCGATCCAAACATCGAAGTTGGCGTTGATCCAAGATCCCGGAAAAATGTGATCTAGCTCGCGCGGCTGATCGATATTGAGCGCTTCGCTCACCGTCAGCGCATCGAGGTCTGGCGCGTGGCTTATGCGCGTATACAATTCGCGCAGGAATGGCCGGCCGTTTTGAAAATAATACTCCCACGCGTTCTCGCCGTCCAGAATAATCGGAACCAGAACACCGGCTCCGCCGGATGCAAGCGGCTGCGCGTTGGCGCGAATCCGATCGAGAAAATGATCAGCCGCCTCCGCGGCGCCCATTTTCGAATAAACGAACCCCACTTGGTCGCTTAAAAAATGATCGCGGAAGATCAGCCGTAACTCGCGCCCGCCGTGCTTCCAGAGGTACGAACGGTAGGTCAATTCCGCGCCCGCCGTCTTGTGCAACGTTTGAGCGAGCACGCCGTTATCGCTCGCGGCCCACTGGAAGCCAGCCTCGGCGGCCAACGACAAGGCCTCATCGGAGACCGACCCTTCCGACGGCCACAAGCCTACCGGCGCGAGTCCGAAGTGCTGCTCGATATAGTCGCGCGCGGTCTTGAGCTGATGCCGCGCATCATCGGGATATTGGAACCGGCTGGGCAGCGGCACGTGCGGATGCGACACAGCAGCGATATCGGAGTCGCATATAAGCGGCAGAATCGGGTGGTAAAACGGCGTGGTTGAAATCTCGATCTGTCCCCGCGCGGCAAACTCGCGGTACACGGGCGCCACGCTCGCCATAATCTCGCGCTCCTTGCGCGCCATGCGAGCCTGCTCTTCGAGTGAATAGCCGCGGCCCTTCGCGATGAGCTCTCGTACTTCCGGATCGTGCTCTTGAAACTCTTCGTCGAACCAGGCCAGTTGCGAGAGCACCTGAAGATCGGTAAACTCCTGCGGCCCGAACAATAGCCGCGCGCGCTGTGGATCGCTGCCGGCGCGCTGAAAAGCGTCGTACAGCTCCCCGTAACGCGGATAGCGGTAAATAAGCCGCCCGGCGTTCGCTTGAAAAAAATACTTGAGCACGAAGAGCTGCTCGGCTGGCGTCAGCTCCGCCGACGGCTTCACCGCGCAGTTGAGAAATGGATCTGCCGTTGCCTTGCCTGCGGCATATTCTTCGATCTGAACCATCATCGATGGCACGAGATTGAAAGTCTGGTGCACGTTCGGGAAATCCTCGAGCACCTTCACCATCCCGTAGTAATCCTTGAGCGCGTGCATCCGCGTCCAGGGAAGATGATAGACCCCCGTCACCAGGTCCTTATAAAAAGGCTGGTGCATGTGCCATACGAAGCAAAGATGGATGCGGGCCATTACCTGTGCCGTGGCGCACGCACTCCTGCGTGCCGCGTTCACACTCGTGTGAACGCCTATCTCGCGAACAGACTCCGCATCGGGGCCGGCGGATCGGAGCCCCGAATCGCGAGCCACAAAATATCGTTCAGCTCATCGTCATCGATCCGGTCCGCTTCTTTGAAGTCCATCTTTGCCGACCGCGCCGCCGTAGCCGAATTCTCCGGATTCTTCGCATCCAGCGGAATCCGCGGCTTCTCCACCTGATACGGCGTCAGGTTTGCCTGCTGAGAAAACGCGTTGATCATCGGCCGCGCGCCGGCGTCGTAATGCGTCATCGGACGAAGGTGCAGAATCAGCTCCATGGTCCGCAACACCGACGTGGTGTTGTACATCGTGCTGTCGATTTTCCCGGTGTGCGTATAAGCCGACAGCAGGAACGCCGGCGAGCGGTGCGAATCGATGTGATCCGGCCCATTCTGCGCGTCGTCTTCGACCACGAAGACGGCCGTGCTCGGCCAAAACTTGCTGCGCGACATACCTTCCACGATCATCCCCAACGCATAGTCGTTATCTGCAAACGACGACAACGGCGCGATCTTGCCGGGTGCGGTTCCGTTCGTGTGGTCATTGCCCAAACGCAGAATCATCAACTGCGGCATCGTCCCGGTCTTCTCAAAGTCCGCCAAATCATCCAGGAAGACCTTCGCGCGATTCACGTCGGTATAGTCCAGATCGAAGCTGCGGTATTTCATGTTCGTGACCTTCGTCAGCACGGGATCGCGTACTTCCTCGATCTGCACTCCGTCCGATCCCGCAGTCCGCTTGTTCTGCACCCAATAGCCGTAATTGCGTAGCGTCACTCCTCTAGCGGCAGCGTTGGTCCACAAAAACCCCGCGGGAGGATAGCCCGCCGGCTCGAGGCTTGCGCCAGCCGGGCCGCGATCCTCATCGGCGCCTTCGAAGGCGTAGATCTTGCTGCGGCCCGCGTAGTTCGTGGGCCAAAGTTTCTGCACGAAGTCGTTCGCGATCCCTGACGTAGCCCAGTTGTGCCCATCGGCGCTCACGTCGCTATTTACATAAAAGTTATCGAACAGCACGAACTCGCGCGCCAGCTTGTGATGATTCGGCCCCGCCTTCTCATCGAACAAGCTCAGCGACGGATCGCTCGCGCCTTTTCCGATATCGCCCAACACCTGATCGTACGTCCGATTTTCCTTCACGATATACAGCACGTGCTGGATCGCCGGAGGAATCCCGGCAGGCGCAGCATCCATCAATTCATCCCGATAGGGCGAGTTATGGGTCACCTCCGCCGTGTAAGCGCGAAGCGCGTCGTCGCTGGGGGGAGCTATAAAGGACGCGGATCCATTTTGAATGCTCGCCACATACTGGTCGGTCCGCTCGCCCTCGTGGCTGCGCGCCATGCGCTTGGCCGGATTTGGACCCTGCGGATTCGGGAAGCTGCGCGATCCTTTGCCGTTGAGAACCACCAGGCGGCCATCCGCAAGCGCCTTCACCGCCGTTGGATACCATCCCGTCGGAATGAATCCGAGCACACGGCTGCGCGGCTCGGTGACGTCCACAACTCCTGCGGCGTTTGCATCGGAACAAACGACATATAGCTTGGTCTTGTCGGCGCTCAAAGCCAGCGCGCTCGGCGTCATCCCGAGGGGGTGCATGGGCGAAGTAGAAACGTTGATGGTCTCAACCAGCTTCAAATCGCCGTTATCGGAAACTCCCACGGCGTAAACATTGTTCGTATTCGCCGCCGCCACAAAAATGCGTGCCTTGTAAGAAACACCCTCGCCCGATTCTCCGGCGCTCATGCGATCGCGCCAGACCATGTCGGTGGCGTGCGCTCCCAGCCGCAGCACCTGCACTTGCGCTCCATCGCTCGCTTGATGCCGGACAATGGATCCATCCGCCCAGCTCGTGACATAAAACGTCTTCCCGTCCGGCGCGAACAGAATGCGATACGGCCTGCGTCCGGTCTTGTAACGTCCGATCACGGTACCCGATTGCGTGTTCACTGCAACGATAGCGTCATTGAACAAGTCGCAGGCATATAGAATATGACCGTCCGGCGCGATCGCAACGTCCCCGATGAAATCCTTCGGCTTCCGTTCGGCCTCTTTGACGATCTCGAACGTTCGCACCGGCTGAAGCTGACCAGCCGGACTAAACGAATACTCGAAAACCGACACTTTCGATCCGCCGCCCACCCACAAGGTGCGGCCGTCCGGCGAAAGCGCCAGTCCCTGCCAGCCGTCCGGCACGCGAGTTCGTCCCACCTCGTGGCCCTCCTTAGTATCCAGCACGCTAAGCGAGGGCAGTTGATAGCCGCCGTTCAGCGCGATCAGAAACCGGCCGTCGCTCGAGAGCACCGCGTTCATGGGCAGCGTGCTGAGCTGTACCTGTGTGCCGGCAGGCTTCACGCGCCAGCCGCTATTCAGCAGGAACCCGCCGTCGGGCAGAAATCCCACTCGCTCGCGCGGCGCGGGCTGCGAACGCGAGGCGGCGACGATGGCGATTGCCACCGCTGCCAGCAAAACTTGACGAAGCACGTGAGTTGCTTTCATAGAGCACGCCTCATTCGGAGAGATTCCGCCAATCCGATTTTCACTCGGAAAACCGCTGTGCGATGGGAAAACGGCGTCCGATACCGAACGCCTTGGTGGTTACTTTTAGACCGGGCGCGGCCTGCTGCCGCTTGTACTCGTTGCGGTCCACTTTGTTGACAATATCACGCACCAGCGTTACATCCAGATGAAGCGAATCGGCGATCTCGCGAGCCGACTCGTTGTTCTCGATATAACCGCGCAAAATCTGGTCCAACACGTCGTACTCGGGAAGCGAATCGGTATCCTTCTGGTTCGGCCTCAACTCGGCCGACGGCGGCTTGATGAAAACATTCTCGGGAATCGCGTTGGGATGTCGCTTGTTGGCCACGCGCGATAGCGAGTAAACGAGGGTCTTCGGCACGTCGCTAATCACTGCCAGGCCGCCGCACATGTCGCCGTACAACGTGCAATATCCGACTGCGAGCTCGCTCTTGTTGCCGGTGGTCAGCACCAGCGCTCCCCATTTGTTCGATAGCGCCATCAACGTAACGCCGCGCAGGCGCGACTGGAGATTCTCCTCCGTAACACCCATCGCCGCGCCGTTGAACACAGGCCCGAGGGCCTTCATGAACGCCTCATATTGTTCGCGGATCGAGATCAGCTCGAACCGGATGCCCAGGTTCTGCGCCAGGTCGCGCGCATCGCTGACGCTGTGCTCGGACGAATACGGCCCCGGCATCCCGATGCCCGTAACGTTCCCCCTGCCGACGGCATCCACCGCGATCGCCGCCGTCAACGATGAATCAATTCCGCCGCTGAGCCCGATGATCACGCGCTCGAATCCGCATTTCCGAATGTAGTCCCGCGTCCCCAGAACCAGCGCCTCATAGGCCGCCTCGCACTCTTCGGGAAAATTGTCGTGCCGGTCGCCGCTTCCTGCCTCGGTGTCCACGAACGCGAGATCTTCTTCAAATGAAGAAGCCACCGCGATCAGTTCTCCCTCGGCGTCCATCGCAAAACTGCTGCCATCGAAGACCAGTTGATCGTTTCCGCCCACCTGGTTCACGTACACGATCGGAAGCTTGAATCGTCTCGCCGTGGCAGCGAAGATCTCGTGCCGTAGCGCGCGCTTTCCCATGTGATACGGCGATGCGTTGATGCTGATCAGCAGCCGCGCTCCGCCCTGCGCCAATTCCTCCACCGGATCGCGGCTGTACAGCCTGCGCTCCCAATATTGTTTGTCGTTCCAGGCATCTTCGCAAACCGTCAGCGCGGTCTCCGAACCGTGTAAACTCAACTCGCACTGCTTCGTCGCCGGCTCGAAATAGCGCTTTTCATCAAAAACATCGTAACTCGGCAGCAGCATCTTATTCTGGCGGAACCGGACGCGCCCGCCTTCGATTACCGCGGCGCTATTGAAGATCGGATTCCCATTGGAGGACCCTGTCCGCGTCACCGTCCCGCAAATGATCGCCAGCCTCAGGTCCGCCGTGTCGCGCGCAAGCTGCTCCAGATGCTGCTCCACCTGAGCGAGAAAGCTCTGCTTTTCGAGCAAATCGCGCGGTGGATACCCGGTGATAGTGAGCTCGGGAAAAACGGCCACCTGCGCACCGCACGCCGCGGCGCGCTTTGAGAACTCAAGAATCTTCCTCGCATTTCCGAGGAGATCTCCGACGGTGGTATTGATCTGTGCGAGCGCGATCCTCATTGATTTCACCATTGTACCCATGTCAACTCGCTCGGCCGTCCGGTGCAGGTGCCCAGCGGTCGGTCCGCATTAGTAACCCGAGTCCCCAGGCTCCCGCAACTAGTTCCCTCCTATATCCAAGGGTTTGCGATTTCTACGAGTTTCGCAGCCCCACAATTCCGCCTACACTGGATTCGAGTTTTGCTCCGCTCCGCATCGCACTTCGCCGCAGCGGATCGATAAAATTTGAGTAAAAAAATAACGCCACCCTCTGCAAAAACTCGGAATGCGTCATCCGCGGAAATGTGACCCATACCCGGCCCGCACGCACTCAAGGTCAAAGCCCAAGAGAAAGTTCCCGCGTTTTGCAAATCTTTCTCCTGCGTAGTTGGATAAATCTACGGCATCGGCCAGCTGATCACCGCACTCATCAGACGAAGATACGAATTCGCCGGGGGCGTGCGCTAGACTGGTCGAACATTGGGTGCCACATGCAAGCCGCCGATCCCAAACATCTCCGCCAGCAGTACAGCCTTTATTCCGACGAAGCTCTCCTCGCGATGAATCGCGCCGATCTGGTTGAAGTGGCGCAGCAGATCTACGACGCCGAACTCGAACAGCGCGGACTCACCGCCCGCCTCAACGCAAAGCCCGTTGAACCCAAACGCGCAGCGACCGCACCTCGTGACAACGTGCCCAGCGAAGAGTCCGCAGAGGACGAATACCCCATATACGAGGCCGACCCACTCTTCGATCAATCCGTTGAACCCGAATGGATCGGCGAGGCCGCCGAAGTATTTTCCCGCACCGAGTCCGGCGCAACAGCGGTCGCGGCAGCCGATATGGCGGACGTGCGCGATGCGCTGGAGTCCGCCGGCATCCCGTGCTACTTGGAGCTCACCGAGCTGCCGGAGGAGCAGGTCGTCAATCCCGCCCGGCCGCAAACTGCGCCTCCCGGCCAACTGAATCTTCGTGCCACCAGCATTCTCGAGCGAGACATCTTCAATAAGGATTTCGA
>DASQJA010000060.1:0-14559 GCA_035631275.1 Bryobacteraceae bacterium
CCTGGAATTCGAGGAAGGCGGCGCAAGGCGCGAGCTTCCGATCCCTCCCGATTGCGTGTTTCGCGTAGGCCGCAGCGAAAAAAATAACCTGGTGCTCGCCGACGACCTCGCCTCTCGCACGCACGCCATGTTACAGTGTGCCGACGATGGCGTCTACATCACCGACTGCGGGAGCAGCAACGGCACTTTCGTGAACGGCGCGCGCATTTCTTCTCCTCTCGTGCTGCGCTCCGGAGATCAAATCAAAATTGGCCACAAAGTGCTTACGTTTCGCGAGCGCGTTCTTCAGGAAGCGCAAATGTCGGATACGGCGAGCGATCTCGCGTCGACGCGCATCGTTTTCTCTCAGTCGTTGATCACGGTCTTAGTCGCCGACATCCGCGACTTCACGGGACTTGCCCGCCGCATCGAACCGAGCCGCCTAGCGCAAATCGCCGGAAGCTTTTTTCGCGAGGCAGGCAAGCTGCTGCAAGAGCGCGGCGCCTGGACGCAGAAGTACATCGGCGATGCTGTCCTTGCGATCTGGCAGCACGAACAGGATTTGCTGTCTACGGCCGAGCTCAGCGCGGCCCTAGACGCGCAGTGGCATCTAGCCAGGGTGGCGGACGGTCTGCAAGCACAGTTCGGATTGGAGGCGCCGGTTCGCATCGGAGGCGGGATCACTACGGGTTGGGCATCGCTGGGGAATGTCGGGAGCATCGCATCGTTCGATTACACGGCCATGGGTGACGTGGTGAATCTGGCGTTCCGGCTGGAATCTTCGACGAAAGAGATTGGCTACGACTTGGCGCTCGGTTCGGGGGCCTACGATCTGCTTGTGAACGCGGGAGCGGGCCAGTTCTTTGAACGCCACACTCTCATATTGAAGGGCTACGATGAGCCGAAGAATGTATATGCCGCGCGTTTAGCCGCGGTACCGCAGGTTCTTCAGCAGCTGGCCTCAAACGCGCGCACGACGGGCGTATAAGCTGAGATCACTTGTATCACGCGAGATCGCGATAACAGACCAGCTGAATTGACGACTCTTCGACGGCCTGGCGAACCTCGCCGCCCGTCAGCGCCTCGAGCTCAATCTGCCGGCTGGCCTTCAGGCGGGTGTGGGCGGCCTTCAGTTCCTCGCGGCAGAAACCAGGATGGCACATGAATTCGGTAACGCCGTCCGGCAGACGGCGGATCAACGACGCGAGAGTCCGTTGATCGTATCGGCCGGTGATCTCAAACCCTTCGAAATAGTCGGTGGTTCGGCAGCCCTGCCGAGCTAGCATGGCTTGACCCATCGATTGCAGGAACGGCACAGGTGTTGGAATCAGCCGGCGCACCCAGGGAATTTGAAACTCTTGCGAGATCCGCGCGACCGCGCTCAATACTTGCGGCAGCAGATGTGTGTGCTTGTGCGTATCGAGATGCGTCGGGCTTAGTCCCGCGTCCAAAATCTTGAGCACTTGGCTGCGGAAGCGATCATAGCTCTTGATCTGGCCGAGCGCGACCGCTGCGGTCAAGCTCGTTAGTGTCCTTGGATATCCTTCCGCTCCCACCAGAACCAGATGCACGCCGACATCGAGCGAAGGATTCTCGCGCGCCAGAGCAACGGCGTGATCGAACGCCGGACCGGTTGCCATCAATGTCGTCGCAGTCAGGATGCCGTTGCGATGCGCATGCACGATGCCTTCATTGACGTCCCGAGTGAAGCCGAAGTCGTCGGCATTGACGATGAGGTACTTCAAGAGCGCAAAGTGCACGCGCCGTCGCCGGTAGTCAGGGGATGCGTTAGCCGGCGCTGGGCGGGCTGCGTTTTGCACGACATGTTAAAAAATCGCCAGCTTGATCCGTAGGAACTTTTTCGGGTTCGCCCGGAAATCTTGCATCAGCCCGTGCATTTCGCGCGTCGCGCCGGACAGGTTGTCGTACAAAGCGGGATTCACGAGCAGCTGGCCGAGCGTGCCTTGTCCGGAATTGACTTTGTCCATGATGAGATCGAGCTTGGACAGCGAATCAGCCAGTTCCTTGTGCAACTCATCGCTCTTCAAGAGCTTGCCTGCGGTACCCTGACCTTCGTTCAGGCCCTGAACGATCTTGTGTACGTCGGCCACTGTTTTTTGCAGCTCATCGGCGATCGCCGGATCCTTCAGCAGCTTGCCTGCTGTGCCCTGGCCTTGTTGGAGCCCATCCAGAATCTGGTCGACTTTCGAAACAGTTCTTTGCACATCGTCATACAGCTCGCGATCGTAGAGCAATTTGCCAAGCGTTCCTCGATCGCTGTTGAGAACGTCGGCCAGCTGCTTTACTTCGTCGACGATCGCCAGGAAGTGGTTGTAGAGCGTATCGTCCGTGAGCAGCTTGCCGATGCTACCCTTTCCGGATTCGACCAATCCCACGATTTCGTCGACATGTTGAATCAGCTTGTTGGCCTCCTTCACGGTGTCCTGCAGCGAGTTGAGAACACCGAATCCCTGCTGCACGAGATCCTGGATTTCGCCAGTGTTCACGCTTGGAATCTCACCGCCCGGCTTCACCGTCACCGTGCTGATGCCGGACTTGATGTTGATGTACTTAGTCCCGAGCACGTTGGCGGCGCTAATTTCGGCCAGAGAGTCGGCCGGAATATTCTTAAGTTGTTCTTCGGGCACCTGCATTTCGATTCGAACCAGCCGCTGCGGATTTTTTTCGCCAGATAAGGTTATGCGTTTGACCTTGCCGATCGGAATGCCGTTCACATTCACGGGCGCGCCTGGCGCCAGAGCGGCGGCGTCAGCCATGTATGTGTAGATCATTGTCTGCGACTGGAAGATATTCGTCTTGCCGGTGATCAGGAAGATGAGCACCGCGAGGATAACCATCGCGGCGATGGCGAGAATTCCGGCCCTGAGTCTTGCCCAACGCGCCTTGGTCTGAATCGCCATAACTTACGAATGTTTCGGAACGAACTTACTGATGTAACTGTCTCGGGACGCTTCGAGCTCAGCCTGGCTCCCTTCGAAGACCATGCGGCCTTCCTTCATGACCATGAAGACGGTGGGACGGGGATTTGAGCCGTGATTCGCCGCGCTGCCGTTTGGGGAAATCGGCTCCAGTTGGCCACTGCTGCGATTGTAGCGAAAATTGGCCATGAGCTGGCCGTCCTGATACCGCTGGGTGACGATGAGGTTAGCCGTGTTTTGCGAATCGCGTTCTTTGGCGATCAGCGCCATAATGGTGTTCGCGGTAATGGGATCGAGGCCGGCGGTAGGCGAGTCGTAGAGAACTAGCGGCGGCTCGGTGACGACGGCTCGCGCGATTGCCACGCGGCGCCGCATGCCGCCGGATAACTCGCCGGGATATTTTTCCAATGTGTGTTCGAGCTCCACGAATCGCAATGCGTCTTCGACGCGGTGGTCCACCTCGGCGACCGGCAAGCGCTGCGTCTTGCTGTTTACCAACGGATAGGCGACGTTTTCCGCCACGGTGATAGAGTCGAACAGCCCTCCCTCCTGGAAAAGAACACCAACGCGGCTCCGAATATCATACATTTCGCGTTCTCCCAGATCGGTGATGTCCTGGCCGAACAAGAAAACTCGTCCTGAAGCGGGTTTGATCAGACCGAGCGCGGCCTTGAGCAGCGTGGTCTTGCCGCTTCCCGCCGCGCCGAGTACAACGCGAGTATCCCCGGCCTGCATTTCGAACGAGACTAGCGCGAGCGCGGTCAGATCGTCGAAACTCACACTGACATTTTCCATGCGCAGGAGACTTGGCCTGGGCGATTGAGTCGGGGGCGGCGCGGTCATCAAGTCAGATTCACGAAGATGCGCGTGATTAGCGCGGTGATGACGAAGACCCACACGGAAGCTACCACGACAGCCTCGGTGGTGGCGCGGCCCACCCCTTGCGTACCGCCGCTGGTCCGCAGTCCATAGAAGCATCCCACTAACGAAATGATGAAGGCGAAGACGAAAGGTTTGAGCAGGCCCTGCACGATATCGTTGTATTCGAGAGCCTGGTACGCGTTAGTCCAATACTGCGATGCGGTCTGGCTCAATGTGAAATAAGCGATCACGAAGCCGCCGCAAAGGCCCACGAAATCGGCAATGATGGTCAGCATCGGCAGCATGACAGCGGTGGCGATCATGCGCGGCGTGACCAGTTTCTGGATGGGGTCGGTGCCGAGCGCGCGCATCGCGTCGATTTGCTCGGTGACCTTCATGGAGCCTAGTTCGCTGGCGATGCCGGAGGCGTTGCGGCCAGCGACCAACAGCGCCGTTAGAACCGGACCGAGCTCGCGCGCGAGCGTGATCGCAACAATTTGTCCCACTTGGCCCGTCGCGCCATATTGCGCCAAGGCGCGCGACATCTGCATCGTGATTACGAGGCCGCTGAAGAATCCAGTCAGGATGACGATCGGGAGGCTGCCGACGCCGATGACGTCCATCTGCAGGGCGATGTCGTCGGTGTAATGAGGAGCGCGAAGGATGTTGCGAAGCGCTAGTCCGGCAAGCCCGAAGAAATCCTGGATGGCCGCGACGGGCGGCTTCAGGAAATCCAGCAAACCGGCACCCTCATGGTGACGATCCTACCATGCCGCTATAGTCGGACTACCTTGGGCGACGGATGACTCTTCAACGCGTTTCGTGTGTCGACGATCAGCGCCGCGCGCTCGACGATTGCCGCATAATCGAACGCGGCATGATCGGTTGCGACCAATACACAATCGGCGCGCGCGGACATAGTTAGCGAGTCCGAGGACCCGAGTTCGTGGCCGTCCAGTCTAATTATGGGGACGTAAGGATCGCTGTAAGTGATGCGCGCACCGCGGCGCTCCAGTAACAAGATAATGTCCAGCGCAGGTGATTCACGGACATCGTCGATGTCGCGCTTGTACGCTACGCCTAGCACATGAATGTGCGAGCCCTTGAGCGGTTTCGAATGATCGTTCAGTGCGTTCTGGACTTTGTCGACGACAAAATGAGGCATCTGGCCGTTGATGTATCCGGCTAATTCAATGAAGCGCGCTTCGATGCCGGCCTGCTTGGTTTTCCACGAAAGGTAGAACGGATCGATGGGGATGCAATGGCCGCCGAGGCCGGGGCCCGGATAAAACGGCATGAAGCCGAACGGCTTGGTGGAGGCGGCGTCGATCACTTCCCACACATTGATTCCCATGCGGTCGCACATTAGTGCCATTTCGTTCACCAGGCCGATATTGATCATCCGAAATGTGTTCTCGAGCAGCTTTACCATCTCCGCGACCTGCGTGGAGCTGACGGGGACGACCTGATCGAGTGCTTCCGCGTACAACAGCGCGCCGAGGCGCGTGCATGCCGCCGTGATGCCGCCGACCACTTTGGGGATGTTCGCGGTTTGATACTTCGGGTTGCCGGGGTCGACGCGTTCGGGTGAAAAGCACAGGAAAAATTGTTCTCCGGCCTTGAGATCGTCCCGTTCTAACATCGGAAGAACCAACTCTTCCGTCGTGCCCGGATAAGTTGTGGATTCGAGAATCACTAATTTGCCGGGGCCGAAATTTTTTGCCACCTCCTGGCATGCCGACACGATATAGCTCATGTCGGGATCTTTGGTTTTGCGAAGCGGAGTGGGCACCGCGATGTTGATCGTGTCGAGGTCGCGAACGACCGAGAAATCAGTGGTGGCGGAAAACTTCCGCCCTTCCACCATCTCGCGGAGCGCCGAGGTGGGAACATCCTGCACGTAGGACTCGCCGCGGTTGAGTTTCGCGACTTTGGACTCCTGGATGTCGATGCCGGTTACTGCGAATCCAGCCTTGGCGAACTCGACGGCGAGAGGCAGGCCGACGTAGCCGAGCCCGATGATCCCGACGCGAGCCGTGCGGGACTTGATTTTCTCTTCGAGAAGCTCCGCAAAGGTCATTGTTGCTGGTTGCATAGCTGTCTACTAATCTACCGTGCCCGGTCAACCTATCTAGGTGAACTACAGCAGGTTGGCCTGCTTGAGCTCTGTCTGCAGCGCGGTCCAGCGGTGCTGGAGTGCGGCGAACGCCTTGCGGCGATCGGCGGCTGCGGCTGTTTCCTGAGTGGTCGGTGCGGCATCGGCGCCTTGAATCAGGCGCTGCAAGTTTCCGAGCGCAGCTCGCACGCTGTTGAACGTGTCGGGACCAGCCGGCCCTCCGCGCCCGCCTCCGCCGCGTCCGCCGCCCGATGAGCCCTCGAGCGCGGTCAGTTTCTGGTCCAGATCCTTCGACTGAGCGAGCTTCGGATGCAGCGCGCGGATCTCCCCCAGGATCTTCGTGCAGGCGAGTTCGTCGTCGTAGAGCCGCTTCGACAGTGTGTATTGCTCCGTAAGAGCCGGAAGCGCCGTGTGGACGCGCGGGTCCATTCGCACGGTGAGTTTTTGCGTGTAGCTCTTCCCGCCAGCCGTGAGCTTTACCGTGTAGATGCCTGGCAAAGCCCACGGAGACGTCGGCTCGGGCGCCGTATTGTGCAGCACCGCGGCGATCGGATATGTCGCGCGAGCGCCAGGGACGGGCGCTAGATGCAGATCCCAGACGAAGCGGTGAACACCGGGCGTGCCGGCGAGCGATTGCGGAGGACGAGGCCAGTAACGTGGGATCGCGAGCATCGGGTCTTCGGGCTCGATCGGGTCCTCGCTCGAATAGCGTCGCGCCAGTTCGCCGGCGGCGTCTGAGATTTCGAGCGTCACCGTTCCGGAAGTTCCATCGCCGAGATAGTAGTCGATGATCGCTCCGTCAGGCGGATTCTCAGCCGTTCCTTCGTCTGGAGGGATGGGCGTGTCGGTATTGGTATTCCAGCGGACGCGCAGCGCAGTTTGCGGCTTGAACAAATATGCTGGCGCGCTCGTTACGGAGCCGGCGAGCTGGCGAAGTTCCGTGACGTCATCGAGAATCCAGAACCCGCGGCCATGTGTTGCCACCGCGAGATCGTCACCTTTTACGATGAGATCGCGAATGGACGTGGCCGGCATGTTCAGCCGCAGGGACGACCAATGATCGCCATCGTCGAACGAAACGTAAACCTGCGTCTCTGTTCCGGCGTAGAGCAATCCCTTACGCTCGGGGTCTTCGCGCACCACATCCACCGGCGCGCCATAGGGAATGCCATTGACAATCTCAGTCCAGGTCTTGCCGCCGTCATGAGTGCGCAGGATGTGCGGGCGCATCTCGTCCAGGCGCAGCGTGTTGATAGCCGCGTAGGCAGTCTGCACGTCGAAATGGCCGGCGTCGAGAATGGAAACTTTCGCGAAGGGCGTGAGCTGCGGCGGCGTGACATCTTTCCAGTGCAGGCCGCCGTCGATAGTGACGTGAATCAGACCATCGTCAGCTCCTACCCATATGCGATTGATGTCGACGGGCGAAGGCGCGAGCGCGTAGATCACGCCGCGCTGCGACGGTTTCGCGGTGGGCTGATCGCGATACTTGCCGACGCTAGCCGGAATCTCCCAATCTTTGCGCGACAAATCGGGACTGATCTGCTGCCAGGTCTGGCCGCCATCGCGCGTTTTCCATAGAGTATTCGAAGCGAAGTAGAGCGTATGTTTGTCGATGGGCGAAAACAGTACCGGCGCGGTGCGCAGTACGCGAAAATCGGCGCCACGCAACGGCTTGGGAATGATGTTCTTGGTTTGCCCGGTGCGGCGGTCGTAACGCGTCAGCTTACCGCCGTACACAATGTCGGGATCGAGCGGATCGGGCGCTGCGTAGCCATATTCTTCCACGCCCACTGGATGCCACTCGCGAAACGTTATTTCGCCGTCGTTGCCGCGGCTGGCGACACACGCCGAGCCGCTCTCCTGCTGGCCGCCGCACAGCCGGTAGGGAAACGCGTTGTCGGCCGCCACGTGATACATCTGCGCGGTCGGCTGGTTGTACCACGAGCTGAACGTTTCGCCTCCGTTCACCGATACGACCGCGCCCTGATCGCCAGCGATCAGCAAGATGTCGGGATTTTTCGGATTGATCCAGATCTTCTGGTAGTCGTCGCCGCCGGGCGCGCCGCGCAAACCGGTCCACGTCTTGCCCGCGTCGGTCGAGCGCCAGGTCACAACACTGGCACTGTATACAATATCCGGATTTTTCGGATCGACCACGGGCACGGGCAGGTCGCCGCCTCCGATGCGGGCTGCAGCGCGGGAATCGTTCGATGCAAGCGTCCAGTTCTCGCCGGAGTCGTCGCTGCGATAAATCGCCTGTCCGCGCGAGGTCGCAACAGCGGCGAAGATCCGTGAACTGCGGCTGGGAGCGATGGCCAGACTTGCTTGGATCACGCCCGTCTCGGGCAGACCTTTCGTGAGTTGTCGCCAGGTGGTACCGCCGTCGGTGGACTTGAAAATTCCGCCCGTCGTTCCGCTCCAGGCGGCGTTTTCCCACGGGCCCTGGCGCGCTTCCCACATCGCAGCATAAACCGTATCGGGATTCGCGGGATCGATCTCGACATCTGAGCCGCCGGTGTTTTCGTCTTTGTACAAGACCTTCTCAAAGGTCCGGCCGCCGTCGGTGGATCGAAAGATCCCACGCTCTTCGTTCGGTCCATAGGGATGACCGAGTACCGCGACGTAAAGCCGGTTCGGGTTGCGCGGATCGATCGCGATCTGCGGGATTTGCTGGCCGGCGTGCAGGCCGAGATGAGTCCAGGTTTTTCCCGCGTCCGTGGATTTGTAGATACCGTCGCCGACTGAGAGATCGGGCCGCTGGAGTCCTTCGCCGCTGCCGACGAAAATGATGTTGGGATCGGACGCCGCGACGGCGATGGCGCCGATCGAACCGGTCGGCTGGTCGTCGAAAATTGGCCGCCATGTGCGTCCGAAATCATTCGTCTTCCAGACGCCGCCATTCACGACGCCGATGTAAAGGATGTTCGGCTGATCCGCAACGCCGGCGCAAGCGCGCGTGCGGCCGCCGCGCAAAGGTCCAATTGAACGCCAGCGCAGATTGGAAAAATACTTTGTATCGAACGACTGCGATGAAGCGGGTATCGCGCAGGCGGCGCACACTGTGCAAAGCGCGGCTGTAAAGCGGAAAACTCGATCGTACAACGTGGGCTCCTCGGAAACGCTCTGAATTTGGGGCTGCTCGTTCATGATACTGTAATGGGGCTGAAGTAAGCTCTTGGTTTGCTTCCGGGCAGACTACAAGGTTGATGTAAATGGAAAATCTGAAGATTGATGTGCAGCAGCGGCCATCGGGCGCGGCAGTCGTTCAGCTCGAAGGCGCGCTCACGTTGAGCTCGCTTTTCGAATTTCAGGACAGCATGAGAAAGCAGACCGCCTCTGCGATTATTCTGGATTTGTCGGGTGTTCCGTATATGGATTCGGCGGGATTAGGTGCAGTTCTCGGCGTCCTGGCGTCGTGCCAGCGGCACAATCGCGGCTTCGGCGTCACAGGCGTGACGGATCGCATCAAGACGCTCTTCACGGTCGGGCGCGTGGACGGGTTGATTCCCACGTTTGACAGCGTTGCAGCCGCCGAATCGCGCATCGCCAAATCGGCGCAGGTTTAGCCTTCCGGCACTACCTCTACCTTCAGTCCCGCTCAACGGCGCCATTTTGATATGATGGCGGCGTTTCTTTAAGGCGCCACAGAAAGACGTGGCCTCCTCGCTGGAAGAGAAATCGCCGCCACGGCCTTCCGTTGTGGCCCAAGTTTCGAGCAATGAGGGAAGTATGGGTATGTGGAAAGTCCGAGTTTGCACTTTCTTTGCTGCGGCGAGTCTAGTCTTCGCGCAGCACGAATTTAACCCGATCGATGCGCAAATCGGCGCGCGGCTGTACATCGCCAATTGTATTTACTGCCACGGGCCCGACGGCGACCAGGTGCCCGGCATCAATCTCGGCCACGGCAAGTTCAGGCACGCATCGACAGATGAAGAGCTTGTTCAGATTATCCGCAAGGGCATCCCCAATACGGGCATGCCGGCGCAGACCAATATGCCGGAGCCGCAAGTGAAGACCATCGTCGCGTATCTGCGATCGCTCGCCGCCGAAACCGCCAGCACTCTTCCCCCCGGCTCCAACGCCACACGCGGCAAAGCGCTTTTCGAGGGCAAAGGCCAATGCCAGAGTTGTCATCGTGTCAGAGACGCCGGATCTGGACTAGGCCCCAATCTCAGCGATATCGGCAGTATTCGGCGCGTTGTGGATATGAAGAAGACGCTCGAAGATCCCAACGGGACGCTGCTTCCACAGAACCGCATCTTTCGCGCGGTGCCGCGCAACGGGTCGGCGGTCACCGGAAGAATTCTGAACCAGGACACCTTCACAGTGCAGCTCATCGACGAGCACGAGCGGCTGCTGTCATTTCAAAGATCCGACCTGCGCGAATTCACCGCTGTGAACTCGCCGATGCCGTCGTACAAAGACAAATTCTCCTCGGTTGAAATGGCCGACGTGATTGCGTACCTGGTTTCTTTGAAAGAGCCTCGTTGAAAGGAATGAATCGCATGCATCGACTCGCTTGCTTACTGGCACTCACCGCTTCATTCGCGCCTGCGCAGGTAACTTTCGATCGCCTTCTTGGGGCCGCCAAGGAGCCACAGAACTGGCTCACCTATTCAGGGAACTTCAATAGCCAGCGCTACAGCGGCCTCACGCAGGTCACTCCGGCCAACGTCAAGAACCTCGAGCTGCAGTGGATGTTCCAGGCCCATTCGCTCGAGAAATTCGAAGCCACGCCACTGGTTGTCGATGGCGTGTTGTACACTGTCCAGGCGCCGAACGACGTCGTGGCGATGGACGCCGCGACGGGGCGCGTTTTCTGGATGTACTCGTACCTGCCATCGAAAGACGCCCGTCCTTGCTGCGGACGCATCAATCGCGGCGTGGCGGTGCTGGGTAACACACTTTTCATGGGCACGATAGACGCGCGGCTCATCGCGCTCGACACCAAGACCGGCAAGCCGCTCTGGAATGTCGAAGTCGGCGACCCAGCGTCGGGCTACGCGGTCACGCATGCGCCCCTGGTGGTCAAAGACAAAGTGATCGTCGGCGTGGCCGGCGGCGAGTATGGCATTCGCGGATACATTGCGGCGTACAACATCAAGACGGGCGATGAAATGTGGCGCTTTTACACGATCCCCGGAAAAGGCGAGCCTGGCAACGATAGTTGGGCGGACGATTCATGGGAGCACGGCGGCGCTTCGATTTGGGTGACCGGCTCCTACGACCCGCAACTGAACCTCACCTACTGGGGTGTTGGAAATCCCGGGCCGGACTGGAACGGCGACGCGCGCAAGGGTGACAACTTGTATAGCGATTGCGTGGTCGCGCTCGACGCCGACACCGGAAAACTCAAATGGTATTACCAGTTTTCGCCGCATGACGAGTTTGACTACGATTCGGTTCAGGTGCCAGTGTTGGTGGACGCCGATTGGCAAGGCAAGCCGCGCAAACTCATGATGTGGGCGAACCGGAACGGCTTGTTCTATGTGATCGATCGGGCGTCCGGTCAATTCCTGCTCGGCAAACCGTTCGCGAAAGTGACCTGGATGAACGGGTTCGACGAGCGCGGCCGCCCAATGAAGGTCCCCGAAGCGGCATCAAACCGGCAAGGGACGCTGATCTTCCCCGGCAATCAGGGCGCGACGAATTGGTACAACCCATCATACAGTCCGCGCACCGGCTTGTTCTACATTCCGACCTGGGAGGACTACTCATCGCTCTTCGTAAAACAGGACGCCGAATATACCAAAGGCCAAACCTACGGCGGCGGTGGTCCACGCAATACGACCGCGCCGATCACCACCGGACTCTTCAACTACCGCAAGGAGGGCGAACAATACGGCGCGATTCGCGCGATCGATCCGAAGACCGGCGAGAAGAAGTGGGAGTTCCGCATGACCGACGTTACGGATGCCGGCGTGCTTACCACAGCTTCCGATCTGCTGTTCAGCGGCGGCCGCGAAGGGTACTTCTTCGCGCTCGACGCGCGCGATGGTTCGCTGTTGTGGAAGGCCGTGGTCGGTGGGCGTGTGGCATCGGGACCGATGTCATACTCCGTGAATGGCCGCCAGTACGTCGCTGTGTCGGCCGGGAACTCGCTGTTCGTCTACGCCCTGCGGCAGTAGCGCTCAAGGCTCTAAGCCGACGCGTCTTTCGAGTGCGACGAAGCGCGAGTCCGACCGGATTTCGTCAAACGCCTGCGCGTATTTAATGAACATGATCTGTCCTTCCTTGGCCTCGGCGGACTTTTCCAGATAAGCAATTGCCTGGTCTTTTTTCTTCAAGTAGGCGTTGGCGCAGGCGAGTTGATATGAAGAGACATACTTGGCTAAGCCCTTTTCGGCTTCGGCAAGAAGACGCAGGAGCGCGCTCTTGTCTGCGCCGCACAGGGCATCAACCATAGCCACTCCGAACTGAGTGACCGGCGCCTGATAGTGTTGAGCGGCCCATCGGGTTTCCACGTAGCCTGTCTTGCAATCGCCGATCGCCGCCGATACCAACCCTAGGGAAAAATGGACATCGAACTGATCCGGCTTGATTTCGAGCGCGCCGCGGAGCACTCGTATCTCGTCAGCATAGCGACGTTCCAGATCCAATGCGATGGCCTGGTTAACTCTAGGGGGCATGCCGAGGGGATCCAGATCCTCCGCGATTCGGAACTCACGCTGCGCCTCCTCGAAGCGCCCTCGCGTCGCGAGGATCGAGCCATAGAAGGAATGAATAGTGGCATCCGCGCCCCGGTCCAACGCCACCTTAAATTCGCGTTCTGAGCGTGGCCAATCCCAGTCATAGTTATAAGCGATCAAGCCCATATCGCCGTGCGCATCGGAAGAGTGTGTATCCAATTGGAGCGCGGTCTCCAGTGCCGCCTTGGCTTTTTCCATGCCTTCTTTCGGAGACTGGGCGGTATAGCGATTCAGCTCAACCTCGGCGCGCTCAATCATGACGTACGCCCGCACATATCCGGGATCGAGCTTAATCGCTTGGTGCAGTAGATCCACGCCGCTCTTTACGGACTCGGGACTGTGCCGCGAAAACTCATGGCTTGCGCGCAGGAATAGATCGTGCGCGGCGGCGTTTGTGGTGGAGAGCGCGGAGGCCGGCGCCGGGCGGTCCCGGCGGACGCCGTGCACGGCCGTCGCGATGGCCTGAGCCATCTCATCTTGTACGCTGAGCATGTCGTCGGATCGCGCTTCGAACGATCGCGACCACAGATGGTAGCCGTCGGCTGCCCGGCTCAGTTGAGCCGTGATCTTGATTCGATCTGCCTGACGGACGCAGCTTCCTTCGAGCACTGCGTCTACGTTGAGCGTCCGCCCGATCTCCCGGACATCCACTGCTTTACCCTTAAACACGAACGCCGATGTGCGCGCCACCACGCGCAGCTCCCGCCACTGCGCGAGTTGGTTGGTCAGCTCTTCGGTAAAGCCGTCCGCGAGGTATTCGTTCTGAGGATCCTTGGAGTAGTTTTCAAATGGCAGAACTACGAGAGATTTCAGAGGGGCCGAAGAGCCGGCATGCGTTCGCCAGTACGCGAATGCTCCGCCTACGGCCACCAGCGCAGCCAAGGTCATCGCGATCCAAATCCATGGAGCTATGCTTTTGCCCGCAATAGCCGGCGACTCGGCGGTCCCAACCGCTGGCGCCGGCTTGGTCTCCGGCGTTCGAAACGTAAATCGGGGGATATAGTCACGCTGCGGGAGCTCGATCACAATCGGATCCAGCCGCCCCGCCCCGTTGTAATAATCTTTCAGCTTATTGCGGAGGCGGCTGATCTCGGCACGAACAACGGAATCGACGCGCGGATCGAATGATGAGGGTCTCTCGAATACGTCCAACCCGATTCCGTACTCGTTAATCTGCGACGCCTTGCCGGCCAGCGCCTGCTCGACCAGGTATCGGAGCAATCGACTCTTGCGGCCGGAAGTGGCGAACTCGGGTGACGCCAGCAGCGTGTCGAGATAGCTTCGAATGCGTGCAGCATCGTCCGGAGAACTCGAGCCGTCGCTCGTCCGTGTCTGAACGCTTTCCATACCGCTGGTCTGGCCTGATTGCTCAGAGCAGTGTAACACGCTGAAAGCAAAAGAATGCAACGTTAGCTGCCTGTCCAAACTTGCCGCTCCTCAGCGATTGCCTCAGACTCGGCTTCGATGAAACGCTTCGTAACGTACGCCTCGCCTGCCGCGGCCCCTCCTGATCTGCCTCCCACTCACCGCCAGCCCGGCTGCACAGGTCCCTCAGGTGCCCCTGGCGTTCGAGCCCAACGTAGGTCAGGCAGACGGGCAAGAGAAATTCCAGGCGCGCGCGCCGCACTTCAGTCTCGGATCGACGAAGCGCAGGGCGCCGGCAGCGGCGAGATCGAACGTGCGCAGCTCGCGGCAGCGCCCGCCACGTTCTATTACGGCGATCTCTCGGCAAAGCTACTCCCGGCGGTGACCCGGCCGGTGCAGTGCTTCCGACCGGACAAGTTGCGCCGTCGAGCGGCAGCCCGTTGTACGAAACAGTGTCGACGCCAACCGTGATGATCGGTGGTCTACCGGCCACGGTAATTTTCAGCGGAGTCGCGCCAGGCTACGCCGGCCTGTACCAGCTCGACGTTCAGAATCCGGCCGGCATGTCGCCGGGCAGCGACGTGCCACTCGCGATTTCGGTCGCCGGCAG
>DASQJA010000061.1:0-2278 GCA_035631275.1 Bryobacteraceae bacterium
GTCGCCAACGGAAATGGCGTTTTCGCCGTCAACTCTCGCCTTGATCCCGACGATCCAATCCACCCCGTTCGCGGGATTTAAGACGATATCCAGCACTACACTGTTGTCTTGGATCGGCATTTTTGTGTCCATCGGCGCGAAGCCGGACCGCCGTGGGCAGGTCGCGTCTGGCCATACCAGGCAAACGCGAGCAGGACAGGGACAGCAAACGAACGGATGAACGGCTTCTCCTGGTACTGCCCCCCTTTGACTGAGACTGTACCAGCTTCCGGGCGCTAAAGTCGGTGACAGCCGATGCGGCCCTTGCGAATCGCAGCGAGAAATTGTCGCTGGGATTTTTCATGCCGCTGCAGTTTATCAGCACGATGTGCTAGCGACGCTGTTCGTTCGGCCCGCGCCTCGAGGTACGATGGACGCTAGGCCAAAAGGCATAATGTAGAGATGACAAACCTGACTCGCCATGTTGCTTTTGTCAGCCTGCTTGCGCTCGCATCCATCGCGCTCCAGGCCGCGCCCGCTAGCTGCGATTCTCTAGCGAAACTCAACCTTCCCAACTTCACCGTGAAGACCGCCGAAACGGTTCCGGCGGGATCCTTCACGCCTCCAGGCAATTCCGCTCTCAACGGACTGCCGGCGTTTTGCCGAGTGGCGGGTATGATCAAACCTTCCGCGGATTCCGACATCGAGATCGAAGTGTGGATGCCGAGCGCCGATTGGAACGGCAAATTCGAAGGTATCGGTAACGGCGGCTACGCGGGGTCGATCGGCTACGGGGCGATGGCGGCGGCAGTGATCCACGGCTACGCGACTGCGGCGACCGATACCGGCCATCACGCCGGGGCCACTGACGCGACTTGGGCGCTGGGGCATCCTGAGAAGGTCACGGACTTCGGCTATCGGGCAATCCACGAAACGGCTGAAAAGGCGAAAGCGATCATTCACGGCTTCTATGGCGAGGCGCCGAAGCGATCTTATTTCAGCTCGTGCTCGAACGGCGGCCGGCAGGCTCTGATGGAAGCGCAACGCTTTCCGGCCGATTACGACGGCATCGTGGCCGGAGCGCCCGCTTACAACTGGACGCATCTGCTTACGACGGCTGCATATAATCTCACCGCGCTTCTCAACGATCCAGCCAGCTACATCCCGGCCACGAAGCTTCCGGCCATCGAAGCGGCGAACCTCGAAGCTTGCGATGCACTCGACGGCGTGAAGGATGGCGTTATCGACGATCCTACGGTGTGTCACCCGAACCTGTCGAAACTGCTCTGTTCCGGTGCGGAGACGAATAGCTGCCTTACCGCACCGCAGATCGCCGCACTTGAAAAACTCTACGGCGGCCTCAAGGGCGTCAAGGGCGAACAGATTTTTCCGGGATACTCGCCGGGTGGCGAGAACGGCATGGGCGGTTGGGGCGGTTGGATCACTGGCGGTGCTCGTGAGAAGAGCTTGCAGTACGCGTTCGGGACCAACTTCTTCCAGAACATGGTTTACTCGGACGCGAAGTGGGACTATCACACGTTCAGCGCGGATCGTGACATGAAAGTCGCCGACGACACTTCAGCGGGCAAGTTGAACGCCACCAACCCCGATCTCAAGAAGTTCAAAGACCGCGGCGGCAAGCTCATCATCTATCACGGTTGGAGTGACGCTGCGATTCCGCCGATGAGCACGGTCATCTACTACCAGAACGTTGTAACGAAAATGGGCGCCAAGGACTCCGCCGTATTTGTGCGCCTCTTCATGGTGCCGGGTATGCAGCATTGCGGTGGTGGTCCGGGGCCGAATAGCTTCGGGCAGGGAGCGGTGACGGGCGGTGATCCGATGCATGATGTGGACGCGGCCATCCAGCGCTGGGTTGAAAAGGGAACTGCACCTGAGCAGATCATCGCGACCAAGTACAAAGGCTTGAATCCGGCGAGCGGCGTAGAGCGGACTCGGCCGCTATGCAAGTACCCCCAAGTTGCGAAATACAACGGCAGCGGCAACACAGATGACGCCGCGAATTTTTCGTGCGCTGATAAAGGCGTAGCGGCGAAATAACGCGGGAAGGTGGTCGTGCTAGGGCGTAAGCACGACCCGTCCGACCACCTTGCCCTGCCTGAGCGCGTCCAGCATGTCCCCGGCTTGGTCGAGCGAGGCACGCGTAATAGGAATCGGCGGGACGTGTTTAGTTCGGACGAGATCCACCAGTTCGCACAACTCAGCGAGGTTGCCGACGTAACTGCCCTGGATAGTTACTGCCTTGAGCGGGATCATCGGTAGCGACCAGGGAGCCGCG
>DASQJA010000062.1:0-3113 GCA_035631275.1 Bryobacteraceae bacterium
CGATGCGCATGGCCGGGCCCGGGGGGTAGATGTAGGTGCCGCGCGCGATGTACTCCTTCAGGATGTCGTTTTGCACCGTACCTGAAAGTTTCTGTAAGTTTGCGCCCTGCTTTTTTGCGACTGCAACGTACAACGCGAGGAGAATCGCCGCTGTCGCGTTGATCGTCATCGAGGTCGAGACGCGATCGAGCGGGATGCCGTTGAACAGCGTCTCCATGTCTTCGAGCGAATCGATGGCCACGCCGGTCCGGCCCACTTCGCCAACGGCCCGCGGGTGATCCGAATCGAGGCCGATCTGTGTCGGCAAGTCAAACGCTACGGAGAGTCCCGTCTGCCCTTTTTCCAGCAAGTAGCGGTAGCGCTCGTTTGACTGCGCAGCGGTGCCAAAACCGGCGTACTGGCGCATCGTCCACAGGCGCCCGCGGTACATCGTCGGGTAAATTCCGCGGGTGAAGGGAAATTCGCCCGGCACGCCGATGGAGGTCGCGGCGTCCTGATCGGCAATATCTTCCTGCGTATAAAAGGCCTTAAGTGGAATGCCGCCGAGCGTGGTGAACCGCTGCTTGCGTTCGCCCGCGGTGGCGGTCTTTTCGGCGATTTGATCAGAACGTGGGCTCATCGCACCCGCCGGGAGTCGCGAAAGGACAAAATTCCAAAGAGAATCATCAAGAGCGCGTAGCCTGCACTCACACTGATGAGCCAGTTGCCCGCTCCCCGTTGCCACGCGCGCCAGCCCGACTGAATCGCGGACAACGCAATTAGAAAGAACAGCGTGCCAGTGACTTCATGAAACAGCTCGCGGGTTGCACGCCACAGCACACGCACGGAATGCCGCACGGCTCCAAAGATTCCGATCGATTGTGAAGCCACGAGTAGATTCTAGTATAGGTTTCCGGCAGGCTCCAAGCATCTGCCTGCCGCGCCTGCCGGATGGGCGGGTTAGGCAGAGCGCCCGAACCCGCAGGGTCTATCTTGAGAGCGAGTCGCGGGCATGGGCGGATTGAACAACCGCCTCCGTTCTTGGGGACTTGTTTCCCCCAGCCCCGCGCCCTACAATGAAAGCAGGGTTTTCTTGCTGGGGGGCTAAGGGGGCATCGTGCAACTCGACGATCATTTGAAACAATTGCTTCGCGAGCTGGGGCACGCCATTAACGATACGGTGTCCGAGTCGGCGCGAATCTCCGAGGCCATTTCCGAAGTGCGGGCGGCGGGATTCGATATCGTGCTCAAGCTCGATGCAACGATTGGTCTCGCGCGCCGCGATGCCGATGACACCAAGATAACCCCCAACGACCGCCGCTTCCTCGAATCGCTGCATATCCAGGTCGATCAGGAAATTCTGCAGGAGGAACGCCAGAGCCCGAAGTTTGAAATGACGCCTCAGGATCTGCGCTTTCTGAAATCGCTGAAAATTTCGCTTGATGATTCGCAGTAGAAAAATCGCATTTTTGCTGGCCGCCTCAGCGCTCTCACTTCTCCTCGTGGGCGTTTTGGGATTTGCGCCACAGGCTCGCGCCCGAAGCGTCCCGCCTCCGCAGTCCACTCCCGCGGGAAAACTCGTCAAGGCAAAGTTCACCGTCATGCGCATGCTATATAACGCGATTCAAGTGCGCGGGATCGCAAACCCGCTGGAAAATCGCACGTTTTCCTACTCCGAAGGGATTCGCGACCGGATGCAGAGGCTCTTCAACCATGGCGGCTACCAGTACGGAGATCGAGTGGAGATCTGGTACCAGACCGGCAGCGATGTTGCGTTGAAAATCAAGGGCAAGCGATCCAAGTCCCACTGAGCCTTCGAGGCTCGCCATGATTCGTCCTCCCGCTGTTGCCGGACGTTTTTATCCTGAAGATCCCACGGTCCTGCGCGCCTCAGTCGATTCCTTCCTCGCTGCCGATGATCCGAAAAAGAAAGTCCGGGCCATCGCATGCCTCGTTCCCCACGCGGGATACATGTACTCGGGCCGGGTGGCCGGCGAGGTCTACCAGCGGCTCGAAATTCCCGCTCGCGTGATCCTCGTCGGCCCACGCCATTTTCCGCGCGGCGCATCCCTAGCGATCTTGTCGAGCGGCGAGTGGCAGACGCCTCTTGGTATGGCTGTCATCGACTCTCAGCTGGCAGAGAAAATCACTCGCGCATTCCCGCAGTTGCGCGAGGATGCCGAGGCGCACAGCGTTGAGCACTCACTCGAGGTGCAGCTGCCTTTCCTGCAGCGCTTGATTCCATCATTCTCGTTTGTGCCGATTGTTCTTGGCACGGTGCAGTGGGAGCATCTCGACGCGCTGGGGCGAGCGCTCGCAGCCGTGATTGCCGCGGAAGACAAACCGGTGTTGCTCGTTGCCAGCTCGGATATGAACCACTACGAGAGTGATGCCGTAACGCGCGTGAAAGACCACAAGGCAATCGATCAGATCCTCGCCCTCGAGCCGCGAAAGCTCTTCGACACAATCCGGAATGAAAACATTTCCATGTGTGGGTATGCAGCCGCTGCTGCCGTGTTGACGGCTGTCCGCGAGTTGCATGGCAAGCGTGCGGAGCTGGTGCGCTATGCAACCTCAGGCGAGGTAAACGGGGATATGAGCGAAGTGGTCGGCTATGCGGGAATTGTAATCACGTGAGGGTGTGAAGTAGCACAGGCTTCAGCCTGTGGGGGTAGACCCTGCAAGCACAAAAAACCCACAGGCTGAAGCCTGTGCTACTGGCGTTGCCGCGCGGGCTCTTGTGGCTGCGAATTCGTCGGAGGTTGTGCCGGCGCAGCGGCGCGCGGGGCGGTTCCGGGTTGCACAGCATTGTGTGAAGCTGGGGACTGCGGAGGTGCGGGCGGCGGTTGCGGTGGTGTTGGCTGCGAAACTGTCTGCCGAGGCGCCGCTACAGGTTGCTGCGGCCCGGTCGGCACAGTTGCCGCAGCGCCTGCCGGCGGGGCGGCACTCACCACACCACTCTTTTGCGACGGCTGAGGCGATGAATTTCGTGGCGGCACGAGAATGCGGTTCGTCGGCGTCGGCACCGGCATCGTCGATGGGATCGTCATTCTAGGGACGTCATTTCCTGCTTCCGACTTGGGCATGACCGCCGCAGGCTGCACAGGCGCGTGTTTCTCCGCCTTCGTTCCGTT
>DASQJA010000063.1:0-8345 GCA_035631275.1 Bryobacteraceae bacterium
AACGCCTGCGGAATTCCCGCTATTTCGATTCCGTGTGGATTCACACGGCTCGGTCTGCCGATCGGCCTCCAGATTTCCGGCCCGCATTTCTCCGAATCGAAGATCCTGGCGCTGGCGCAAGCTTACGAAAGCGCGACGGAATGGCACACTCGCAAACCGAAGCTGACGCCCGATACGCCGGTACCGCCGTTGGCTGCGACGAACTAGATTACTAGGGTCAGCATTCCCGCGCCGGGGAAGATCCCATCCACAGTCTTGCCGTCGCTGATCACGGGCGTTCCAGCCACCAGCACGGCGCGGTGCCTCCGGAAAACTAGTCCGCGTTCTCAAACGTCGTGCGGTCGATCACGTGAACCGGATCGAAAACCGTGATGTCGGGTCGGAGCTCTTTTTGATGCGGCCTTTGTTTCGCATAGCCGGCACCGCCGATTGTAAGCGCTCGGCCGGCATCAGAGTCATGCGGCGCGGGAAAGAGTGCCGGCGCTGCGCGGGTGCCCTTGCCTGTTCACCAGTCGGCCGTCGCTGGCGAACATCATCATGGGATTCTTGAGGCGGAGCATCAGGGCCTCGGGAGGGATGGTGTGCGATCACCGCGCCGCCGTGTTTGCGATACTCGCGAGGGTCTCCGCCGTCAGCCGCTCGCCCGTGGGCACCCACTGCAGGTCGTGATAGCTCGCGCCTGCGGTAGGGCCAATCGCCGTCATAAATGAGCGACTCGATGCGCGATGCCGACGCAGTGTAGGGATACATCTCGGTGCTGATATCGATCCCGTGCTTGCGCGCGCCGTCGATCACCCTGCAGGCACGTCGCGGTCTTGCGAGCGCCGACACGGGTGATGTGAACGACATGCAGCGGAGCGCCGGTTGCCGCGGCGTCGGCGATGACTTCCTGCAGCGCCGCGATCGCGCCGTCCGAGTCGATGGATCCCCGCATGTGAACGAACACGGGCAGTTTGCGATCAGCGGCCAGTTTTAAACAGGCGCAGGATCTCTTCGCGGCACGCGGTGGGAACGTAAGCGATGCCGAATCCAATACCAATGGCGTCGTCAAGGCCCTGCCGGACGGCGTTGATTACGGAGAGCTTTCTTCATCGGTGGCGATGCGGTGCGCGGCCGGGTCGCGCGGCAGAAAGTCGTGGTGTCGTGCATCACTCGCATGCGCGCAGGGACGTGCCCTGAGCCGGCGCCGAAATTGATCAGCGCTTTTCCCTTACGCTCGGCATAAAATTGCGCCACGGGCGACAGGCCGATCTCGAGGTCCAGCGCTGTCGTAACGCCGTCGTGCGCCTTGAAGTTGTAGTTCTCAGCATACTGTCCGTGCGAGTCGGGTCGATGAACCCGGCGCGACCACCATTCCCCGGGCGTCAATGGTTGTTCGCCCGCTCAGCGCGGTTTCCAATATCGCCGCAACGCGCACCGCGGGAACGCCGACGCTGCTCACCGCGTCGAGGCCCGATTCGGGGTCCATCACGCGGCCGTTTGCGATCACGACATCGAAGTTCTGTGCGAAGGACGCAACTGCAAGACGCAGCCGCACGCCAGAAGCAGTTTCAACATGTTCCGTCCATTCTACGCAAGCGCCTCTTCATACGCGCTCGCGCGATTTCTCCGGCGCTAGAAAATAACGCTCATCCTTCTTGGCTTTTTCGTAGTCGGCGCGCGCGGCTTGTACAGCCGGCATCTTAGACACCTCGGCGATCGGCACGTCCCACCACGACTCGTAGGCGGGCACCGATTCGGAGTAATCCGTCTCGACCACGATGACCGAAGTTTGCGCCTGGGTACGCGCCTGAGAGAGCGCGCTCTCCAGTTGCTCACTGGTCCGAACCTTGACGGCGTTAGCGCCCATGCTGGCCGCATTGGCCACAAAATCCACGGCCAGCGTCTTGCCGCTCAGAGCGCCATCGTGGCGATAGCGATACTCGGTGCCGAATCCTCCGCTGCCGCAGGACTGGCTCAAACTTCCAATGCTCGCAAAGCCGTGATTATCAAGGACGACGACAATCAGCCGCTGCGACTCCTGCAGCGACGTCACAATTTCCTGGGCCATCATCAGATACGATCCGTCGCCCACCATCACATACACTTCGCGATCCGGGCTCGCCATCTTGACTCCCAGGCCACCGGCGATTTCGTAGCCCATGGTCGAGTAGCCGTACTCGACGTGATAACCCTTGGAGTCGCGAGTGCGCCAGAGCTTGTGCAGGTCGCCCGGCAGACTTCCCGCCGCGCACACCACGACGTCGCGCGGCTTGCTCGACCGGTTTACAGCGCCGATCACCTCGCCTTGGCTGATGGGCGGGCCGTGCCTCAAGTTGAACAGGCGCTCGGTCTCGGCGTCCCAGTCCTGATGAAAACGGCGAACTCGCGCCGCATATTCGGTCGGAACATAATAGTCACCGAGCGCGGAGGTAAGTTCTTCGAGCGCGCTCTGCGCATCGGCGACGATCGGCAGCGCGGCGTGTTTAAAAGCGTCAAACTCGTCCACGTTGATGTTGATGAATCGGACGTCCTCGTTCTGAAAAGCCGTTTTGGATGCCGTGGTGAAATCCGAGTAGCGCGTCCCGATACCGATAATCAAATCCGCCTCGCGCGCCAGAATGTTGGCGCCCGGAGTGCCGCTCACGCCGACGGCGCCCAGCAATTGGGGATGATCGAACATCAGAGCGCCTTTGCCGGCCTGAGTTTCCACCACGGCGATCCCGGTCTTGGCTGCGAATCGCGCCAGCGTCGTGCTGGCTTCTGAATATAGAACGCCGCCGCCGCTCACGATCAGCGGTTTTTCGGCCGAGCGGATCCAGTCGGCTGCGCACTTGACGGCGTCGCGATCGCCGCGCGGCCGCGGAATGCGCCACACGCGGTCCTCGAGAAATTCTTCCGGGCATTCGAGCGCGTCGGTCTGAACATCCTGGGGAAGAGCGAGCGTGACCGCGCCAGTTTCGGCCGGCGACGTGAGCACCCGCATCGCCTCAGGTAGCGACGTCAGAATCTGTTCGGGGCGTTGAATGCGGTCCCAGTATCGCGAAACCGGACGGAAGCAGTCATTCACCGAAACTTCCGGCGAACCGGGACATTCGAGCTGTTGCAGCACTGGAGCCACTTTGCGCCGCGCGAAAATGTCGCCCGGCAGCAGCAGCACCGGGACTCGATTGATAGTAGCGGCCGCTGCGCCGGTGATCATGTTCGTCGCGCCGGGACCGATGGAACTGGTGCAGGCCAGCATCCGCAGACGGTTGGTGGCGCGCGCAAACGCCGCCGCGGTGTGCACCATGGCTTGCTCGTTGCGCGCCAGATAGTAGCGGAAATCCGGATTTTGCTGTAGCGCCTGACCGATGCCCGTCAGGTTCCCGTGCCCGAAGATCCCGAAACAACCGGCGAACAGCCGATGGCGTTTGCCATCGCGTTCGGTGAACTGGTTCTTGAGAAATCCGACGATCGCCTGCGCAACTGTGAGTCTTCGCGTCATTAAAGCTTCAAGCCCAGCGTACCTGCAAAATACTCTTTGTATTTCGGATAGATCTCGACTTCGCGCGGGGAGCGGACGAAATCGTAATTCCCAGGTCCTATGTATTCTCCCAAAACGAACCCGTCGAAGTCGCTTTCTTTGAGGAAGTCGACGATGCCCAGAAAATTCACCGCGCCCTGGCCGGGAACAACCATGGCGCCCTTGCCGTGCGTGTTACGGTCGTTCCATTCCTTGTTCGGAGCGAAATCCTTGAAGTGAATCGTCAGCAGCCGCGAGCGATAGGCGCGTAGAATCTCGAGAGCATCGCCGCCGCCGCGCGCAAGCAGCCAGCCGACGTCCGCGTTCAAGCTGAGGTACGCGGGATCGGTCAGGTCGAGAAGGCGCCGGAATCCGAACGTCGAGTGCGTGTGATAGGTGAAGCGAATGCCGAACTGTTCCTTGAGGTGCTTTCCTTCTTCGCTAGCAAGCCGGGCGATTCGGCGCATGTCCTCTTCGCTTTCCACCTGCTCTCCGGTCGCGCCGGGCGCCAGCGCTCCTTCCCAACCCAAGTATGACGCGCCAACGTCCTTGAGGAATTTTCCTATCAGCGCGTTTTTCTCTTTAATCGCGCCGGCCGTGTTCGCGTCAGCGAAGACGTAAGGTTGGTTGACGCCGGCCAGGCGCAGATTCAGTTTCGCCATCCGCTCGCGGAACTCGCCGGGCTTGGAGGCATAGCTCTCGGCGATCTTGATCATTCCGTTATCGACTTCGATGTTGCGAAACCCGACCTCGGAGAGCGCCTTCATGCGCATCCAGTAGCTGTCGAGCGTTCCATCGGTGGCCGGCGCGAAGCCGACCTGAAAACGTTGAGGCTTGTCGGACCAGGAGCGTGCGACCTGGGTAAGGGCCAGTGCTCCGGCCAAGCAGGCTTTCATAAAGCCACGGCGATCTGCGGAAACGTTGCTCGACAACATGGCGTTCACTCCACTAAGTGCTATGTTTTCAATCGCTGCACACGGTTGCAGGTGCTAGCCAAGTCTATCCGGGTTCCGGCCCTCTGTCAAGACCGGAACCGGCTCGCCGAAGCACTACGCGGCGATGCAGCGCTCCAGGTAGGTTTTCATCCGAGTGAGCTTAGCGCGGACTTCGTCGACCGTGCCCAGGTCGAATCCGCCGCGAACTGGATCGCGCAGTTCGAGGTCGAGGAAGCCGTCGTAGCCGGACTCTTTGAACGGCTGTAAGTAGCGGACGTAGTCGATCTCGGTCGGATCCCCAGTGCGCCAGTTGAACTGCCATTCTTTGATGTGCATGTTGACGGTATAGGGCGCGAGCAAATGTGGCCAGATGTATTTTTCGTCCGGCGGGATACAGCCGCTGTCGAGCGTGTAGCGGAAATGCTTGGAGTCGATTACCTTGAGCAGTGCGACGATGCCGGTGATGTCGCCGGCAGGAAACTGTTTCGGTAAAACGTCGACAACATACTGCGAGCTTCCCGGCGAGACCGGCCGGAAGCGATATACATCCGGAGGCTCCGGCGCCGCCGCGATTCCGAGCCTTTCCCACGTCGGAAGGCACGTTTCCAGCCCTTTCCGAACCAGATCGAACGCTTTGGTGTCGCTCATCTCGGGCGGCTTACGGCCCAAATAAATCCGCTCGAACGGCGCTTCGAAATAGTTACACAGGTCGGCAAAGTCCTGCACCATTTTGACCTGCGCGTCGAAGTCGGCATCGAGAAAATTGTTCCCGATATTGATGGCGTTGATGCGCAGCCCGGCGGATGACATGGCGGTCTTGATCCGCTTCAGGCCGGCCTGGTCCAAACCCTGAACGTTGTCGGCCTGCAACTCGATGCCGTGGAATCCGAGCTCCGAGTTGATGCGTGCGATGTCTTCCCACGTCACCGTGCCGTTGCGCCAGAGCGGCTGCCAGTTCGTCATATGCACGCCGAGTTTCATGCTGAAGTTGCGCGGCTTCGAGGGTGGTGTCGGCGCGCCGGAATTCTGAGGACCGGCAAGCGCTGCTTGCGAGCCGAGCCCGGCGGCCATGGCAGTCAGAAAGGTGCGGCGGGAAGAGTCAGACATTTTGGACCTCTGCAACCGTGTGCGGTTGGTAGTTTAACCTCAGCCGATCTCGTAAGTCAATCGTCGCGGCGCCCGGATCTCACTGAAAGGAGTACGTTCGCGAATTCCAGCGGCAATCTTGACAGGCCGGTGCCTCGATAGTCTAAGCTGAAAAAGGCCGTGCACACGATTGCAAGAATCAGCGCGCTGGTCCTATCTCTTGCGCCCTTCGCGGCGCTTGCGCAAACCAATTCGCCCAGAACTTTTGAGAACCGCTGCTCGATCTGCCACGGCGGTGACGCCAACGGCAGCGACCGCGCGCCCTCGATCCTCCCATTTTTCGGAAACCACAGCGCTTCGGAAATCTCGGATCTGGTGCGGCGCGGAAGGATCGAAAAAGGAATGCCGGCATTTCCATTTAACGATGCGGAGATGTCGGCGCTGATCGGTTACGTGACTGGGCTTGCAGCCGGTACGGTTGCGGGCGATGCTGCAGCGGCGTCGTCGCGCGCAGTCCCGACTCTGACGCCGAAACCGGGCCGCGTAGAGATATCCGGAGGACGGGTTCTCGAAGGAAGGATCATGAACCAGAGCGATTTCAGCATGCAACTGCTGGCGCCGGATGGACGCTTCCACTTCCTGCACCGTTCCGGTAAGGACGCGAAATTTGAGGAGCGGCCCATCGAGCCTAGACGCGACTGGTCGTCTTACGACGGCGACACCAGCGGCAATCGCTACAGCACGCTTGAAAAGATAAATTCGACCAACGTGTCCCGCCTGGCCTTGAGCTGGCTCTTTCCCGTTCCGGAGGCTCCCCGCCTCGAGGTCACGCCGCTAGTGGTGGACGGCGTAATGTTTATCACTGGCGCCAACGAAGTCTGGGCGCTCGATGCGGCGAGCCGGCTTCCCATCTGGCACTACCGCCGGCCTCGCACCAAGGGACTGCTGAGCGAAGCGGGCGCCGGCGCCAACCGCGGCGTTGCGATTCTTCGAGACCGCGTCTTTCTCGAGACCGACAACGCGCACCTGGTCGCCCTCGATCGCCGGACTGGCCAGGTGTTGTGGGACTCACAAATCGCCGATCCTCAGCAGGGCTACAGTGCTACGTCGGCGCCTCTGATCGCGGGCGAACTTGTGATCGCCGGGCTTGCGGGAGGCGAAGAGGGCGCACGCGGATTCGTCGATGCCTATCGCGCTGAGACGGGAGAGCGCGCCTGGCGCTTTTATACGATTCCCGCGCGGGGCGACAAGGAGGCAGCCACTTGGCAGGGGACCGCGCTCGAACGCGGTTGCGGCGCGACATGGCTCACGGGTTCCCACGACGCCGCGCTGAAACTCGTTTATTGGGCCGTCGGCAATCCGTGCCCGGACTACAACGGTGAGCAGCGCAAAGGGGACAACCTCTACACTTCGAGCGTGGTCGCGCTCGACGAGAGTACCGGCAAGCTGAAATGGTATTACCAATTCACGCCTCACGATCTGCACGACTGGGATTCCGAGCAGCCGCTCGTCCTTGTCGACCAGCCGTGGGAGGGCCGCCCGCGCAAGCTCCTGCTGCATGCCGACCGCAACGGGTTTTTCTTTGTTCTCGATCGGGCTACCGGCGAGCTGCTGCATGCCACACCGTTTGTCAACGTCACGTGGGCGATCGGGTATGGCAAGGATGGCCGGCCGATTCTGGTTCCAAACCATGAGCCGACCAACGAGGGCAGCCTGACGTGTCCGGGTTATGGCGGAAGCACGTGGATGTCCGCCTCTTTCAACCCGATTTACAGGCTATTTTACGTGCGAGCCAGCGGCAATTGCGGAGTTTTCAAAAAAACTGACGACGATATCGAGATGGGCGAACGATTTTACGGAGGCGTTATGGGACGCCCGCCAGGGACCCCGCCGGGCAGTTCGATTAAGGCTTTGGATTTCGCGACTGGGCGTACGGTTTGGGAGTACCCGCTCGGATCTGGATTCGACCGTTCCGGCACGCTGTCCACCACAGGAGGCGTAGTTTTCTTTGGTGATGGCGCCGGGAACCTGGTCGCGGCCGACGCCGCCACGGGAAAAGCGTTGTGGCATGCCGAGCTTGGACAGCGCTGGTGGGCGTCGCCCATGACTTACATGTCGGGCGGGAAACAGTACGTCGCAATAGCCGGTCCGGCTGGAATATTTTCCTTTACGCTACCGGATTAAACGGTAATTCCATGTCTATTTGCCGCGGATGTTCGAGGCCGCGGCCTTGGGCGACTGCCGGCCGAAGTGTGCGGCAAGGTAGTCGATGATGGTGTCGATCTCTTCGTCGGTGGCTTTGGCGCCGCGCGAAATCATGGCGTCGACGATGTTCGACCAGCCTTGCTTGCTGCGGCGCTCGGCTGCAATCGGCTCGACGCCATGGCATTCTGCCGCACACACGCGAAGCACCACGTCTTTGCCTTTCCCGTCGGGTAGTTCAGATTGGGCGAGCAGCGCGAGCGCGTCCAGTACAAGCAGAGCACCGGCAAGTTTTATAAAGAGTTTCATGAGACGCTAGGGCAGCGCGTAGACCATTACCTTCGCTGGAATGATGTTGTCGCCCATATAACCGCCGCCGCTTACCATGATCGCAACATATTGTTTGCCGCTCCTGCCCTGATAGGTAACTGGAATGGCGTGGCCCGCCGCGCCGAGTTCCGTGGACCATAATTCCTTGCCGGTCTTCGAGTCGAATGCGCGCATTTTATTGTCGAGCGTGCCCGCAACAAACAGGACGCCGCCGGCGGTAGCGGTCAGGCCGCCGATATTAGGTGTTCCGGCGTTGTGAAGTCCGAGCGCTTCGAGCTCCGAATAACTTCCGAGCGGCACCTGCCACG
>DASQJA010000064.1:0-2341 GCA_035631275.1 Bryobacteraceae bacterium
GCGCGAAAGAAAGCGGCCAGCACGGACTTTTTGGTGGAGCGGCTGCGGCGGCTGCACCTCTGCCGGAAGTGCTGCCGGATACGGATGAGTGGCCCGAGCACGAATTGCTCAACTCGGAATATGCGACGCTTGGGTTTTATATTTCGGGGCATCCTCTGGACAAGTACGCTGGGCGGCTAGCGGATTTGAAAGCGGTGGATATCGCGTCGATTGAGGGACGACGGAACAAGGAAAATGTGATCGTGGCGGGAATTGTGGTGCAGTCGCGACCGATGCGGTCAAGGCGCGGGGCGCGCTGGGCGATTGTGACGCTGCAAGACAGGACGAGTGTGATCGAGGCGATGGTATTTCCGGAGGCGTTTGGGAAACTTGAGCCGGTACTGAAACCTGCAACGCCGCTGTTGGTGAAAGCATCGGTTTTGGCTGAAGATGTGGGTACGCGGCTTACGGTGGAAGATGCGAGGCCGCTAGAGCAAGTGATTGACCGGCCGCCGAGTTTGTTGCGTGTGCGTGTGCCGGTGGCGACGCTGGGCGCGGGAGCGATGGAGCGGCTGGATCAATTGTTTGCGAGCAGGCCTGGGCGTTGTCGAGTGGAGTTTGAATTGGTATTGGATGATGGTGCGGCAGCGACGCAGCAGACGTCGAAAGCGGTGAAGGCGGATCAGGAACTGATTGCACGCGTGAAAGAGATCTGCGGAGAAGATTCGGTGGTGGTCCAATAATGGCGAGCGCGACTGGCGGCGGTACGGGAAAAGGGCGTCGGCCGCCTTTTGACGCAGCGAAGCGCAGAGCGGCGCGCGAGAGGCTGCGGCGTTGGCAGGAGCGCGCACGGAAGCGACGTTTGGAGGAAGAGAGACTGTCCGGAAAACCTTCGCTGCCGAATCCGATGGATGCGCATACGGAACGGCAGAAGCAGATCGATTCGCTCGAGCGCGACGTTGCAGAGATGGCGGGATTCGCGGAGAAGAGCGAAGATCTCGAGCGGCTGCGGCGCGAAGTCGATGAGCTGAAGAAAGAGTTTTATGCGCATCTGAGTGCATGGCCGAAGGTTCAATTGGCGAGGCATCAGCAAAGGCCGTATACGGAAGATTTCATCAAGCTGCTTTTCGAAAATTTCAGCGAGATTCACGGGGACAGACGGTTTGCCGACGACGCGGCAATTGTTGCGGGGATGGCCCGATTTCATGGAAGGCCGGTCATTGTGGTGGGAAGTCAGAAGGGGCGCGACCTGAAGCAGCGCGTTCGGCGGAATTTCGGGCAGGCGAAGCCAGAGGGTTATCGCAAGGCGCTGCGGGCGATGAAACTGGCCGCGAAGTTCAACCGGCCGATTTTTGTATTTGTGGATACGCCCGGCGCATATCCCGGCGTGGACGCCGAAGAGCGTGGACAGGCAGAGGCGCTCGCGTACAACCTGCGCGAGATGTCGCGGCTGGCGGTGCCGATTATTGTGACGGTTACCGGCGAGGGCGGGTCGGGCGGAGCGCTGGCGATAGCCGTTGGGGATCGCGTGCTGATGCTGGAGAATTCGGTGTATTCAGTGATCACGCCGGAAGGCTGCGCCTCGATCATTTGGCGAGATTCGAGCAAGGCGGAATTGGCGGCTGAAGCGCTGAAGATGACTGCGCAAGATCTCGCCGAATTGAAACTAATCGACGAGATTGTGCCTGAACCGGAAGGCGGAGCGCACGTGGATCATGCGGCCGCGGCGCGCTTCCTGGATGCTGTGCTTGTGCGTTTGCTTGATGAGCTTTCCAAACAGAATCCTCAGCAGTTGGTTGCGGCGCGATACGATAAGTTCAGGAAAATGGGGCAGTTCTTCAGCTAACCGTCAGAAAAATTACCAGACCTCCTACCACAGATTCAGTCGTTTACCTGATCGTTCAAACGGTGCGGGGCGCGTTTGAATGTGTACAGGAGTCCACTGATGAAGCCAGAATCGCGAGATTTCCAAAACCTGGGAGTACTTTGGCTGATCTATGGCTGTCTTCGTGTAGCGCAAGTAGCGGCGATCGTGGTGTTTAGCGGAACATTGGCATTGATGTGGGGAGCTTTGCTGGATCGCGTGCCGAATCCCCTAGCGTGGATGACGGCCTTCCATGTGGCACTGGTGGTGACGGTCGCATGGGCAATCGTTTCGGCGTTTTTCAGCTTTGTGGCCGGCATCGCAATGTTGAAGCGCTGGGCGCCATCGCGTGTGGATAGCATAGTGACTTCGCTGCTGGCACTGCCGGATTGGCCGTTCGGCATCGTGCTCGGAGTCTATACCTTACTGGCTGTGACACGTACTTCAGCAGCACAAGAGCGCCCCCGGTCGCAGTCGCATATTGTGATCCCTTTGGTA
>DASQJA010000065.1:0-8441 GCA_035631275.1 Bryobacteraceae bacterium
TGCGCCGCGTTGAAGGTGAGCGCGGTGATGCGCGGCGCGTCGCGGCCAATGACTTTCACGATCTCCGCACCGGATGCGTCCGTCATGCCGTCGTAAACTTTGTCGCAATACGCAAATGCGTCCTTGAGCGCGGCAACCAGATCCGCTTTGGACGTCTTGCTGCGCTCCACTCCGGGTGGATTCTGCTGATTCCCCGATGCCATCGAACAGAACAGATATTGCGCATCGGCGATGTGGCCGACGATCTGTCCGAAACTGCGTATATCCGGCGTCGGCTTGAACGAGTAGTTTTCTTCGGGCATCTTCTCGGCGGCTTTAAACACGTTGACCTTGATGATTGTGTAGACTCCCTTGGCGCTGGCGCTGAACGGATTCGCGGGCGCGGCTGCGGGCGATTGCGCCATCGCGAGACCGGCTGCTAAGGACATACAAATCGTGATACAGAATTTCATTTGAGACAGATTCTCCTTTCGTACAAAGATGCGCGAGACATCGGCGGCGTCGCGCAGACTTCGAATCATCGGAGGATTTTCTTCGATGAGCCCGGCCGCACATGATAAATTGTTGAGCGAGGCTCGCCGATCGCACCACTATCACAACCTAATTACGAAACTCTGATCGTGACCCGCCCCGACCAACACGTACTGGTGGTCACGCTGAACCGTCCCGACCGCAGCAACGCGATCAGTACGCAGATGGGCCGCGATCTGCGCGAGCTATTTAGTGGGTTGTACATAAAGTCAGGAGACATTCGCTCGATTGTTCTCACCGGCAGCGGCTCGCGCGCGTTCTGTGCCGGCGCCGATCTCAAAGAGCGAAATGAAATGACCAATGAAGCGTGGCGCGAGCAGCATGCCATTTTCGAGCAACATGTGCGCGCCATGATGGATTGCCCGATTCCAATCATCGCGGCGGTGAATGGAGCGGCCTACGGCGGCGGACTCGAATTGATCCTGACGGCGGATTTCATTTACACGTCCAGGTCAGCCCGTTTCGCGCTGACAGAAACCAGCCTCGGTATCATGCCAGGCGCCGCCGCGACGCAGAACCTTCCGCGAGCCTGCGGGGTGCGGCGCGCTAAGGAGATCATATTCACGGCAGAGCCATTCAACGCTGAGCAGGCGCTCGAATGGGGAATCGTTAACAAGGTTTGCGAGCCCGAAACATTGTTGGACGATGCGCTCGCTACCGCACGCCGGATCGCATCGAACGCGCCGCTGGCCGTGCGCCAGGCTAAGAAAGCCGTCGGCGCGGCGCTCGATCTGGACATTAAGTCCGGTTTCGCGTTTGAGCTCGAAGCCTATAACCAGCTGGTGCCAACGCGCGACCGGTTGGAGGGCATCCGGGCGTTCAACGAGAAGCGCAAGCCGAACTTTACGGGCGAGTGACGCTTTTCTTGTAGCAAAGGCCGGGCCGCGGCGGTCCTCGGTGAGTGACGGCCGCGTGGCGCCCCTCGGCGAGTGACAATGGAATTGATGGATCGAGACGTCTGGATTTGCGAAGTTGGCCCGCGCGATGGCCTGCAAATCATCCCTGACATCATGGCGACCGCGGCCAAGCTCGAATGGGTCGCAGCCGAAGCCGCTGCGGGCGTGCCGGAGATCGAGGTCGCGTCGTTCGTTCCGCCGAAGCTCCTGCCGCAATTCGCCGATTCCGAGCAAGTGGCCGCCGCCTCGCTCAAAATTCCCGGGCTCACCGTAACCGCGCTCGTCCCCAACCTGCGCGGCGCCGAGCGCGCATTCGAAACCGGGGTGCACAAAATCAACTTTGTTCTTTCGGCGTCGGAAAGCCACAATCGCGAAAATGTCCGCCGGACCACCGCCGAATCGCTGGCTGATTTCCGCCGCATTGCCGTGCTTCGCAACTCGCGTCCCGAATGGCGCAAGATCATTCTCTGCGGCGGCGTCTCCACCGCGTTCGGCTGCACCATCGAGGGCGCGATCGACGAAGACACTGTGCTGAAACTGGCCGAAGGCTATGCCCACGCCGGAGCCGATAAAATCAGCATCGCCGATACGGTGGGCTATGCGAATCCGGTGCAGGTGAAGCGCATGTTCACGCGTCTCGGCGAGCAACTTGGCAGGGTTCCGCTCACCGCGCATTTTCACGACACGCGCGGACTCGGCCTCGCCAATGTCTACGCCGCGTTCGAAGCGGGCGTGCGCAGTTTCGATGCATCCCTTGCGGGAATGGGCGGCTGTCCCTGGGCGCCCGGCGCAACGGGCAACATCGTCACTGAAGATCTCGCGTTTCTGTTCGAGGCTGCCGGCCTGCGCACCGGCATCGATCTCGATCGCTTAATCGCGGTCCGCGAAATCGTCCGCGCAGCGCTTCCGAAGGTTCCGCTACAAGGCGCGCTCGCCAAAGCTGGCCTTCCAAAGACGTTCCACAATCAGCCGCAGCCGATCCAACTGTAGTATCGTCGATCAGATCGAAGGAGGTTGCCATGCCGCACCGACTTTTCTGCGCATTATTCTCGCTCGCTGCCAGCCCCGCGCTCTTCGGCCAACAAGGCCCCGAATCCGCGGAGCCTAAGCCGCGACCCTCGGCCCAAATTCCAGCCGCGCCGCTTTACAAGCTCGAAGACGGGCTCCTGGAGTGGAAACTCGCGCCGCAGGACAAAGCGTACGGCGCAATCGACGGCCATCGCATCCACACCTACGTCGAAGATCTCACCGCCATCTCGCGCAAATATCGCGAGAGCGGCCATCCGCAATTCTGGGGCCGGATCATCGGCACGCAGGCCGACACAGATACGCGCGAGTGGCTGACGGACAAATTTAACAGACTCGGCCTCGCCGACGTCCACGTCCAGCCGTTCGATCTGCCGCCGCAGTGGATGCCGCAATCGTGGGAGATCGTGGCGTCGGGTTCCGGCAAGACGCTGCACCTCGACAGCGCCCAGCCCGCGTATCAGACCAAAGGCACGTCGGGCGAAGGACTTGATCTCGAAGCAGTGTACGCGGGCACCGGCAGCGAAGCCGATTTCGCCGGCCGGGACGTGCGTGGCAAGGCCGTTTTCATTTTTAGCATGCCGCTGCCGGGCTCCTGGCGGCAGACAGCGACCGCGGACGGCGCTGTCCGCCGAGCCGAAGCGAAAGGCGCGGCCGCAATCTTCGCCGTCATCGCGCTGCCCGGCAACATCCGCACGCAGCTTTATCCCACCGGAACCAACGTCCCGACCTTCTCTATAGGCATGGACGACGGCTACGCCATCCGCGACCTGATCGGTGCCGCGCCCTCCGGACAAGCGCCGCACGTGCGCGTGAAGCTCGACATCAAGATGGAACCCGGCCTCAAAACCGGAACCGTATGGGCGAAACTGCCGGGGACAACCGATGAGACCGTCAACATCCTTGCGCACCGCGACGGCTGGTTCGAGTCCGGCACTGACAACGCATCAGGCGTCGCGACGATGGTCGGCTTGGCGGACTATTTCTCGAAAATTCCCAAAGAAAAACGCCGCCGAACAATCGTTTTCATTGGCTCAACGGGACACCACAACGGCGGCAACATGAGCGGTACCTGGCTGCTCGATCATCGCGACGAAGTGTTCGCCAAGTCCGCCTTGCTGATCAACTGCGAACACACCTCCACCATACAGACCTATCTGCTCGGCGAGGACATCCGGCCGGCCAACATGTACACCGGCATGCTTTGGTACGCTGGTGGCCCGTCGCGGCCGAAGCTTCAGGACATCGCGGTGAAAGCGTTCCGCGCGGCGGGCGTCGTCACTTACGCAAGTCCTGAACGCGCCGCACCCGGTGGCGAAATGAGCCGTCTTTGGCCGTTCACGCCCGGCGTCCAGGCATCCGACTACAACGTCTTCTTCCACTCCGATCACGAGAGCGCCGATACTGTCCCCTGGACCGGCCTTGAAGCCATCACGCGCGCCTACGCCATGATCATCGATGGCGTCAACACGCTCGATCTCAAGGACTTTCAGCGTCCGCCCGAGAACGTACCAGCGCCGCGCCCCACGCGCTGAACCGAAGTAATAGTACCGGTTGCTCCAACGCAATCGGTACACCGCGCCCATTGACCGAAATCCGTTTCTACGATTGAATAGGCCATGGGCCGATGTGCGAGCTGCCATGCAATAGTCAAGAAACACGACCTCGAATGCTATGTTTGCGGCGACAAGATTCCGCGCCGCCGGAAACTGGCCGCCAAGCGTAAAGAGATCTCTGTTGCCAGCAACATCCTGTTCTTGGCCTCGCTCGGATTCATCTTCTACTCGTTCTTCGCCAAAGAGGAGCTACGGCTGGCCACGAGCCTTGCGATTTCCGGCGGGCTGTTCGTACTCAGAATCGTCGCCGACAAGTTCACGCGCCCGTCGGACTCGTTGCCTCGCTAACGCCGCGTCGACTGTTCCAAGCAAGCCCACGCGCCGGGAACAAATACGATAAGCTTAGGGACGTTTCGATCCACCAAACGTGAGGCGTCCATGGCGAACGAAACTCTCGAACGGAAGTTAACGCGCCGCGAAGCGCTCGGTATTCTCGGTCTCGGAGCGGCGGCCGTTGCGCTCCCCGCCGCTAACACCGGCCCCGCGTTTCCGAAGAAAGCCGTCATCCGCACGATTCTGAAAGACCTGCCGCCTGAAGCACTAGCCGGCGGCGCGACGCTTTTCCACGAGCACCTGTCGCTCGCGCCCGACTTCATGCCGCGCTGGATGGCGTACGCACGCGCTTCCAATCCCAACGCCGGGGGCGGCCGCGCCGGCGCGGCTCCGCCACCCACGCCGCTCGGTAATCAGCCCTACTTCATGGAAGACGTTGACATAATGTCGGACGAGCTCAAGATCGCCGCACAGGAAGGCGTCGCGTGCGTCGTCGACGGCGGCCATCCCGACATGGGCCGCAATCTCGACTCTCTGAAACAAATCTCCATCAAGTCCGGCATGCCGATCGTTGCCGGCTGCGGCTTCTACAGCAAGCCGTTCTATCCGCCGCAAATCGAAGAATGGTCCGATGAGCAGATCGCCACGGAGCTGGTGCGCCAAGTCAACTCGCAGCCGGTCGGTGTTTTCGGCGAAATCGGGAGCTGGGACGAGATCACAGACATCGAGCGAAAAGTCTTCCGCGGCGTCGCGATGGCGCACAAGGAAACGAATCTTTCGATCTTCACGCACACCGGTATCCCCGGAAAATCCGCGATCGAACAGCTCGATATTCTCGAGAAGGGTGGTGTCAAACCGGACCGCATCGTCATTGGCCACCTCGGCAATCTGGTCGACCCGGACGTTAAAGTTCAGAAAGAAATCTGCAAGCGCGGCGCCTTTATCGGATTCGATCGCCAGGGTGGTCCCGGTGACGCGCGCCAGGTACCCATGGTGCTAGCGCTGATCGAGGCGGGTTACGCCGCCAATCTCATGTTCTCGTCCGACCTTTCGAGCGCCAACCAGATCAAGCGCAACAAAGGCGCAGGTTACGCGAAGACCGTGACTGTGTGGGGCAAAGCACTGACTGCTGCCGGAGTGAAAGACGACGTTCTGCACGGCATTTTAGTCGACAATCCGCGCCGGTTCCTGGCGTATGTGCCGAAGAAAAAGCGCCCTGCGGTGTAGCGCTAGCGGTTAGTCCTGAGGAGCAACGCACGCGTCGCAGTGAACCAACCGCGCCCTCTCGGTCGCTACAGCTGGAAACTATTGCTGTGGGTTGCCGTCACGATGCTCTGGATCTTCGCGGCCTATTTGCACACGAGAACATATATCGAGTCATAGATACGAGCAACTGGGTGCCGCAGGCAAGCGGGCTAATCTGGGACTGACCTCGAGGCTGCTGGAACTGAGTTCTAGCGGCGCAGAAAACCCACGAAGGCCGGTCCAAAAAGAAACAACCAGGTAAGTCGATCGCAAGGGGCAAGAGCTTGGGTGCAATCACTCCGAGCCAGTGCGCGAGCGGATGACCGCACCTAGCATTCCTGGAAATTTGAACCGCGTTCCATGAGTAAGCGGCGGGTGCTCCGATTGTGAACGATGACGCTCCAGCCCCATTTCAAGCCTGAGAATTTCTGCTGCGGCCAAGCGGAGCAATCGACTTCTTGATACCACCATCGATCACTTCATCGATGGCCAAACAAGCCGCCAATACACTGAGGAAACAAGAAAGCTCGTTACCATGCCCGCCAACGCGAGCATAACCAGCAGCGTCTGAAGGTCGTGGATCGTATGCGGAATTTCCAGTTGGGCAACGCGTTTTCGATCCACCGCCGTATTCAGCAAGTTAACCTTCACATCGACGATTTTTTGCAGTGAGAATGAATACGCGGCAAACAGAAAGCCCTGAATTGTGAGATTTGAGTCAGGCGATTGTCGATCAGCCTGCCTTCTTCCGCCAAGTACAAGCCATATGTCGAATACAGATCCAGCATTTCCCGATCCGGTGAGGCGGCGGACGATGGAGCCATTGACATTCTGAAATGGTAACGAACTCGTCCGCATGACGGGCGGTCGCGCTCAAAAGACGTCGGCGATCACCTCGCCGTTAAATCCGCTAGATCCTGCCCGGTGTCATACAATGGCCTGGGATCGAAACTCCCGCGTCAGGAGGTCACGTGAACACGCCTAATTCTCCGGAATCGGCTGGAAATTCCAATCGCCGAGGATTCCTAAAAACTTCGTCGCTTGCCGTCGCCGCAGTTGCGGCCGGTTCCGCCGCCGTATCCAACGCTCTCGCGCAATCCGGGCAGGCGCAGCGCCCAACCCCAGCGCTCAGCGGCAGCTCCGCGAACAAGCTTTTCTGGGAAGTCGAAACCACCGGCGGAAGAGTTCAGGGCATCGCCAACCGCGGCATCAAAGAATTCAAAGGCATTCCCTACGGCGCACCCACAGGCGGCAAGAATCGCTTCATGCCGCCGCAGAAACCGGCCTCCTGGACTGGCGTGCGCGAGTGCTTCAACTACGGCCAGGTTTGCCCGCAGACGTTCTCTGATCTGCGCAGCGACTATGGCATGATGATCCAGTGGGACGTCCAGCCTGGCGGCATGGGTGAAGACTGCCTCACGCTCAACGTCTGGACTCCCGGTGTCAACGACGGCGCGAAACGCGCGGTCATGGTCTCGTTCCACGGCGGCGGCTTCACGACTGGCTCCGCTAATTCGCCGGGCTACGACGGCGCGCAGCTTGCGCGCTTCGGTGACGTGGTGGTGGTCACGGTCAGTCACCGGCTGGCCAGCTACGGCTACTTGCATCTCGCCGACCTCGGCGCGCCGGCCGAGTTCGCGCAAGCCGGCATTGCGGGAATGATGGATCTTGTCATATCGCTCGAATGGGTTCGCGACAACATCGAGCGCTTCGGTGGCGATCCAGAAAAGGTCATGATCTTTGGCCAGTCGGGGGGCGGCCTGAAAACATCTACTGTCCTCGCTATGCCGTCGGCGAAAGGTTTGTTTCACAGCGCCGGTGTACAGAGCGGCTCAATCGCCCGCTCTATGACGCGCGAGCAAGGCACCAAGCTCGCAGAGACGCTGCTCGCCAAACTCGGAATCTCGAAGGGCAATTTCGGCGATCTCCAAAAAATTTCCTGGCAGCAGATCCTCGAGGCACAGACCAGCGCCGGCGCCGGCGGCTTCGGGCCGGTAGTCGATGGAAAGATTCTTCCCCACCATCCCTTCGATCCGGTTTCGCCGCCCGAATCAGCCGAAGTGCCCGTGATCGTCTCGACCACGCTCGAGGATGCCGCGCTCGCGCTCACCAATTTCGATCTCGACGATGCGGGCTTGAAGCGCTTGCTAGCGCAGCGCTTCAAGGATAAGGCCGACGAGATCTATTCCTTGTATAAGCGATCCAGTTGGACCGAGACGAAGACGCCGTACCTCGTGCAAGCGCAGATTCTTACCGACGTCGGATTCCGGCGCGGCGCTCTCGCGCAGGCCGAACGCAAAGCGGCTCTCGGCAAAGCTCCCGCGTACATGTATCTCTGGACTTACGAAAGCCCTAGCTTCGATGGAAAGTTTGGCGCCGTGCACGGCACCGATGTATCGGCGTCGTTCAATAACTATCGCGACGGCATCGGTGGCACCGGCTCGCACCAGCAGCGCGCGCTGTGGACTACGTTCGCATCCGCGTGGGTGGCTTTCGCGAAAACCGGTAATCCGAACAACTCGAAAACTCCCAACTGGCCGGCCTACGACGTCGCCAAGCGAGCCACTATGATCTTCGACAACAACACGCGTGTCGAAAACGACCCGCGCGGCGAAATCCGCAAGTTCTGGGAATCGATGCCGGCGCCCGCGGGCCTGTTGGGCTGAAGCATAGAGGAGGACGCAATGAAGCGCAGGACATTCATCACTGGACTCGGAGCGTCGGTCTCGCTTGCTCCCGGTTTCGCTTTCGCCCCCGCGCGCCAGGAATCCGGCGCGAACGCCGCGCTGACGAAAGTGAATCCGAAGTTCCTGCCGACTCCGAAAGAAGTCCACGACTGGCACGTCATCAAGGA
>DASQJA010000066.1:0-6371 GCA_035631275.1 Bryobacteraceae bacterium
AGGAAGCGCGCAATCAAGCGCTCATTGATTTCGCTCGCAAGCACAAACTGCCATTGGTCGCGACCAACGGCTCTAGCCACGCCACTCCGCGATCGCGCGAAGCGCTCGATGTGCTCACCTGCGTCCGGCACAAAGTCAAAATCCAGGATGCGGGCCGGCTGCTTTCCAGCAATTCCGAGCGGCATCTCAAGAGCGCGCAGGAGATGTCGCGGCTCTTCGCCGATCTTCCGGAAGCGATCGCCAACACACGCGAACTCTCGAATCGCCTCCAATTTACGCTCGCCGATCTCGGCTACCAGTTCCCGCGCTACCCGGTCCCGCCCGGCGACACGATAAACACCTTTCTGCGAAAACGCGTTGAGGAAGGCGTACGCAATCGATACGCGGCGAACGCATTTTCGGCCGACCTCTATCGGCGCGCACGCCAACAGGTGGAACGCGAGCTAGCCCTCATCGAAAAACTCGACCTGGCGGGCTATTTTCTCATCGTCTGGGACATCGTCGAGTTCTGCCGCAAGAACAATGTTCTTGTTCAGGGACGAGGATCGGCCGCCAACAGCGCAGTGTGTTACTCGCTCAGTATCACCGCGGTGGATCCGATTTCGATGGACCTGTTGTTCGAGCGCTTTCTTTCCGAAGAGCGGGGCGAGTGGCCGGATATCGATCTCGATCTGCCCAGCGGCGATCAGCGCGAGCGTGCCATTCAATACATCTACGAGCGCTACGGCAAACTCGGCGCTGCGATGACTGCCAACGTCATCACTTATCGCGGACGCTCTGCGGTTCGCGATATCGGGAAAGTGCTGGGCTTTGAAGAGACGGATCTGGCCCGCATCTCCGCGCTGATTCCCACTTGGGGCTGGACCGATCCGCGCGAAACAGCCGATCGTCAATTTCGCGAAGCAGGCTATGCGCCCGAGAATCCACTAATCGCAAAGTTCCTGGATCTCTACATGACCATCCAGGATCTGCCGCGCCATCTTGGCCAGCATTCCGGCGGCATGGTGATCTGCGAAGGCCAACTCGACTCGGTGGTCCCGCTCGAGCCCGCTACCATGCCTGGCCGCGTGGTCATTCAATGGGACAAGGAAGACTGCGCCGACATGGGAATCGTCAAAGTCGACCTGCTCGGGCTCGGCATGATGGCGGTGCTCGAAGAATCGATCCAGCGGATTCGCCAATCGTACGACGAAGAAGTGGATCTCGCGCATCTGCCGCAGGACGACAAGCTGGTCTACGCCGCGCTGCAAAAAGCCGACACCATCGGACTTTTTCAGGTAGAGAGCCGCGCACAGATGTCGTGCCTTCCGCGCCTGCAGCCCAAACGATTCTACGACATCGTGGTGCAGGTAGCGATCATACGTCCGGGGCCGATCGTCGGGCAAATGTTGAATCCTTTTTTGCGGCGTCGCCAAGGGCGGGAGAAAACCGAGTGCCTGCATCCGTCGCTCGAGCCGGTGCTCAAACGCACACTCGGTGTTCCCTTGTTTCAGGAGCAGCTCTTGCGTATGGCTATGATCGTCGCCAATTTCACCGGCGGCGAAGCGGAAGATCTGCGCCGAGCGATGGGTTTCAAGCGTTCGGAAGCGCGCATGCGCGAGATCGAATCGCGGCTGCGCTCGGGGATGACGAGCAATGGAATCACCGGCCAGCAGCAGGATATTATTGTCCAATCCATCACGTCTTTCGCGCTGTACGGTTTTCCGGAATCACACGCGGCGAGTTTCGCGCTGATCGCTTATGCGAGCGCATATCTGAAATGCCACTACCTGGCGGCGTTCACCGCGGCGCTGCTGAACAACCAGCCCATGGGATTTTACGCACCCGCCACGCTGGTCAAGGATGCCCAGCGCCACGGACTGCATTTCAAACCGATCGACGTTACACGCTCGAGTTGGCAATGCACAATCGAAGAGCACAATGGCGAAAAGTGTGTGCGGCTTGGGTTTAATTACGCGAAAGGCGTTCGACAACAAGCAGCCGAAGCGATCCTACGCGCACGCTCCGAACGGCCGTTTTCAAGTATCCAGGATCTTGTGAACCGTACACCTGAAGTTCGCAAGGACGAACTGCGCAAGCTCAGCGAAATCGGAGCGCTGAATTTCATCCCGGAAATGCCAACGCATCGGCGCGCGGCGCTCTGGGACTCTGAACTTGCCATTCGGCCGGCTGGTCCACTTTTTGCAACGGCCGAAGCAGCCGAATCCAACTCACCGCTCTTACCCATGACCGCGACCGAGAGGCTCAATTCCGATTTTCGCGGCACGCATCTCACCATCGGCAAACACCCCATGGCGTTTCACCGTGAAAAAATGGACACGCTCGGCGTCACATGCGCACGCGAGCTGCAATTCATTCCCAATGGACGCATGGCGCGCATCGCCGGATGCGTGATCTGCCGGCAGCGGCCGGGTACAGCGAAAGGCCTGCTATTTCTGAGCCTCGAAGATGAGACCGGCGTATCGAACGCAGTGGTGATGCCGGATGTGTTTGACCGCGAGCGCGCCACCATACTGAACAATGCTTATCTTGTGATCGACGGCCAGATGCAGAACATCGATGGTGTCTTCACTGTGCGAGCGGAGCGCTTTGAGCCGCTGCACCTCGCGGAAGAAGCCGTGCCGTCGCATGATTTTCATTAATCGCCCGTGTAGAGACCCATGCGCTCCTTCACCAATCGCACTGTGGATTGCGCGATCGGCTGCACGCGTTCTGTCCCCTGCTTGAGTACGCCATCGAGATAGCCTGGCTCGGACATGATCTCGCGGTAGCGCGCCTGGATCGGCTCGATCTTCGACGCCACGATCTCGGCAACCTTCTTCTTCAAATCGCCATAGCGGAGACCGTTGAACTCCGCCTGGCTCTGATCGTTCTTCCAGCCCATAAATGCCTGGCTGATTTCAATGAGATTGCGCACGCCAGCTCCGAGGTTCGCAAAATCGACTTGTGGCTGCGAATCCGTGGTGGCGCGCATGATTTTCTTGCGAATCTGATCCGGCGGATCGAGAAGGCCGATGGCGTGGCCCGAACCAGTCGCCGATTTGCTCATCTTCTTTTCGGGATCGTCCAGACCCATCACGCGCGATCCAACGGTCGGCAGGTGGGTCGCAGGCATCGTGAACGTCTCGCCATATAGCGAATTGAATCGCTGCGCAACGTCGCGCGTCAGCTCCAAATGCTGCGCCTGATCGTCTCCAACCGGAACGATCGCGGCCTGATACAACATAATATCCGCTGCCATCAGCACCGGATATTGCAGCAGGCCGTCACCGACGGTCTCCTGTTCCTGCGCCTTGGCTTTGTACTGGGTCATGCGTTCAAGCCAGCCAACCGGTGTAACGCAAGTCAGCATCCAAGCCAGTTCCGCATGCTCAGGAACCGACGACTGCACCATGATCGAAGACTGCTTCGGATCGATGCCTGCTGCCAAAAACAACGCGGCCGTCTCGCGAATCTTGGCGCGCAGTTCCTCCGGATTCTGGTATACGGTAATCGCGTGCAGATCGACGATTCCAAAGATGCTCTCGTAGTTGCCTTGGATCTCCGCCCAGTTCTTGAGCGCTCCCAGATAGTTTCCAATGTGTAGATTTCCGGACGGCTGAACGCCGGAAAAAATGCGGGCCTTCATGTTGAATTCTCCATGGTACCGTAGGGTTGAGTTTCTGCTTGCCCACCGAAGAAAATCTCACGATTGAAAAACTAGTTTATGGCGGCGAAGGACTGGCGCGGCTCGGCGGCAAGGTCGTATTAGTTCCTTTCGTTGCGCCGGGCGAAGAGATCCGCGCCGAGGTGGAACGCGTCAAGAATGATTTGTTCCGCGGCCGTGTGATCGATGTGGTCACGCCGGCCGCGGAACGTGTCGCGCCGGGTTGTCTTTACTTTCTCCGCTGCGGCGGCTGCCAGCTTCAGCACCTGGATTACCGCACGCAGGTTCAGCAGAAAATGGCATCATTGCGCGAAGTCTTGCGGCGAACAGGAAAAATCGAATTCGCGGGCGAAATCGACGCCATCTCCGCAGAACCCTGGCAATACCGGAATCGCATTCAGCTACACATCGAGCGTGGCGCCGTGGGATATTTCGAACATGCCTCGCGGCGCTTATGCGCGATTGAGAGCTGCCCGATCGCATCGCCGGCGCTGAATCGGGCGATCGCTGTGTTAAACGCACACGGCCCACAGCTTCGTTCGTTCAGCGGAGGCGTCGAGCTTTTCACCAACGAAACCGAAATCCAGGTGAATGTGCTAGATCGTGCGCCGCGCAGCGTGTTTAAAGTGTTCGAGTCGATCGGATCGAGCGGTCCCATCGTGTATCAAGAATTTCGCGTCAGCCGCAACTCCTTCTTCCAGGTGAATCGCTTTCTGATCGACCGATTGGTTGATTGCGCAGTTGGCGCGCATTCTGGCAATCAGGCACTGGATTTGTACGCCGGCGTCGGGTTTTTTGCTAAGGCGCTCGCTGACCGGTTCGGCCAGGTGACAGCGGTCGAGTCCGGCAAGAGCGCATATCGCGACCTGGTCCATAATCTGGGCGAGCGCGTAGCGAGCGAGAACGCAACCGTGGAAGAGTATCTCGGGCGCCTCGAAACCAGCCCTGACTTAATCCTCGCCGATCCACCGCGCGCCGGGCTCGGCAAACCCGTCGTGTCCGAGCTGATTCGCCTCCAGCCGCCTGTCCTAGTGATCGTTTCTTGTGATCCGGCGACTCTGTCGCGCGACCTGCAGGCCCTGATCGCACACGGTTACCGGATCGAGACGATAACCTTAGTCGACTTATTCCCTCAGACGTTCCATCTAGAAACAGTTGTTCACTTGAGACGCTGACGCGCTCAGTGCCCGACTGTTGATTCTTAAATTGAGGACCCCGCTCGGCTCACACTAGCTCTGCGAGCAGCGCGCCCCAGTGGAAGCCTGCACCGAACGCGGCGAAGCAGATCAGTTGTCCGGAACGAGGGCCTGGATTCTGCCACCAATCAGACGCGGCGATCAACATCGACGCTGACGACGTGTTCCCGTAGCGAGCGATGTTCGAGTAAAACTTTGCGGGGTCCACTTGAATTGCGCGCGCCACTCGATCGATGAGGTTCTGATTGGCTTGGTGCATCAGGAAGACTTCGACTTCGGCGGGCTTCTTCTGTTGTCGATCAAGAACTTCGCCGATCGCGGCGGGAATCTTACGCGAGGCTTGCATGATCACGGATCGCCCGTTCATGGCGAGCGGCGCCTCGAATTCGAGTCGCAGGTCGTCGGCAAAAGAGCCATCCGAATGAAGAACGTGATCGACGATGCGTGCCGGGCCGTTTTCCGGCGTGATCAGGCATGCACCGGCGCCGTCGCCGAACAGTATCGCGGTACCGGTTTCGACGGGCTCGCGAGCCACGACCGTCGACATCTTCTCTGACGCGACAATGAGAACATTGCCATAACGCGGCGCCAGTATCGCGGCCAGAGCCATTCCAAAGAGTCCGCCCGCGCTGGCCATGGGGACATCGATGGCGGCTGCTTGACCCGCGCCAAGCTGGTGCGCGACCTGCGCGGCCGGTCCCGGGAAGCAGCGCTCGCTCGATCCGGTGGAAACGACCACTAAACCGACATCGGCAATGGTTGCGCCCGCACGTTTGAGGCATCGCCGGGCGGCCTCGACCGCCATGCTCGATATCGAATCATCTGCGCCAGCATAACGCCGCTCCGCAATTCCGGAGACTTCACGAATCCAACTCGCCTCGCACCCCAAACGCGCCGCCAGTTCATCGTTCGCGACCAAGCGCGTCGGTAAATACGCGCCGAAAGCGCGGATCGCAGACACGCGCTATTTCCTGCTCTCGATGTAGCTCTCGATACGCGAGACGGATTCGAACTTGCGCGGGCTCAGATCTGAATCTGGAATCTTGATTCCGAACTCGCGCTCCAACTCGCCGACGACATCCGGCAGCGCGAATGAATCGAGGTAACCAGAGTCGAACAGCGACTCGCTGTGATCGGGAACAGCGGGATTCTTGGAAACGTTCCTGAGAATAGCGACGATGCGGGCTCTATTGTCCATCGGTGCGGTTCGCCATGGCGGCCTGAAAGCGGTCGTATTGGTTCATGATTTCCGAGAAGAGCATATCGCCAACCATGCGATAGCCCGCGCTGGTAAGATGCGTATGATCAGCTTGTCCGAGACCTGCTTGCACCCATTGGTGGACCGATCCCGGACCGCCCATGCGCGCGCGCCAGTCCCAAAACGCGCAGCCGGAATCAAGTGCGACCTGCCGCTGAATCTCGATCACCTCGTCGAGATGTGGGAAGGTACGGCGCCCACCGTCCCGAAGCCGGTACTCGCAATCGGGCGGTCCGACCAAGAGAATACTCGCGAGTGGGGCAGCGGCGCG
>DASQJA010000067.1:0-3704 GCA_035631275.1 Bryobacteraceae bacterium
CAAACTTGGGAGCATGGGAGCGAACATGAACAGTCGCATGCGCTTCTTTCTGCCGCCGCTTGCCGCCCTCTGGCTGGTACCGTCCGTCCACGCGAGCAACCTTGCGTATGTGAAATGCGCGGCGAATCAGGATCGCGTGTGGGTCTACGACTCGCTCAGCAGCTTTGATGTCGAGACCAAACTGCGCTGCGGCGCACCCGTCGAAATTCTTTCGCGCATCAAAGACTATGTGAAGATCCGGACCGAAAGCGGCGAAGAGGGCTACGTGCCTGACGCCGCGTTCCCCGATTTGCCGGCTCTGCCCGATGCAACGAAACAACCGCTCGCCACGGCCGCCGCCCATTCAACCGCTGCGCTTCACAATCCCGCGCGAACGGTAAATACGCTAAATTCCGATACAGCATCTTCCGCCGCGCCCAAGCCAGTCATTTCAGCCGAGACGGCAGCGAAACCAGAGCCACCGGCTGCCCCGGTGCCGCAACCTGCCGTGACCGCAAGCGCACGAGCGGTTCCCGCCGCCGTGGCCCAAGTGAAAGTTGAACCCGAGAAGCCCGCAGCCTCTGCGCCTGCGCCTGCTTCTGCTCCTGCTCCGGCGACAGTTTCAGCGAAGGTCTCGACCGCCAGAACCCACGCGAAGCCGGCCGCCGCTACGACAAAGAAGGCCGGCGTCACCACGACCAATTCGACCGCCCATGCTGCCGCACCCGCACCGAATCCGCCGGCTGCGCCCGTTGCGCCGGCGCCAGCAAGACCGGTAGTTGAAACAGTGAGCGCATCGGCCAGAGACAGCGCCGCGATTGTCCCGGCCACGGTCACGGCTGTCACGAAGGCCGACGAAGATTCCGACGAGTACCCTGACACGAAACCTGAAAACGAGAGCGGCGATCCTGCGTGCCGCATCTTTTTCGCTGCATACGGCTTGACTCCCTCTCAATACAAGTGGATGGCCGAGAACCGCCGCAAAGAATTTTCGGGAATTTGCCCCGCGCCCGACGTCGCGCACGTCGACTACATCGTGCTCTTCACGCACGATTCGGACTCGTACACCTATGCAATGCCGTCGCCGGTTCACACCGATCACAACGGCTTCTCTGATTTCGACCCGCTAATGACCGCGGATAGCGCGCTCGTCGCATCGTCGGAACTCGAGAAGGCGCATTATGAGTTCGCGTGGGTATTTCACGTCTCGCGCGGCGCATTCGATCCGGCCAAATTTTCGCCGCGCCGCAAGCCCCTGTTCACCACATACGCGAAAGGCTCGCGAGCTTCTTCGCGCGCGATCGAGGATGCTTTCGGCTTCGTCGAAAACCAGGGGATCAACCGCTAGCTCCGGCTTCCTCGCTACCTGAGCTGCGCAAAGTCGAAAGTCGTTTCCACCGGCTCGCCCTCTGGAGTATCCACCACGATTGTGGCGGGACCGCTCGCATCGATCTTGTTCACGTCGTAATCCACGTCGATAGTTGCACCCGCGTACCCGCTAAGAGTGGAGAACCTCGCAGCGTCACTGTGAATCGGCTGACCGGCAACTCTCTGCGCGGATATTTCGCGCTTCTGCCTTAAGTGCACATGAAAATCTTCCCAAAACTTGCCGAGCGAAGCTGCTGTGTCGTACGCCTCGGGAAAAGTGGCAGTGAAGTCGATTTGGACGTGGATGCGGAAGGGTCCCGGCTTGCCTAGGAATTCCTGCTCGGCATCTTGCGCGTGATAGCCGCTACCAGCCGCCGCGACCTTCTGCGCTATGAAGGTGAAAGGCGTCTGCACCTCGATCAATCCCACATGAGGGCCGTTTTCCGGCAGCGGAAGATTGTGTTGATAGGGCTTCAGAAAAGCCTGCCTAGCTTCGGGATTCTTCTTGCCGAGGAAATAGGCTTCGCGGATCGCTTCGGGAGAAAGCGGATATTCGAAACCCAGCGCGGGCTGGATTGTGAACATCGCCAAGAAAAGAGAAAGGCTGAGTACGAACGGTCTCATCGCAAGGCCAGATCATTAAGTTAGACGCGCTGCCCGTGCCATCACGGTATCGCGTGAATCCTAATCCACGACGCTTCTCAGGAATGGGTAGTGGCTTGCAGCGGCCATGAAGAAGAGCAGCGGGAACGAAAGCCAGAATCCCGTGCGCGAGGCGAGAAACGCCCAGCGCTGCATTTGCTCGGCTTCGGGCGGCATCGGTGTGCCCTGTTCGGCGGCAGCGCGAGTCCAGGCGATCAGACGCTTCTGCGCGCGCCAGACGACGCCCCACGTGTTCAGCAGCATCAGCAATCCGAGCCCGCCGCCGATCGCGATCGAGAGATGCCGGTTCGATGATTCTGGATTCGCGTTCAGCACCAGGATGATCCATGCGGTCGCTATCGTGATCACTGCAATCGCGATCGTGCGCAGCCACGCGCTGTCCATGATGCCTTTGTGCGGCAATTGAAATGGATAAATCAGAGCGAACGCGACGCACCAAACGAGCAGCCACTCTCCGATCCAGCGCCAGGCGAGCGACGAGTCTCCGACATTGTGCGCGTCGGCTGCAAGGATCAGCCAGAAATAGCGAAGCCCGGCGAGCACCGCCACCAGCGCGGACCAGCGAAACCACCACATCGCGCGCGACATCAGCGCGGGGAAGACTTTCACGCGCACCGCCGGCTCAAGTCCCTTCATCGTTTTCGTGCCAATCAGATTGAAAAAATAGAGCAGCCCGATCCAGATTATTCCCGCGACGAAATGGAGCCATCGCAGCGCGATCTCTTCATTCGTCACCGGCCCATGCGGAAAGCTGATGGGTGGCTGGATCGTAACGACGACCGGTCCGAGGAAGCCGCTGTGCCAACTCGCGTTTTCGCCGAGGGTCGAATGAAAGTTCATCATGTAAGCTCGTTTCGAGCGCGGCCGAGGGATAGCCGCCGAAGCCTCAGGAGCTTTGACTCTGCAATATTCTCATGATATCTCGTCGCACAATCCTGTTCGGTCTTGTGATCCTGGTCCCGTTCGCCGCCTCAGCGACGACTATCATACTCGCCGTCCGGGCGCTTATGCGTGTGCAGCCTGTCAACAAGGGAAGCTACCTTCCCGCGCGCACGATATTTCGCGCAATACAACCCGTCCAGTTCTGGTCTGAAATCCTGTTCTGCGGCACTTTTCTCCTGCCGTTGGGCTTGATGTTGGTCGGCCATGACCCCCGCTGGTTTCACGAAATCATCCTGCAAAGCGCCACACGCCATCACGGTGTCATCCAGCACTGAGAAGCCGCTTATTCACGTCCTCTCGGGGGCACGCCTTATGACGAGTTTTGCGGCGATTTGCCGAAGCTGAGCAGTTGCTTTACCGAGGCGGAGACGCGGTGGCGAAACAGATTGAAGCGCTGACTCTTCTCGCCGGTCACCCAGTTGAATTGAATCACGCGGCGCTCACCGATAAATTGCAGATGCCCGTGCCAGGAATGGTCCGAGCGCAGAAACGCGACGAGCGTGCCGCCTGAAGGAAGAACCTCGGCAGCGAAATCGTGGATGTCGTCACGCGAGCGGAGTAGGCGGAGGCGCCCGCCGGAATCATCCCATCCGGGATTCATGTAGAGCAGAATCGTGATGATTTTGCTCTCCGAATCGCAGTGGATGTTGCCGTCGCGCGTGTCGGAGCGCCCGCGGACGGTGATCGTCGTGGGGCGATCGGTCAGATCGATCTGAAATTTCTCCTCGAACGCCCTGCGAAATTCTTCGGAT
>DASQJA010000068.1:0-5825 GCA_035631275.1 Bryobacteraceae bacterium
GGGCTGGCCGCAGAGCACAAAGAGAACAATATCGCGGCGAATACACTTTGGCCACGAACCATCATCGAAAGCCAGGCTTCGATCAATTTGGGAATGGCGGACCGGTCGCAGTGGCGGACACCGGAGATCATCTGCGACGCATCGCTCGCGATCTTTGCGCAGGAGCCGCGTACGTCTACCGGGCGTGAGTGGATCGACGAAGACTGCCTCACGGAGCTTGCCGGCATCACCAACTTCGATCATTATTGGTGCGAAGGTAAGCCGCCGGCCAATCCGATTCATATCGATAGGTGGTAACCGAACGATGGCGAATTTGCGGCTGCTTGCGATTCTTCAAACCGACTGTCCCACCTGTCGGCTGATCGCGCCGTACTTGAATGCGCTTTCTGGCAGAGATGGGCGCGTTCGGGCGATTTCGCAGGATAGTGAAGAGGCCACGCGCGAGTTCGTCGGGCAGATGGGCTTGCGATTTCCGGTGGAGCGCGATCCGGGCTTCGAAGTTTCGAAGCGACTCGGCGCGACCACGGTTCCTACGCTGTTCCTGATGGACGAAGATCGCGTGGTCCGGCAGGAGCCTGGATTCGATAAGACTGTGCTCAACGAGCTCGCCGCCCTGCTGGGGCACGGTCCCATCGCAACGCCTTACGACGGTGCACCCGCGAGCAAGCCCGGCTGTATGTCACGGCATCTGGAAGTGCAGACTAATGACGCTCCGGCTGCGGCACTGAACCTGCATGCCACGCGCGGGGGGCGGGCGTGCACCATTGACCTCGCCGATACGGAAGATCCTTTTGAGTACTGCTTCCAAGCATTCGGTGACGCGCTGCCGGTGATTCCGCCTACGCGTGAGCGCGTCGACAAAATCGTCCGCGCTTCGGGGCGCGATCCGGAGGAAGTTATCGTTCGGATTCCGCCGTGCTACGGTGAGGCGACTGTGGAAAAGATCGCGGCCAATGCCGTCATGGCTGGCTGCGTCCCAGAGATGATGCGCGTTCTGATTCCGCTCATGCGCGCGGTTGCCGACGAGCGCTTCAACGCGCATGGCGTGCAGGCAACAACGCACTTCGCTGCCCCGCTGATCATCGTGAACGGGCCGGTGCGACGTGAGCTCGGATTTCACTCGCGCCAGAACGCGTTTAGCAACGTCGCGCGGGCGAACAGCACGCTAGGGCGCGCGCTTCAGTTGATCCTGTTGAATCTGGGAGGAGCGCGTCCGGAGGGGATCGACATGTCGGCCCTCGGCAATCCCGGCAAGTTTTCGTATTGCATCGCGGAGAACGAAGAGGAGAATCCGTGGGAGCCGCTGCACGTGGATCAGGGCCTGGCGCGCGAGCAAAGCGCGATTACTCTGTTCGCAGCCGAACCGCCGCACGGAGTGAGCGAGCATAATGCTCGTACAGCGCACGGCGTACTGAAATCCATCAGCTACTCGCTCGCCACAGTGTGGAGCTATCGCAACTGCTTGGGGTTTGAAGCCGTGGTCGCGCTTGGTCCCGAGCACGTGCACACCATCCATCGTGATGGATTCACCAAACAGAATGTGCGCGATTTTCTTTTCGAAAATACCGGCGTGCCGCTGCGCTGTTACGAGGGCGAGGCGGGCGAGGGAGTAGCGCAGCGCGGTTCGTACAAGCAGATCACGATCGATGGCGAGTCTTGCTATCAGAAATTTCGGGCGCCCGAGTCGATTAAAATCGTGGTCACAGGCGGCACGGCGGGGAAATTTTCCGCGGTGCTCGGAAGCTGGTCCGCTGGACCGCGCGGCAGCCAGATGGTCACATATCCGGTTTGAGGAAATCGAAATGCCGATCACTTTAGTGAACCCAATGAACGAGATCGCGCCGTCAGCGGCGGCGCCGGCTCCGCGTCTCATGACGCTCGATGGTAAGACCATTGCGCTGCTCGATATCAGCAAGCCGGGCGGCAGCGTCTTCCTCGATCGTGTAGAGCGCCTGCTCAAAGAGCGCTATTCGGTTGCCAGTGTGATTCGCGAGATGAAGCCGACGTTTGCGAAACCTGCGCCGGCGGGCGTGATCGAGAAGATCCGTTCGGCTGATGCGGTGATCGAAGCGCTGGCTGATTGAGGGTCGTGCACGACGTGCAGTTTGCACGACACGCTGAGAGTCGAGGGACTTGGTCTCCCGGCAGTGGCGGTAGCGACGCACGAATTCATGACGGCCGCGCGCGCTCAAGCGGCGGCACTGGGCCGTCCGGACTTCGATGCTGTGTACGTTCCACACCCCATCCAGGACCAGACCAAGGCGGAGATCGAAACCAAAGCCGATGCGATCATCGAAGAGGTAATCGCCCGACTAATCGCCCGGTAAGTAAGGGCCGCGCTGACACTCGTGTTGTGGCGCTGTCACGCTGGTGTAAGTGAAAACTCCTTGAAATACGCGAGAGCAAGCTGGTATTCGAAGTGCCGTCAGTGCCGGCATGAGACCTCTCGCTTCGAACGTCCTATTTGTGTTTGTTGCAATCGGATTGTTGTCCGCGCAACCTGTTTCCCTTGGTGTGTTGGGCGGCATTCCTCTCGTCGATCAGACTAATGGTAATGACGAATCGCGGCCGTACATCGTTGGACCGTCACTGGAAGTGCGGCTTCCCGCCGGTTTTGCAATCGAAGCTGATGCGCTCTATCAGCGCGTCGGTAACACCTCCAGCTTCGCGCTGATCGAGTCGTTTATTGGGTCTGGCGTTGCAATCACTACGGGCGAGACGACTCGTACCCGCGCCAATGAGTGGGAGTTTCCAGTGCTCGGCAAGTATTATTTCCGGCGCAATTCCGCGTTGCAGCCCTTCGTTGGAACAGGATGGGCTTTGAGGTTTGCCGACGTGCATGAGACGGGCACAGAAACGACTGCAGATGCGAGCGGCGCCTCCAGCACTTTCGCGTTCAAAAACGATTTCAGAAGCGATCTCGAAGCGGGCGCGAGTTTCGTTGCGGGTGTGCGATACTGTATCGGGCACTTCGCAATTTTGCCGCAGGTCCGCTACACGCTTTGGGGCGGGCAGAACAACATTCTGAATAAGAACCAGGCTGCCGTTGCTCTGGGAATCTCATTTTGAAGCTACTTTGCTGTCGCGATGAACCGCGACCAGTCGCGCGCTTGTCCAGGTCGCCGGTCCGATCCCTGATTATTAAGCATCCAGCCCGGATATTCCGGCGAGAGCTTGCTCACTTCGTCGATCTGTTTCAGATCGTCGGCGTCGAGCTTCACGTCGACGGAGGCGAGATTGTCCTTCAACTGCGAGGCGTTTCGCGCGCCGATAATAACGCTCGACACCGAAGGCTGATACAGCAGCCAGGCGAGCGCCACTTGTGCAACCGTCGCGTTGTGCTTCGCGCCAACCGCGGCGAGCGTGTCGATGATATCGTAGCCCCTCTCCACATTCACCGGCGGAAAAGTAAACTTCGCCCGCCGCGCGGCATTGTCGGCCGAGCCGTCGCGCGTGAATTTGCCGGTAAGAAATCCGCCGGCGAGCGGGCTCCACACCAGGCAGCCGATCTTTTGATCCAGCATCATCGGCACCAGTTCGCGCTCGAGTTCGCGTCCCACGAGCGAATAGTAGGCCTGGAGCGTGATGAATTTTTCGAAGTGCTGTGCGGCGGAGATTCCTTGCGCCTTCATGATGTGCCACGCGGCTAGATTGGAGCAGCCGATATAGCGGACCTTCCCCTGATGCACCAAGTCGGTCAAAGCGCTGAGCGTTTCTTCGAGCGGCGTGACCGGATCGAAACCATGGATTTGGTACAGATCGATGTAGTCGGTGTTAAGGCGATCGAGGCTCGCTTCCACGGCCTGCATGATGTGCAGCCGCGAGAGGCCCACCTGGTTCGCGCCAGGACCCATCCTTGCGAAAACCTTCGTGGCGACTACGATGTCCTTGCGCTTGGACCCCAGCGCCTTGCCGACCATGGTTTCCGACTCGCCCATTGAGTAGATGTTGGCCGTATCGATGAAGTTCACTCCGGCGTCGAGCGAGTTGCCCACCAGCGCATCGACATCCTGTTGCGGCAGCCCCCCGATTACTTCGAAGATGCCCCCTTTGCCGCCAAACGTCATTGCGCCCAAACAAAGGCGCGAAACAAAGACTCCGGTGTTGCCCAATTGTTGATATTGCACGCAACTATTCTACGCCCTGGTTCCGCGAACCAGAGTTACAACTCTGATACGATGCATCACATGCGTACATTCGCTGCCGCCTCACTTCTCATCGCGCTTGCTTCGGCCAGCGCCGCCGAAAGCTTGGAAGGCCGTTGGAAGTTGGTCGCGGCGGAGGATGTTCGCGATAACGGCGAGGTAGTACGCCGTCCCTGGGGAGAACATCCTGTGGGTTCGATCGTCGTGCGCGGTGGCTGGTTGTATTTGCAGATCATGTCGGGCGATGTGCCCGCGATCGCGGCTGATAAACCGGCCGGCGATCAAATGAAGGCGGCGCTGCTAAGCTCTTACATCGCGTACGCGGGTCGCGTGACCATCGACGAAACGGCTGGCGGCGTAGCGTTCAAAGTGGAAGCGGCGTGGCGTCCAGATTACGTCGGCACGGATCAGAGACGCATTTTTCATTTCGAGAATGGCAAGCTGATTTTCGGCACTACACCGAATTCGATTCGTCTGGGTTCCGAGCGGTTAACGCGCCGCCTCACGCTCGAGCGTGTTCCGTGAGATCGCGTGATACCATTACGTCAACAGTCGTAGCGCTTCCAAGGAGACCTCCAATGACCAAATTCGCAAGCCGCGCCGCTTTGCTGATCGTTTTCGTGGTGATGATGGCCGCAAGCCTGTGCGCCGCCGACGTGGGCGGAAAATGGGTCGGCGATGTCAACACGCCTGATGGGCAGACAATTTCGTTGACGTTCACTTTTAAGCTGGATGGAGACAAGGTTTCGGGAACCGTGACCGGGCCGCAGGGCGATATCCAGATCGCGGACGGAAAGATGGACGGCGAAACGCTGTCGTTTGGGTTCGACGTCGATGCCGGCGGCCAGCAGCTCAGCTTCAAGTGTACCGGAAAGCTCGCGGCCGAAAATCAGCTCAAGATCACGATGAACGGCGGCGGCGACTTGAATTTCGAAGTCAACACGAAGCGGTCCAGCTAACGCGTGCGCGCACTACTTCGGCGCCATGCGAATGGCGCCATCAAGACGAATCACCTCGCCGTTCAACATCGGATTCTCGATGATCTGCTTGGCGAGTTGCGCGTATTCGGCCGGATTGCCGAGCCGTCGCGGAAAAGGAACCATTGCTCCCAGCGAGGCCTTCACATCTTCGGGTAGCCGAGCGAGTAGGGGCGTATCGAAGAGGCCAGGCGCGATCGTCATCACCCGAACGCCAAGGCTCGAGAGATCCCGCGCCAGCGGCAGCGTGAGTGCCACGATCCCTCCTTTGGATGCTGAATAAGCAGCCTGTCCGATCTGCCCGTCGTAAGCTGCAACGGACGCGGTGTTGATAATGACTCCGCGTTCGCCGTCGGCGCGGGGTTGGTTGCGAGACATCTCCCAGGCGGCGAGCCGCGCCACGTTGAAGGTCCCGATCAGGTTCACGTTGATCACTTTCTTGAAGCGTTCCAGATCCGCTGGGCCCTCCTTGGAAACGACACGCTGCGGATCGCCAATGCCGGCGCAATTTACGCAGATATGAAGAGCGCCGAAGGCGTCGACCGCGGCTTTCACGGCTTGCTCGGCGCCGGCGGCCTGGCTCACGTCAGCCTGCACGTACCGTGCGCCGGCTCCCAACTCGGCTGCCAGTGCGTTGCCGAGCTGATCATTCAAATCCAGAATCATGGCGCGGCCGCCCGCGGCCACGATCGTCCTCACCGTC
>DASQJA010000069.1:0-5281 GCA_035631275.1 Bryobacteraceae bacterium
GATCGCCACCCGTCCCGACTGGTGCATCTCACGCCAGCGCGTGTGGGGCGTGCCGATCATCGCGTTTTACTGCGAGAACTGCCAGGAGCCGTTGACAGATCGCAAAATTTTGGATCGTGTAGTCGCCCTTTTCGCGAAGGAGTCGTCTGATGCCTGGTACGATCATTCCGCCGCGGAATTAGTCGGCGCGGATGCCGCCTGCGCGAAGTGCGGCGGCCGTGAATTTCGCAAGGACAGAGACATTCTGGACGTCTGGTTCGATTCCGGATCGAGTCATCTTGCGGTTCTGGACGATGTCAATGGCCTGCCATGGCCGTCGAATCTGTATCTGGAAGGCGCGGATCAGTATCGCGGGTGGTTCCACAGTTCGCTGCTGGTCGGCGTGGCGCTGCGCGGCGAGGCTCCTTATAAGGAGTGCGCCACCAATGGCTGGACGCTGGACGAACAGGGCCGCGCGATGTCGAAATCGCTCGGCATAGGCATCCATCCCGATCAGATCATTCCGAAGTTTGGCGCGGATGTGCTGCGGCTGTGGGCGGCGTCGGTTGACTTCACCGAAGACGTGCGGCTTTCGGAAACGATTCTCCAGCGTCTCACTGACGCCTATCGGAAATACCGCAACACGTTTCGCTGGGCGCTCGGCAATCTCAGCGATTTCGATCCGGCTCGCGACGCCGTGCCGGGCAACGAACTGCTCGAAATCGACCGCTGGGTTCTGTTGCGCGCGGAAGCGCTGGTGGCGCAGTGCCGCGCTTGGTATGACCAGTTCGCGTTCCACAAAGTGTATCGCGCGGTCTATGACTTCTTTGCCACCGAACTGAGCGCCATCTATATCGACGCTTCAAAAGACGCGCTGTACACGGCAGCGCCCAAGGCGCTTCGACGACGCAGCGCGCAAACCGCGATCTATCGCCTCACCCACTCGCTGGTTCGCCTCATAGCTCCGCTGCTTGCGTTCACTACGGAAGAAGTCTGGGGACATCTGGCGAAGTCGGCGGGCGATCCCGAGAGCGTGCATCTGATGCTTTTCCCGGAGCCCGACCAACTTACGGGCGGCTTGACTAAGGAGCAAAAAACGCACTTGGCCGATTGGGAGAAACTGGTCGAGGTCCGCAATGAGGTGCTGAAGGCGCTAGAGACAGCCCGTCAAAACAAATTCATCGGCGCGCCGCTAGAGGCTTTCGTCCGATTACACGCCGGCGCGGAACTCTTCCCACGGCTCGAGAAATACTCGAGCGAGCTCCCCGGGCTCTTCATCGTCTCGCAGGTGGAGTTGGAACGCGGGAGTGAAGGGCTTCAAGTTGAAGTGGAGCGCGCGCGCGGCCAGAAATGCGAGCGCTGCTGGAAATACACCACCGACGTCGGCCGGAATCCTGAGTTCCCGACGATTTGCGCAGCGTGCGCGGAGGCTCTCGCGGAAATTACGGGCGAGTGAGATGGGACAGCGTTATTTGCCGTTCGCGGCTGCGGTTTTCGTTTTCGTGCTCGATCGAATTACGAAGGGTGCGATCCGGAGCCACTTCTCTCCGTGGGAAGCGGTGAACGTAATTCCTGGTCTGTTCAATATCGTGCACACTGAAAACCCAGGGATCGCGTTTGGACTGCTCGCTGACCTTGCGGATCCCTGGCGCAGCGTTCTCCTGATCGGACTCGCGATTCTGGTGCTGGCGATTATCTCCGGGATTCTTCTCCGCGCCGGTGCTCAAAACATGCTCCTGCGCTTGGGCTTGGCGCTGGTGATGGGCGGCGCGGTGGGAAATCTCTTCGACCGTATTGTACACGGCACGGTCACCGACTTCGTCGAAGTACATATGGGGGAACATTATTTCCCCGCTTTCAACGTGGCCGACAGCGCCATCACGATTGGGGCTTGCCTGCTCTTGCTCGATATGTGGTATTCGAGGGAGAGGAAGAGTAAGACTGCAGAAGTTCCTCGCTAGCGAATCGAAACCGCGATGTTTCCAAAACTGATTTCAATTGGACATTTCTTCATACCGACCTATGGGACTCTCGTGGCCCTCGGATTCCTGATGGGTTTGTGGGTGACCGTACGCCTAGCTAAGCGCGCCAAGCTGCCTGCCGAACCAATCACGAACCTGGCGATTTACTGCGCTCTGGCGGGACTTGCGGGAGCGAAGCTCTTCATGATTCTGTTCGATTTCAAAGAGTATCTGGACGGAAGCCGGAAACTGTTTTCGCTCGAGACGCTGCAGGCCGCCGGAGTATATCAAGGCGGATTTCTGCTCGCGCTGATCACGGCCGCGCTGTACATCCGTCACAATCGCCTGCCGGGATTGCAGACCTGCGACCTCTTCGCGCCGGGAGTCGCGCTTGGGCAGGCCATCGGGCGCATCGGTTGTTTTGCTGCCGGGTGTTGTTGGGGTGTGGAGTGCCACTTGCCTTGGGCCGTTACCTTCCGCAATCCGGACGCATGGAATCTGACAGGCGTGCCGCTCGCCGTCCCGCTGCATCCCGCTCAGCTTTACGAATCCGCGGCTGACGCGCTAATTTTCGTCTTCCTCTACTGGATGATTTCGCGTCCCCATGCGCCCGGAGCGATTCTTGGGTGGTATCTGGCTCTGTATTCGACTGCTCGGTTCGTTATCGAATTTTACAGATTCCATGAGCAGGGATTGCATATGGGACTGTCGTACACCCAGTGGATTTCGCTCGCGACGCTCCTGGCCGGATTGGCGCTGCTAGTCGTCAGGCGCGGCGAGCAGAAGCTGGCGCTCACCTAGCGGCCGTCGATCACAATCCGCTTGAGCTGAGAGGTCTCCCCGGAAATCACACGCACGCTGCTCTTCGGAACGCCGAGCCGCTCCGCGATGAATTCGCAGAGCGCGCGATTCGCTTTTCCTTTTTCGGGAACGGCTGCGACTTTCACCTTCCACGTGCCGTCTGGTAACGTACCGACGAATTCGGTGCGCGAACTCTTCGGGATCACTTTGACGCGCAGTTCCATCGGTCGGCTCCGTCAAGCGTTCTGAGCGCTCGAGCAGAGGCGGGCGATGGCCTCGAGCAGCTTCTTCGTCGAGCACGGTTTCACCAGGAACTCATCGACGCCTTGGGGTGTGTCCACCTGCGCGCCCGAGAGCACAATAACGCGCGCGCGAGTGGCTGTCGCTGACCGGATCAGCCTCAAGCCATCTTCGAGTCGCGGGATGTGCAGGTCCATCAGGACTACCTGGCATCCAGGCAGTCGGGGCAGCCCTTCGGCTGCTGTTTGCGCCGTGGATATTTCGTAGCCGGCATGTTCGAGCAATTGCCGACGGATGGCAAGCTGATCGAGGTCGTCCTCCACCACCAGAACTCTCGCCATTTCAGCCAAACCGAATGCGCGCGATCACCAGTTGCGGCATCTGGTTGTTCCAGCTGCCGGGTATGTCGTCGAATGGAAGCCGGAAACTGCGAGTTTCGCCGGGCTTGAGTGCACCCTTCACGATGGGAACGCGTTCGCGCAGGATCACCTCGCCATAGGCGTTGTAGAAAATGCAATTTACGTCCGCTTGGCCAATGGCACGCGGACCCGCATTGGTGATTTTTCCTTCGATCTCAGTCACCATCTGGCCCACATAACTCTCGGTAGCTTTCATCGAGACTTCAGAGAGCTGAAGATTCCGCACATACGCTTTCGCCTCGGGTGAAAGGGGCACGGCGTTGACGTCTGGCTTGGGACGGCTGATGAACCACGCCAGTCCGCCTCCGATGAAAAGAACCGTTGCCACTACGTAGATGACGATCTTGCTGTTCACGAGCGGCGCACGCAACCCCGGTTACAAGCATACGCGAAGCCGCGCACACGGTACAATGAAACGTTTTGGATTCGGACCTTGGTTTATAACATGGGAAATATCATCGTATTGGGTGCGCAGTGGGGAGATGAAGGAAAGGGGAAGGTCGTCGACCTCTTTTCCGAGAATTTCCACATCGTGGCGCGTTATCAGGGGGGGCACAACGCCGGCCACACGGTGTTCATCGGCGAAAAGAAATTTGTCCTGAAGCTGATTCCGAGCGGCATTTTGCGGCCGGGATTGAAGGCCGTGATCGGCAACGGTGTGGTGATCGATCCGTGCGCGCTGCTAGATGAAATCGAATCGCTCGAAGCCGCGGGAATCGAGGTTACCAAGCAGCTCGCCATCAGCAACCGGGCACACGTCATTTTTCCATTCCATCGCATCGTGGAGAAGATGTCCGAGGGGCGGCAGGATCGCATTCCGTTGGGTACGACGTCGCGCGGCATTGGGCCTTGTTATGAAGACAAGATCGGCCGGCGCGGCATTCGGATCGCGGATATGTACGAGCCCGAGGCTTTCTGCGCTTTGTACTCTTCGCTTGCCGAGGACAAGCAACTGCTGGCGCAGAGTTTCGGGATTCACGAGCCGATCGATTACGAAAAGATCCGGGACCAGTATCTCAAGTTGGCTGAGCGCATCCGGCCGATGGTATGCGATACGGCCCAGCTATTGAACGACGCGATTCGGTCCGGCAGGCGAGTCTTGTTTGAAGGCGCGCAAGGCTCGATGCTGGATGTCGATCACGGGACCTATCCGTTTGTGACGTCGTCGAGCGCGACGGCGGGAGGGGCGTGCACCGGTGCGGGTGTGCCGCCGACGCAAATTCATAGCGTGATCGGCGTGTCGAAAGCTTATACGACGCGCGTCGGCAGCGGCCCCTTTCCGACCGAGCTAACAGATGAAATGGGCGAGCGAATCCGCCAGGCCGGCAACGAGTACGGCGCTGTCACTGGACGTCCGCGGCGCTGTGGCTGGTTCGATGTGCCTTTGCTGCGCTACACCGCGATGATCAACGGGTTCACCAGCCTGGTGATCACGAAGTTGGACGTGCTCGATCAATTCGACGAAATCCAGCTCTGCACCAGCTATCGGAATGCGGACACGATGCCGGCGACCTACCGCGCGCTGGAAGCCGTCGAGCCCGTTTACGAGACACTGCCCGGCTGGAAATCGGAGACGCGAGGGCTGAAAGATCACTCCAAGCTTCCCCCACGGGCGAAGGACTATCTCAAATTCCTGAGCGATCGCATCGGTGTCGAGGTCGGTTGTATCTCAACCGGCCCGGAGCGCGACGAAACGATACTGATTCAAGGATCCTCACTCGCTCGCGCGCTGTAGTGGAAGGCATCGATTGGCCGTAACCACGACCGAGCGCCAGCTCGTATTGCCGGCCGCATCGCTAGCCGTTACGACGATCGTGGTGGCGCCGAGATAGAGCGGAATCGCCGGCGTACTCCGATTCGTCGTGCCCGTGGCAGTTCCTG
>DASQJA010000070.1:0-17880 GCA_035631275.1 Bryobacteraceae bacterium
GATTGTCGGATGGCACTGTAACGCGCCGGCCGAGGTCACATCGATCATCAGGTCCTTGACTTTAAATGCCATGTAAACTCCTTTTTCAGCGAAGAATTGGAGTTGGCCAACTCGCAGTAACGTGGTGAATTCTGAGGTGACGGCGTTTCAGGGTTCCACTCGACCGCCGAGAGGCACCATTCAGCCGTTGAAACGATACGGTTCCGAAAATCACTCACCAGCGTCCAGAAATTCATACTTTCATTGCTTCCGATACTACTGGACCCGCTGCACGTTGGAGGACTGGACGGAAGGGATTGCTCCGTTCCGTCCAGGTGCAGGAAGTTCCTCCGGAAAGATTGGGGAGTTTGAGGGCTTCATGATGCCCAGTGCACGCGGCCGATCCGTTCGACTAGTTCCCATCGCTGGCCGAAGTGCGGCTTCTCGGTCCACGCCCGATTCGGCGGACCGTTTGATATCCTCATTTCACAGGAGAACAACCTACCTGTTCGATGAGAGCTACCTAAGCGCTTTACGCGGGCGGGACCCCAATGCTGAGAGTCAATTGATCTCCCATTTTTCGCGGCCCGTGCAGATCAAGCTGCGCTCGCGGCTTCGGTCTCCGGAACTGGTTCAGGATGCGTCCCAAGAGACTTTTCTGCGTGTGTTGTCCTATTTTCGATCCGGGAAAACTCTCGATAACCCGGGCAGCCTGCCGGGATTCGTTTACGTAACCTGCCATAACGTCGCGATGGAATTTCTGCGGGCGCATACGCGCCACGATCAGATACCCGAACGATTGCCCGAACCGACAGCATCGGGGCTCGACCCGGAGGGCCAAGTGGTCAGCGAAGAGCGTAAGGCCATGGTTCGGCGGCTACTTGCGGAACTGCCGGAAAAGGATCGGAAACTGATCCAGCGCGTTTTCCTGGATGAGGAGGACAAGGACGCGGTTTGTCGCGAGTTCGCTGTGAACCGGAATTATCTTCGCGTGTTGTTGCACCGCGCGCGGAGCCGCTTCAGAGCGGCGCTTTCGTCGGAAAGGGCCAAGCGGGCTGCGGAAGGATAAAATGCGAAACGAATTTTTTACAATTCGCACCAAGTATCGAGCGAGGTGCTAGGGGAATGGACCATGTAACGGCACTCAATGAACGATCGGCCGAGCGTTATGTGCTCGGCGAGATGTCCGGTGTCGAAACCGAGCAGTTTGAGCGGCATTTCTTCGAGTGTGAAGAGTGTGCGCTCGCTGTGGAAGAGGGCCAGGTGTTGGCCGCGAATGCCCGCGCCGTGTTATCGGAAGCGGAGCCGGAAGCGCTCAGCGAGGAATCGAATGGTCCGCCGAAGCCGTCTTTCGGGGATGCTTTGCGGGCCTGGTGGTATCGGCCGCTTGCGCTTTTTCCTGCAGCAGCCGCGGTGCTGCTGGCTGCGTTTTCGGTATATCAGGGCGCGATTGTGATCCCGCAACTCCAGCGCCAGCTGGGAGAGGCTCGTGCACTGCCCGCGTTTCAATTGATCGGCGCATCGCGTGGCGCCGGGGCGCAAGTGGCAATCCCGACCGGAACGTCATCATTTGCCTTGGCGGGGGACATCCCGCCGGACGCTCATTTCGCCGGGTACGTGTGCGAATTATCGATAGCCGGACGGGCTTTATTCCAGATGAACGCGCCGCCGCCCGAGGCGGGACAACCCATCACAGTTCTGATCCCTGCGAAGGGTCTTCAGACTGGTCAGTACGAGCTGGCGATTTATGGAGCGGATTCGAGCGGAGCGAAGCGCGACCGGGTCTCGACCTTCCCCTTCGTGCTGGCATATCATTAGCTTTCAGCCGTAAAAGCTTTTCAGCCGTTAAATCTCAAAACGAGGTGCTCCCTTGCCCATGCGATTTCGCTTTCGTGGGTCTGCCTTCGGTGCGGCAGGCCAAATCACTCGACCTTTTCATGAAATCATCGAGGTGCAGGCTGCCTCGACGGTGCCTCAAATGGGCGGCCACAGTACCGGGCGCTCCGTCGATTTCAAACATCGCCACATATTGCGCTTCGCTGTGGCCCACACGCAAGTGACTGGCAGCAGGTATGGGAGTGAAGAAGATGATAAGGCCACTTACAGTACACGAGTGTCGTCGGTCATCGAAGGATTGAATATCGCCGACGTCATTACGGCCGATCGCGTGGTGGCAATGCTGGTTAGCACCTATGGGCCGGGATTTGGCGGTGAGCCTTCGGTCAACCTGGTGGGCACGCATTTTGACAATCTGAGGATCGCAGGCGTGCGAATTGAAGTTGATCTCTGCGCGCATGTTTTCGATCACCACAGTACGCACCAATCGCTCAGGGAGGCGTACAAAGCAAACAAAAGCGAGACTACGCCCGAGGAGGAGGGCGGTTTCCGAAAGTTGATCGACAAGCTTACTCTGGCGAATCACGAAAAGAAGAACAAATCGCACTTTGCGCCTTGGATCACCGATCACACGCCCGGTGAGGAGGGCCTGCCGCAGTCGCGCGGAGCCACGGCGTTGTCGTTGGTACGAGGCCTGAAGCCGGAGCCGTCGGGAGTAGAGTGCTGTGGTCATATGCTTCGCGTTCCCGGCTTTGGGAGCATTCGGCTGGCTGAGCTGGAGATCTTCAAGCACACCCGCGTTCTGACGATGATCCAGGTGAAGATGGGATCTCCGTGCGCGGGTAGTGTCTGCGTCGGCGGGGCTGCCGATGGAGGCGACGGGTACTAGAGGATATGATGCATAGTGAATGCGCATTCTGTTCGCGCTCATACTTCTAGCGCTCACGGCTTGCCGGAGCAAGGTCCCTTCGCTGGACGATGAATATCGTTCGGCGCGAGAATTGCTCGTGCGCGAGCAGTATAGCGTCGCTTTACCAATCGCTGAACGTGCTCTGGCCCGAGCCGAACAAGCCGGAAACCAGCAGGAAGTGTGGCGTTTCCGCTTGTTGACCGCCGACATCGTGATTGGCGAGCGCCAGTCGGCGAAAACCCTGTCACTGCTGGATGGCTACGGTAACCCTCCTCGCGGTCCGGAATGGGCTGAAGTGGGCGCGCACGGGTTGCTTTTACGCGGGCGGGCATTGTACGGCTTGAATCGATTTCGCGAGTCCGAAGAGTTCCTCTCTCGCGCTTCAGAGGACGCCAAGAATGCCGGTTCGGAATCGCTTTCCGCGGAGATACTCTTGCGACAGGGCTTCCTGCAGGTCCAGCAGTCCAAGTTCTCAGAAGGACGTGCGGCTTTCCAGAGCGTGGCGGAAACCGCACACCGGCTGCACGATGCTTATCAGGAGGCCAGCGCAGTGGGAAACATCGGGTACTCGCTGCTTACTGAATCCCGTGATGACGAGGCTATACCGTGGTTCGATCGAGCACTTGTTCTTTTCACCAGAATCGATGCTCAAGACTCAGTCGCGCGAACACACGGAAACCTCGGCAACTGTTACCGGGATCTCGGCGATTTCGACCAGGCGCGCCGCCATTATGAAAGCGCCCAGGAATCCTTCGCGAAGACCGGCAGCCTTGTAAACCAACAAATCTGGATAGGCAACGCTGGCAATGTCCTCCTAGACGAGCGCGACTTCACCGCAGCGCAATCGTCTTATCAGCACGCCCTCGAACTAGCACGACAAGTACCGAGCCCCGTTTGGATAGCAAGGTGGCTGATGAATCTCGCCCTCACGTCCTTAGATTTAGGTAAGTGGGATGAAGCCGAGGCTTACAACAAGGAAGCCCTCGAGAAAACGCGCAGCTTGCAGGATACGGGCTACGAGCCGACGGCGCTTGTAAACTCCGCGCGCATTGAGGAAGGGCGAGGGCATTTCGATCGTGCGAGAGATCTTTTCCGTTCCGCGCTCGAGAAAAGAGCCGAAGACCCGGCGACGCCACTCAATGCGCGGGCGGGATTGGCCCGGATGTACGTTCGCGAGAACCGATTGCGCGAGGCCGAAGCCGAGTTTCGCAATACGGTGGGCCTCATCGAGGAACGCGGTAGAAAGCTGCTCAAGAACGAATACAAGCTGACCTATCTTTCGAGCCTGATCCAGTTCTACCGCGCGTATGTCGACTTTCTGATCGCCAATCATCAACCGGAGCGAGCGCTGGAAGTCGCCGAGTCGAGCCGATCGCATGTGCTTCAGGAAAAAAGCGGCGCTAGCGAACCGAGCCGACAATTTTCGGCGAACGACTATCGCAGCCTTGCCCGCGATACGAAATCCGTGGTGTTCGAATATTGGCTGAGTCCTAACAAGTCGTACTTGTGGACCATCGGGCAGGACTCGATACAGCTTCACGAACTGCCGGATGAGCAGTCTATCCAAAAACTCGTGGAAAGCTACCGCGCGGTGATCACCGCCGGACGGAATCCGCTTGATGCTGCGGGCGACACCGGACGGAAGCTCGTCGATAGCTTGCTACCCGCTGCCGTGAATCCAGGCGGACGATTTATCGTCGTGCCGGATGGCGCTCTCGCTTCGTTTCCATTGGAGACTCTCCCAGCGCCAGGCGATCCAAAGAAATTCTGGATGGAACAATCAAGCGTCGCGCTCACGCCTTCACTCAACTACCTGGCGGCTCAAACGAGCGCCCGCGCCGCGCGTCCGGAAATGCAGCTCCTACTCATCGGCGACCCATCCAGTTCCAGCCCTCAATACCCGCATCTGGAGTTCGCCTCGCGTGAAATCGACTCGATCGCGTCGGCGATGCATAGCCCTAAGACTACGATCTTTCGCGGCGACTCGGCAACGCCGGGATCGTATCGGAACGCGCACCCGGGCGAGTTCGAATTCGTCCATTTCGCGGCCCATGCGGCGGCGAATCCGCAAAGCCCATTGGATTCTGCCGTGATTCTCTCTGGTCCAGATGATGCGAACCGGCTGCTCGCTCGCGACGTGGCTGCGATCCCGCTTGGGGCTCAGCTGGTCACGATTTCGGCCTGCCGAAGTGCAGGCGGAAGAATATACGCGGGGGAAGGCCTGGTGGGATTCGCTTGGGCTTTTCTGCGAGCCGGCGCGCGCAATGTCATCGCCGGATTTTGGGACGTGAGCGATCGCTCCACAAGCCAGCTCATGGCCTCTTTATACGGCGGCATAGCGTCAGGAAAGCAGCCGTTGGAAGCTCTTCGATCCGCCAAGCTCGATCTGCTCCACGCCGGCGGTGCGTATGCAAAGCCCCTCTACTGGGCGCCTTTTCAGCTCTACCTTGGAACCGCGCGCCTGAGCGACGCCGCATTGACGGCGAGCTCGAAATATTAACGAGTCAGCTTCTGGAATAAGGCCAGCCTAGCAGACCCCGGCGCCAGGCTGACCTAATTCATCTTCGTTCGTCCGACATCACTAGACTGCTACTGCGCGCGAGTGAACTTCTTGCGCAGCGCAACCACGGCAGCCAGACCCGCACCGACGAACAGTGTCATGCTCGGTTTCGGAGTCGGATCGCCGCTAGGTGAGAACCCACTCAAATTTGTCGACAGCCCGTCGATGATCGCGACGGAGCCCGTCGTGAACATTGTAGAGTTGGTCTTAATAACCAGCAATTCGGAGCTCGTGCCCGGAGCAACTGTGTTCGGCGTGCCGAAGTTGAATCGTACTTCGTTGGCGAACGGACGGTCCGCGCCGCCCGGCGCAATGGTACCATCCACGAACCCGTTGCTGAGCACCGCTCCGTTCGTGGCGTATCCGACGTTAGTCGCGTAACCGGTGAAAGTGGTTGCTACCAGCCGCTCCAAGCCATCGAGCGAACCGGGTTGTGTCGATCTGATAGACGAAGTCCAGATTGCCCGCGCCGAACGGATTGGTCGGGTCGGAAATAACGGCCGCCAGGACTGTTCCGCTCTCGTTGGCATTCGAAAACGGGTCCGATACCAACTCCAAAAGTGTCGGATTCACGAGAGTAAAGACATCCGGAACACCGGCCGAGCCCGGCGCAATGATGTCCGCTTTGCCCACGCCCGAAAAGACCAACGCGAGAGTGGGCACGAGAAGGCCCAGCTTTGAAAATAAAGATAGCATTATCGACTCCATGAACTGAATATGCGGGTACTGTTCCACCCGCTTCGATGCAAATATAGAGTGCGATGGCGTTATGCACCGAGGATCTTCGGGCCTAAGCCTGCCTGGGCTCGTTCTAGGAAGAAAAACGATAAAGTCCCGGATGGTTCTGTGCGGTTTACCGGATGGGTCTGTGCGGTTTAGGGAGGCGTCACGCGCAAAAGGCGAGCTGCTTCGAGGAGACTCTGCCAGACACCATCTGACAGCGTGATACCCTCGGTTCTTCGGCGGGCTTCGTTGCGCCACTCCGGTTCGCCGGCCACGAGAACTTCTTCGTAGCCGCGTGCGGTTTTGGATGACTTTACCAATGCGACCAGCTCGCGCATGCGCCATTCGAATTGGTCGAGCGGCATGAATCGGGCGACGTCAACGGCGAGAAAGAATTGGCTGGTGCGCATCGGCTGGCCCTTCACGCGAATCCCGCCGAGTTGATTCGACATCGCGCCGCCGCCCAGTACAGCGCAGAGAATCTCGGCCATCATCGCGAGGCCGCTCCCCTTGTAGCCGCCCAGAGGCATAAGCAGGCCGGCGAGCGCGCTTTCGATGCTGGTGGTGGGAACACCCTCGGAATCCATCGCCCAGCCTTCGGGAATTGTCGCGCGGCCGTGATTCTGCGCATTGAGGATTTTCCCGAGCGCGACGGTTGTGGTCGCCATATCCAATAACCAGGAATCCGGTCCGGGAACGGACATGGCGATCGGATTCGTTCCGAAGCGTGGATCTTTCCCTTGCCACGGCGCGACTAAAGGCGAGGCGTTGCACATGACGATCCCGATGCATCCGGCGGCGGACATTTGTTGAGCCCAAAACGCTGCAGCGCCGAAATGATTGGACTCGCGGGCGATCGCGAGGCCCAACCCGTGCTCTCGCGCGAGACGAATCGCCTGGCCGCAGCAGATCTGCGAAACCCACTGCCCGATTCCGAACTCACCGTCGTAGGTCAGGCAGGCGCCGTTTTCACTCACGATCCGGCCGTCGGCAGCTGGATGGATGTTCCCAATCTGGATCTGATCGAGATAGTAAGGCAGCAGTTGCAGGCCGTGCGAGTCGACTCCGCGCAGGTTTGCCGCGACCAGGGACCGCGCGACCAGGGCAGCCTTTTCGGACGATACGTCGGCCGCGATGAGGAGTTCGTTTGCAAAGCGTGCAAGTAATTCGGCGGAGAGAGTTGGCACGATCCTAGTGTCGCGTTTTCCGGCCCAAGATCTTAATGCGGTGGTCTGCGAACCATCCCTTTGCATCGTCGCTTCGTTTCTGTCAAATTCTTATAAGCTAGCTCGGTCTCTCAGCAGTTCCCGAAGGAGTCGAACATGCCCGACCCAGAGCGCCCCGTCGCCATTTCTCCCGCGGCCCCGACCGCCGGACCGTCCGCCTGGCAAAACGACCTCGCACCGATCGCATCCGCTGACTGGAACTACAACTTCGCTGCACACTTGCTCGAACGTGCCGGTTTTGGCGGGCGCCCCGACGAGATCCATGCGCTCGCCAAGCTCACGCCCGCCCAGGCGATCGCGCGGATGGTGCGCTTCGAAGACGCGGACCCAACCCAACTTGCTCCCTTCGACGAATCCGGCATCCGCGATCCCGGCCTCGAGCCTTTTCCGCCGAGCCGTCCTGCTGTCACGGATCAAGCCAAGGAAACCGGCCACGCGCTCGGCATCGACGTGAAACGCGCGGGCAATCGGCGCCTCCAGCCGATCGTCAACGAGTTTTTCTATTGGCTGCGCGCAAGCGTGCTCGAAACGCATCGAGTCGCATATTGGTGGGCCAACCGCATGCTGACCAGCCCGCGCCCGCTCGAAGAAAAAATGGCGCTCTTCTGGCACGGACATTTCGCCTCCAACGAAGGCAAGGTGCGCGATTATCGCAAGCTGCTCCGGCAGGTCGAGCTATTCCAAAGCCAGGGAACAGGCAATTTCCGCAAGCTGCTGCTCGCGGTCGCGCAAGACCCGGCCATGCTCGTGTTTCTCGACGCAGGCGTCAACATCAAAGGCGCATCGAACGAAAACTTCGCGCGCGAAATCATGGAGCTGTTCACCATGGGCGTCGGCCACTACACGGAGAAAGATATTCGCGAAGCCGCCCGCGCCTTCACTGGCTGGAACTGCGTGGACATAAAGTTCGTCGTCAATAAGGACCAGCACGACGATGGCGAGAAGACGTTTCTCGGCAAGACCGGACCCTTCGACGGCAGCGACGTCATCAACATCATCCTTGACCAGCCCGCGACCGCTGACTTCATCGCTGCGAAAATCTACCGGTTCTTCGTTCGTCAGGACCCTTCGCCGCAGCTTCAGGCAACTCTCGGCTCGAAGCTACGCAATGCGAACTATGAACTAAAGCCGTTACTCGAAACGATTTTTCTCTCGCGCGACTTCTACAGCCCGGCTTCGGTTGGCACTGCGATCAAGAGCCCGGTGGAACTGGCAGTCGGCACTTACCACAAGCTTGGACTCACGGCCATCCCCGGGGTGCCCGATTTCAATTCCGTCACCGGCGCATTGGGACAACAACTCCTCTCACCTCCAACCGTAGCCGGATGGAACGCCGGCCAGAGCTGGGTCACGCCCGGCCTGCTGCTCGAGCGCGGCAACTTCGCGCGCGATGTCTTGTTCCCGACGATCTCGTTCATTCCGCCCGATCGTTATGGGAGTCCTGACATTCGCAGCGTGGCCGATCGCATCCGGCGTGGCATGGACATCACCGAAGCCACCAAGCCCGATACAAAAAGCGGCGATCTCGCCGAATCCAACATGGCCGCGGATCGCGACGAGGAGTTCAACACTCGCTACGGCAGCTATCGCGGCTGGCAGATGGCGATTGAGCGGGTCAAGGCGATCCCGCGGGACACGGCACACATCAACCTCACCAAAATCATCACCGGCGCTGAGATTAAAACGACCTCTGATGCGATCGACTATTTGATCGGCCGTTTCATGCGGGTGCCGCCCGGTGGCGAAGTGCGGCAAAAACTGATTGCGTTTCTCGACTACGAGCTGGGCACCGCGGATCTGGCGGCCGCTCGAACCTATATGGAAGACTCGCTGCGGCTGGCATTGCACCTTATTATGAGCCAGCCCGAATATCAGCTCGCTTAGGAGCCGTCATGAGCGCAGATTATTTCAAATTTTCCCAAGCCAGCCGGCGAGACTTGCTGCGCGCGGCGATGTACGGAGTCAGCGTCAGCGCGGGTTCGGCGCTTCGCATGAGCCTGTTCGGTCAGGCGGCAGCCGCGGTGGCTGCCGAGGCCGAATCGAACGGAAAAATCCTGGTTGTGCTGGAGCTCTCAGGCGGCAACGATGGCCTCAACACTCTGATCCCCTACGCCGACGATGCTTACTACAAACATCGGCCCAATCTCGGCATCCCGCGCAAGCAAGTGCGAGCGATCGATGATCATTTCGGCTTCAGCCACGGCATGGCCGGTTTCGAGCGCCTGTACAAGAATGGCCAGCTCGCGATCGTGCACGGCTGCGGTTATGAGAATCCCTCCTTCTCGCACTTCACGTCGATGGCGTACTGGCAGACCGCGGCACCGAATAGCGGCGAACCTTACGGATGGGTCGGAAGGCTCGCGGACGCGATGGCGCCCGGCGCGCCGCCGAATTTTCTAGTCGATATCGATTCGCACCAGTCGCTCGCCGTTCGAAGCAAACTGCATGTCCCGGTCGTTTTCGACGACCCCAACCGGTTCACGCGTGAAGTTTTCGCCGAGGAGCGCACGGTGGCCGACGCCGCTGTTCCTGCGATCAAGGTCGATAATCCATCCCAGGGCTACCTGCTGGACATCGCCCGCAGCGCGCGCAGCTCATCGGCCTTGGTCCGCGAGGCTTGGGCGAAATACAAATCGCCGGTCGATTATGGACTGGTAAGTCTCGACTTACCCAAAGTCGCCGCGCTGATTCAAGCCGGGATGCCGGCCCGCCTCTACTATACGTCGTATCGCAACAACGCGTTCGACACGCATGTCTTCCAGGCCGACGTTCACCAGCGGTTGCTCACCTACGCCTCCGATGCTGTCGCGGCCTTCCTCGCCGATCTCGAGCGAATCGGCCGTGCTGACGATGTCGTAGTGATGATCTTCTCCGAGTTCGGACGGCGCGTGCCTGAAAACGTCAACCTCGGCACTGACCACGGTACGGCGAACCTCATGTTCGTCGCTGGAAAACAAGTCAAGGGCGGCCATTACGGGAAAGTTCCGAGCCTGACCGATCTCGACTCCGGCGACAACTTGATCTTCACCACCGACTTTCGCCGCGTCTATGCCACCATGATCTCGGGCTGGCTGGGCTACCGCGGGACGCGCGAGCTACTTCACGCCGATTTTGAATCGTTCGACATGTTCCGGAAACGCGAGGCCTAAGCCACGCCAGCGCCCTGAGCGGGTCCGTTCTTCATAGAATGGAACTTATGCTCAAGCCGACCATCTTCCGCGAATACGATATTCGCGGCATCGCCGACTCCGAACTGCTCAGCGCCGACGTAGAGCAGTTAGGTCGCGGACTCGGTACTTATCTCACGCGCCAGACCGGCCGGAAAATCAACGTCGGCCGCGACTGCCGGCTCAGCTCCGATCGTCTTCGCGACGCGCTATTGGAAGGTCTTCTCGCCGTGGGCTGCTACGTCACCGACATCGGCACGGTCCCAACGCCGGTCCTTTATTATTCCGCGCAGCATCTGAATGCTGACGGCGCCATCATGATCACGGGCAGTCACAATCCTCCTGAGTACAACGGATTCAAGTCTGTCTGCGGCTCCGGCACGCTGCACGGCGAAGCAATTCAGGAAGTGCGCAAGATCATCGAGCGCCGGGATTTCGAGCGCGGCGCCGGAAACCTCGCCACCTGCGACGAAGTAACGCCCTACGTCAACGAAATCGCCAAGCAATTTCAGTTCCCGCGCCGAGTCAAAGTGGTGGCAGACGCCGGTAACGGCACTGCCGGCCCCGTGATTCATCGCATTTTTGAAGAGCTCAACCTCGACGTCACCGAGCTGTTCTTCGAAATGGATGGGCACTTCCCGAATCATCATCCCGATCCTACGGTTCCTGCCAATCTGATCGCGCTGATCGACAAAGTTCGCCAAACCGGCGCCGAGCTCGGCATCGCCTTCGATGGCGACTCGGACCGCATCGGCGCTGTCGACGAACATGGCAACGTCGTCTACGGCGACATGCTGTTGCTGATCTACGCCAGGGAAATCCTGGAGCGCAAGCCGCGTGCCACCTTCATCGGCGAAGTGAAGTGTTCGCAGCTCATGTACGACTTCATCAACCAATGGGGTGGCAACGCCATCATGTACAAGACCGGCCACTCGTTGATCAAGGCCAAGATGAAAGAGGAGCAGGCGGAGCTGGCCGGCGAAATGTCCGGCCACATGTTCTTCGCCGACCGATATCGCGGCTACGACGACGCGCTTTACTCTGCCTGCCGCCTGATTGAGATCGTCTCCAAGTCCGGCCGGCCGCTATCGGCGCAGCTTGCAGAAATTCCCAAGACCGTGTCCACTCCCGAGATCCGCGTCGATTGTCCGGACGAGCTTAAATTCGATCTCGTGCGCCGCGTCGCGGATCATTTCAAGCGCGTGCATAAGACCGTCGATATCGACGGCGTGCGGGTGATTTTTCCTGAAGGCTGGGGACTACTGCGTGCCTCCAATACCCAGCCCGTCCTCGTGATGCGCTTTGAAGCAGCCAACGAAAACCTTTTGAAACAATACCAATTGGAGGTCGAGGCCGTGCTCGAAGATGCCAAAAGCGATGTAAGCGCTTCGAGCGCCGTCTGACCTACTTCACCGAGATCGTCACCGGCACGCTGGACTGGCCAGCCTCGGTGAGTACAAGTTGCACGTTGTTGCCGGGAGTTATGCCGCTCGGTACAGTCGCATTCACCTGATAGAGTCCAGCGTAGCCGGGGGCGAGTCCGGCGAACGCGACCGGCGCATTCACTCCGCCCATTGTGACAGTCACCGGGTTCGTTGTTTGCGAGAGCGAGGTCAGGGGCGCTGCTGTTCCCGCGGGCACCGATGGATTAACAGGACCCAGTCCGGCGCAGTAAATCACCGCGACGTCGCCCGCACTGAGCGGATGGTTCGCGTCAACAACGAACTGGGTTTGATCGGATCTCACTCCGACCACAATGCCAGCGCCGTGCCCGCTGAAGTCCTGCGTAAAGACTGCTGGCTCGGCCGGCGCTATCACTACCGGTTCAGGCACCGAGATCGCCGGCCCGTTCATCACGATCAGTTGTTGCGTGCTGTTCGACGCAATATCGTACGGGATGATCGCATTCACCTGACCGCCGGCAGCGAACTGCATGGGCAATTGCTCGCCGGCCAGGAAGACTTGCGTCGCGCCGAGTTGCGTTGCGAGCGGCAGTGCGTTCGACTGCGACTGGCCCGCGCTCAAGTTCGCTCCGAAGATGGATACGAAGCTACCGGGCGCCAGAGGCTGATGCAACGTCAGACTGGCCGCGCTCACCGCGCCGCCTGCATTGATCACCGGCGTAGTCGGATTGGCCTGCAATGTTCCGCCGATGGACGCGGTGCCTTGCAGCGCCGGCGAGGCCTCTTGCGCTTGAACGGTGATTGTGACCTGCGTTGCGGAGCTGCGCGGCTGCCAGGTGGCGGCCCAGCGTCCGTCCTGTAGCGAAAGCAACGAGAGTGCTGGATCACCGCTGGAGAATGCTGCCACTACGCTGCCCGTTTTCAGGAATGTCCCGCAGTCGTCAACGACCGTCGCTTCAATCGGCGTTGGCCAGGACGCAACTGTTGCGAAGCTCGCACCGAGCTGCGTGAATACCGGGATGAGCTTGGTGGGCGTGCATCCGGCGGCATGCGGGGAGAGTCCCTCCGCGTGAGCGGCCGTCGTGCCTGTCAAAATCAACGCGACACCGACATGCTTTACTGTGCCGTCGGAGAGATAGAGCGCGACGTCGCCGAGGTAAACGCCTGCCGCAAGCCCCGAGATCGCCGGCTGAATCTGAAGTTGTACCGGCGACGCGGCGGTTATGCTCGCCGACGTGGGCGTTACCATCAATTGCGCGCTACTCGATGCGAACGATGCTGAGGCGGCGAACATCAGCGGCGATGAAGAAGGATTCGTCACCGACACGGTTTGTGCCGCCGGATTCGATCCGCCCGCCTGGGCAATGAAGATGAGCCCCGTAGGTTGCAGGAACGCTCCCAGGTCGGTTCCAGCCGCCGCGACGTTCAACACAACCGACGCCGTCTGCGGAGAGTTCTGAATGCCGGGCGAAGAGATTTGTACCTGACCGTAGTAATCGCCAGCCGCGAGTCCGGTTGGATTCACTTTGATGGTGAGTGCCTGCGGGGACGTCGCGGTTGCATTGCCCGAAGACGGCGAAACCGACAGCCATTGTCCGCCAGATATGACCGAAGCGGATGCATTGAAGTTTACGTTCCCGGAACCGCCGTTGAATATGAGTAGAGACTGAGCAGGCGGCGCGGCTCCCGAGCTCGCCACCGCTTGATACCGGAAACCTGTCTGAGAAAGCTCAATCGACTGCTGCCCTCCGCTCACAGTCACAACCACCGAGACTCCAAAACTCTTGCCCGAGCCCAGCGTGATGGTCACATTGCCCGGATACGTGCCTGCGGCGACGAGCTTGCTGGGGTCGACGGTTACCGTGAGGGGAGTCGAGCCGAGCGCCGCCGAACCCGAGCTTGGGGAAACGGATAACCACGGCCCACCCGTTGTGCTCGCCGAGAAACTCTGAGGTTGGTTGGTGTGATTGGTGATGCCGATCAACTGCGATTGCGGCCCCGAAGTACCGAGTGTAAATGAAAATGTAATGCCGCTGGGATCCACGGATAGGCTGGAACCGGCAAATCCGTCCACTTCTATGCTCAGTGGTATCGGAATGGATTCATTTATGTAATTCGTCCCCATGTAGCTCAAGGAAACGGCAATTGAGACCGTTACGGGATATGTTCCGGACGCAGAAGGCGTTCCGGAAACCACGCCCGCGCTTGATAAACTCAAGCCCGGAGGCAAACCAGAGCCAGCGCTAAAGGAAATGGAAAAGTTGACTCCAGCCTGACTGAAGTACTGCTCGATCGTGGACAGCTCACCGCCAAAGAGAACCGCTGAAAGGTCTACTGAGTACGGTACGCCTACGGTCGCTGGGGGTATGTCGAACTGAGCGAAGATCAGGCTGGACGAGCAGAATAACAATAGAGCGACGATGAGTGCACGTTTCCACATGGGCCCCCCGACATTGAACGCGTAAGATTTGTGCGAAATGGATCAACGCGATTGTGACTGGGAATCGCGCGGATGTAAAGGCAGAGAGTACTAGTGGCAGTCCACAGCTTAGTCGCCGGTGGCGCTGAGCGCTAGCTCCTGCGTGGGGCCATTTGAGACGGGCGGCGGCGCGGCCGGTGGCTGGAACCGCACGGAAACCAGCTTCGAGACGCCCGGTTCCTGCATCGTGACGCCGTAGAGCGCCTGTGCGGCCTCCATGGTGCGCTTGGCGTGCGTGATCACGATGAACTGCGTCTTCTCCGACATCTCGTTGAGCAGCCTCGTCAGCCGCTCGATGTTCGGCTCATCCAGTGGGGCGTCCACTTCGTCCAGAATGCAGAATGGACTGGGCGTGTAGTGGAAGATGGCCATCAACAGTGCCATCGCAGTCAGCGATTTTTCACCGCCGGAGAGCAGCAGGACGTTCTGAAGCCGCTTGCCGGGCGGGGAAGCGACGATGTCGATTCCCGATTCAGCGATGTTCGATTCATCGGTCAACCGCATCTCGCCGGTCCCGCCGCCGAATAGCGTGCGGAACAAAACGCGGAAGTGCTCATTGATTTTTTCGAAGGCGTCGCCGAAGCGCTTGCGCGATTCGATGTCAATATCGTGAATGGCTCTCTCGGTGTCGCGGATGGAATCGAGCAGATCCTGCCGCTGCGCGTTCAAAAACTCGTAGCGCTGCTGCGCCTCCTGGTATTCTTCGAGCGCCTGAGGGTTCACAGGCCCCAACGCTTCGATACGCGTCTTAATTTCCTGATATTTCTGTTCTGCCTCGGCAAGTGCGGCATCGTCGAGCAGTTCTTCTTCACCTGAAGCCAGCTCCTCGAGCGGCGCGTTCAATTCCTTGCGGCTGGTTTCGTCCAGATACTTCAGCTCGGCTTGTTTCTTGACCAGCTCCAGCTCGATCTGCCCGCGCTTTTCTTGCCACGCCTGGGCGTCGACACGCAACTGCTTGAGCGTTTCCTCGACCTCCGCGAGATTCGCGCGCAACGTGGTCTCTTGCTCGGCCAACAGAGCTACAGTCTGCTGCGCCGCGCTGAGTTCTTCCACGAGTACTGCCGCCCGGCGATCGAGCTCGATGTTGTCCGCAAGCAATCGCGCGCGCTCCACTCCCAAGCGCCCCATTTCCGAACTGATTTCCCGCTGCCGCTTCGCGATCTCATCGGCCTGGGCTTGCAACCGCTGTTGCGCCGCGCGTTCGGACCGTTGGCGCTCCTCTAGACCGGCCAGATCTGCTCGAAGCTCGCCGTGCTCTTCCATCAACTGATGCGCCGTGGCTTGCAGCTCTTCGAAATCGGCGCGCGATTGTTCGAGCACCTGCTCTTCGATCGACCGTGCGGCCTCTTTTTCATCCACCAGGCGCTGATCGCGCTCCTGTTGGGCGCGCGCCCGGTCGCCCTCCTGTCGTAATCGCTCGAGCTCGAGCCGCGCGACTGACAGCCTCGACGACGCTCGCGCGAACTCTTCAGCCAGCTTGCGATGCTCGTGATCCAGCGCCAGTGCTTCCTTCTCCTGCTTCTGCTGAAGCCCGCGTAAGGCCTCGAGATCCTCGCCAAGCCCGGAGATCTCGCGCTCCAGCTGCGCCAGGCGTGCCGCAGTCTCGTCCACGGCCTGGGCCTTCGCCTGCACCTCGCCCGTCAATTCCCGCAGCTCGCGCTTCAAGGCCAGCGGACCGCTACCCGTTTTCTTACCGCCGCTCACTGCCTGGCCGTGATAGCTGACGCCGTCCGGCGCTAGGAAAAACAAATCGGGATGCTGTACCGAAAGTTGCTGAGCCGCAGCGCGATCGCGCGCCAGAAAACAGCGCGACAAACGCGGTAGCAGCTCTGGCGGTGCCGCCCCAAAGCCGTTAGTGAACTGCAGATGATCCGCCAGACGCCCGATTACGCCCTCGTTGCTGTCCATCTGGCTCGCGCCCGGCTGAAATTGACCCGGCTCCGGATGGACCAGGAACGTCGCGCGGCCATCCATATCGGTGCGCATGATGTCGATGCCGCGCTCGGCCTCGCTCCAGTTCTGGACCACCACGTATTCGAGCTCTTCGTGCAGAAATTCTTCGGCAGCTTTTTCGTAGGCAGGCTCGACATCGATGTAATCGGCCAACACCCCCGCCGGACGGAATCCCTCGGCCTGACCCTGCTCTATGGCGGTGAACAATCGCTTGACGCTCTCGGTTGTATACGCGCGATGGGAAAGAATTTCTTCGAGCGAATCCTTGCGAGCCTTGAGGCGAGACGCCTCGGTCTTGAGATGATCGAGCGCCTGCCGCGCTTCCGCCGCGCTCGACTTCGACGCGGTCAACTCCTCCTCGACGCGCCGCTTACGATCCGCAATCGAATCCAGCTCCAACTGCCGTGCCGCCATCTTCTCGGAAAGCTCGTTCTTCAGAGCATTGAGCCGGTCCAAGTCCCCGGCAGCAGCTTCTTCATCGTGACGGCAGCGCGCCGAATCGCGATCCACGGCCGACAGGTACTCGCTGATCTGCACCAGTTGATTCTTCAGCGCCGACGCCTCGCCGAGCAGCCGCAAAACGTTTTGACGCCCGGTCTCGAGCGTCCGCGACCGTTCCTGCAACGCCTGCTGCAATTGTTCGCGCTCGATCGATTTTGCGGCTAACTTCTCGCGCGACGCCTCAGTCTGCTTTTCCAAGTCCGCGACTGTCTCTAGATGTGCGGCCAGGCTCTCGCGCACCTGGGCGTGTTTCCTATCGAGCTCTTGGGTCTCGGACTCGCTCAGCGTGAGCCGCTGCTCGATGGCCTCGATTTCCTTGGCTTGCGACTCCAGCCTCCCGCGCGTTCGTTCCTGATCGAGCTGCAAGTCGGCCAGCTTCTGGCGCGCAGCCGTCAGCTCCGCTTCGTTGCGATAGCAAGTCTCCTGAAGCGACGTGTACTTGCACTCGCGCTCCGACACCTGGTTCGACAAATTCTGGAACTCTGTGTTCGCAAGATTCAGATCGAGAGCAGTTTTTGCCGCGTCGCGCTCCAGCATGCGGAACCGGCCAGTTAACGATCGCTTAAGCTGCGCCACTAAGTCGCTCTTAAGCTCCTCGTACCGCTTCGCCTTGGACGCCTGGCGCTTCAGGGAGTTTGCCTGGCGGCTGACTTCTTCCAGGATGTCGAACACGCGCGAGAGGTTCTGTTTCGCGCCTTCGAGCTTCGCTTCCGCCAGCCGCTTCTTGGTTTTGAACTTGCCGATCCCGGCCGCTTCTTCGATGATTGCCCGCCGATCCTGCGGCTTGTTGCTGAGAATCTGCCCGATGCGTCCCTGCTCGATGATCGCGTAGCTTTCGGGCCCGAGGCCCGTCCCTATGAAAAGATCCTGGATGTCGCGCAGCCGTGCGGCTTTCCCGTCGATGAGGTACTCGCTTTCACCCGATCGGAACAGCCTCCGCGTAATCGTAACCTCGCTCGGCTTGTGCTCGGCATGTCCGTTCGCTCCGTTCCCGTTCGCGCCGCTGGCATGGCCGTTCTGTTCGTGGTGAAGAAGATGATGCCCGGGGTGATCGGAGGTGGGATCGACCAAAGTCATGGTCACTGAAGCGAGCCCGAGCGGTTTTCGGTCGCGGGTGCCGGCAAAGATCACGTCTTCCATCCG
>DASQJA010000071.1:0-14042 GCA_035631275.1 Bryobacteraceae bacterium
GGCGACCCATCTATCCTGCTCGCCGACGAGCCGACTGGAAACCTGGATTCAACGAATGGTGAAGCCGTCATGGATCTTCTACGCGAACTGCACCGCGGCGGCGCAACTATCTGCATGGTGACCCACGATCCACGCTATGCGCGCTATGCCGATCGCACCATTCGCCTCTTTGACGGACGCATCGTGGAGGAAAGTGTAGGAGTTGCCTAATGATTCGCCAGCACATCGACGTCATCGCCGTGTCCGTGATTGCGCTGGGTCTGATTGCGCTCTCGCATTCGGCGCTCGTGTTGCCTATCCAGGCGAACACCATTCGCGTTGAGAACATCCGCGCGCAGTTTTCCGGATGCCCGGCTTCTGCCAAGCTCATCTCCAATATCGACCGCCTCTTCAGTCACTAAAAACGCGCCCGAACTGCTCAATTTCGCTAGCAGGCTCCCGCGCCCTTCAACGACAATAAACTCTATGAACTCCATGATCGTTCTTCGGAACGTCGAAAAGTATTTTGAACACGGACCTACCAAGACCTTCGTCCTCCGCCGCATCAATCTCGACATCAAGGAAGGCGAGTTCGTGTCGATCATGGGGCCTTCCGGCGCTGGGAAATCCACCATGCTGCACTTGCTCGGCATGCACGACAGCGCCTGGACCGGCGAGTATCATCTGCTCGAACATCCCATCCACAAGCTCGCGAAAAAGGACCGCATGGAGCTGTATAAGAAGTACTTCGGATTCGTTTTCCAGAGCTATCACCTGCTCGACTCTCTGACCGTGTACGAGAACCTCGACATCCCCCTCTCCTACCGCAACATCAAAAAGTCCGAGCGCGACAGCATCGTCTGCGACGTGCTCGACCGCTTCCAGATCGTCGGCAAGAAGGACCTCTATCCGAACCAGCTCTCCGGCGGCCAGCAGCAACTGGTCGCCATCGCTCGCGCCATCGTAGCCAACCCCAAAATCATCCTGGCAGACGAGCCCACCGGCAACCTTCACTCCAGCCAAGGCAAAGAGATCATGGAGCTTTTCAAGAAGCTGAACGACGAAGGCACCACGATCATCCAGGTCACTCACAACGAAAAGAACGCCGAGTTCGGCAATCGAATCGTGCACATCGTGGATGGGTGGATCACGGACTAGGTGTCAGGTTTCAGGTGTCAGGTGCCGGGGAGTGAGCGTTCGTAGGTACAGGGGAACTGCTGGTTTGGCAGAAGGCGATGGAACTGATTATCGAGTGTTACCGGTTGAGTCGCCAGTTCCCGAAATCAGAACAGTTCGGTCTCGCCGCGCAGACGCAGCGTGCCGCTGTCTCCATTCCCGCGAACATTGCCGAAGGACATGGCCGCGAACACCTCGGCGATTACATCCGCCATCTCTCTGTCGCCAACGGTTCGTTGATGGAACTCGAAACTCATCTGCTGATCACTTGTCGCCTAGGCGATCTCACAGAGTCAGAAGCCAAACCAGCTTTCGCTCCGACTGCCGAAGTTGGCAGAATGCTGACCGGCCTCACGAAAGGTCTAAAATGTACTGACACCTGAAAGCTGACGCCTGACACCTTCCCACCCCCGCCCACCGCCGTCCCATAACCGAACAACGATCCAACCTATCCCACTGTTCGCCAAAGGCTTCCCCTGGAATAGAAGTTGCACTGCTGTCACGACTATGGACGCTCTTTGGAAGGATTTTACTTTTGGATTGCGCGTCCTGCGAGCGAATGCCGGATCAACAACGATCGCGCTGCTCGCTCTCGTGCTCGGCATCGGTGCCAACACCGCGGTCTTCAGCGTCGTGAATGCCGTCCTGATTCGTCCGCTGCCGTTCCACGATTCCGACCGCCTGGTCATGGTTTACGAGAAGAGTCCCCACACAGGCAAGTTCAACTCCGTAAATCCGCAAAACTTCGCCGACTGGCAGCAACGCAATCGCTCTTTCGAGAAACTGGCGGCCTACTATGGGTTCACGTTGACCTCCAACATCGCCAGCGAAGGCGCGCCGGAAGAAATCCCATCGGACCTCGCCACGCACAACTTTTTCTCGATTCTCGGCGTGCGCCCGGCGCTCGGCCGTGATTTTCTCCCGGAGGACGACGCGGCCCGCGCCAATGTCGCCATCATCAGCGACGGATTCTGGCGGCGCCGCTTTGGTGCAGACCCCCACATCGTCGGCCGAAAGCTGATCGTCGAGAATACGGTAGTCACTGTGATCGGCGTTCTCCCGCAGAGTTTTCGGTTTCCGGACATCCGGCCGGACATTTGGCAGCTTATGCACATCGACGCAGGCGCCGCTCGGAGAGGCCGCTCGCTCTCGGGCATCGCGCGGTTGCGTCCGGGAATCTCGGAGTTGCAAGCGCAAGCCGACATGAACGGGATCGCTTCGCGTCTGGCTCAAGAGCATCCCGACTTCAATACCGGTTGGGGCGCGTCGGTGCTTTCCATACGCGAAAGGTTCACCGGTGAACTTCGCACGCCGCTCCTGGTTTTGTTGAGTGCCGTCGGCCTGGTGTTGCTGATCGCTTGCGCTAACGTCGGGAATCTGATGTTGATGCGCTCGACCGCGCGCTCGCACGAGATCGCGATCCGAACGTCGCTTGGAGCGACGCGCGGACGAATCGTTCGCCAATTGCTGATCGAGAGTGGAACGCTTAGCCTCGCGAGCGGTTTGCTAGCGCTACTAGCCGCGATCTGGGCCAAGGAGTTCCTGCTTGCGATGCTGCCCGAAAGCATATCGGCGGCGAGCGTGAATCGCGTGTCAATCGATACGGGCGTGCTCGGATTCACCGCCGCGTTGTCCCTGCTCACGACCCTAGCGTTCGGCCTGATTCCCGCATTGCGCGCCGCGCGGCCAGCGTTGACCGAGGCGCTTAAGGAGACCGGCCGGGGCATGTCAGAAAGTCTCCGCCACAACCGCCTCCGGGCCGCCCTTGTCGCCGGCGAGATCGCGCTAGCGCTCATGCTGCTCATCGGAGCGGGCCTGCTGATCCAGAGCTTTTTCCGGCTGGAGCGCGTCTCGCCGGGTTTCGAAACGAATCGTATTCTGTCGATGCATATCAGCCTGGTGGGCCCGCGATACGCGAATCCGCAACAGCAGGCGGACAGTCTGCAGGAAATCTTAAGTCGAATCGAGCGCGTTCCAGGTGTCGCATCCGCGGGATCCATCCTGTGGGCGCCGCTGAGCGGACTCAAATCTGCAACAACGTTTCGTGTTGCGGGAAGGCCCCTTCCGAAGCCAGGCCAGGAGCCGGTCACTGCTGTTTCCATCGTCACGCCGGACTATTTCTCGAGCATGAGCATTCCGCTGATTCGGGGCCGGCTGTTCACTCGCCGCGACCGCGCAGAGACGGCCCCGGTCGTTCTCATCAGCCACTCGCTCGCTCGCGTCTATTTTCAAGGAATGGACCCGATCGGCCAGCGGCTGTTCGTGAGTTGGGGCCGCGAAACGCCATACGAAATCGTCGGCGTGGTTGCCGATGTGAAGCACGACGGGCTGGATCAAGACGCGATGCCAGCCGTCTATTTCGCCGAAGCGCAGGAGCCGGCCCGAGCCGCCACTTTGATGATTCGCACTATCTCCGACCCCATGAAGCTGGCCCCCGTAATCGAGCAAGTAATCCACGCCTACGATAAGGACCAGGCCATCGCCGATATCCAGCCGCTGGAGGCCGTCCTCTCGAAATCCATCGCGCGCCCGCGCTTCCAATCCGTGTTGCTCGGCTCTTTCGCTGGATTGGCGCTGCTGCTCGCCGTGATCGGAATCTTCGGCGTCATGTCGTATTCGGTGCTGCAGCGCACTCGAGAGATCGGTATTCGCGTGGCGCTCGGCGCCAGCCGCGGCGAAGTCCTTCGCCTGGTCGTCGGACAAGGCGCAGCGCTCGCCGTCATCGGGATCGCCGCCGGCCTCGCCGGCGCCTTCGCTCTGACCCGTTATTTGCGCAGCTTGCTGTTCGAAACCAGCCCGACAGATCCACTTACGTTCGTCGCAGTCTCGCTGATATTGTGCATCGTAGCCGTCACGGCGAGTTATTTCCCGGCGCGCAGAGCTACCCAAGTCGACCCAATGCAAGCCCTGAGATACGAATAAGGAGGAAGAAAGATCGTGCACATCGCGCTCGTTTCCGTGCTTCTGACCGCTCCTCTGTTCGGCGCGGCCACCACCGATACGTTTCACTGGTCCGGCAACGTCCCGGCTGGACAAGAAATCGAAATCCGTGGGATCAACGGCAATATTCACGCGCAGCCGGCCAGTGGCGGCAGCGTCGACGTCGTCGCCTATAAGTCGGGGCGGGCCATCGATCCCAGCACGGTCGGTGTCAAAGTGGTTGAGCATGACGGAGGCGTCACAATTCTCGCGGTACCCGACGTATCAGCACCAGCGGCGGGCGATGTCAATATCGATTTCACGGTCAGCGTCCCTGCGGGTGTGCGCTTCGTGGCTCGGACCGTGAACGGTCTGGTAGAGGCTAAGTCGCTCGACGCCGACACCGAAGCCCATACAGTGAACGGCGATGTCGTGCTGAGCACTACCGGTGCTGCTCAGGGCGAGACAGTGAACGGCTCCATCACGGCGTCCGTTGGAAAAATCACCAGCCCGCTAAATTTCACCACCGTGAATGGAGCCATTTCGCTCGAAGTGCCGCGTGGAGCGTCCGCGCACATCCGCGCCCGAACCAAGAATGGACCCATTCAGACCGACTTCAAGCTGCCGGTCCACGGCCAATTTCCCGCCCAGCACGCCGAGGGTGTGATCGGCTGCGGCGGGCCAGAGCTACATCTGGCAACTGTAAATGGAAGCATCAGCGTAAGGAGAAACAAACGATTCACGAAACTTTAGAACACATTGGCGAGCGTTCAGGGGCAGCCAATTCCGCCATCGCGGAAGAGCGCGGCGACGCGTCCGCATTCAGTATTCTGAATACTGGTCCTGAACCCGTCTCCATGCGAGCCGCCTCCGATAACGCCCCGCGCATTCTAATCGCCGACGACCAGCAGGACGTTTTGGAGGCGCTGCGTCTCTTGCTCAAGGGCGAAGGCTACCAGATCGAACTCGCGACCTCGCCGGCCGCGATCATATCGCAGCTGGAAGCGCGGGATTTCGATGTCGTGCTGATGGATCTGAACTATACGCGCGACACCACGTCCGGCCAGGAAGGCCTGGACCTCCTGACGCGCATTCAGACCATCGACTCTATCCTCCCCGTCATTGTCATGACGGCCTGGGGTACCGTCGGCCTCGCGGTCGAAGCAATGCGCCGTGGCGCGCGCGATTTTATCCAAAAACCCTGGGAAAACGAGCGCTTGGTCAGCATCGTCAAAACTCAGATCGATTTGAGTAACGCGATCCGACGTGGACTACGCCTCGAAGCCGAGAACCGACTGTTGCGCACCGAAGGCGTTCCGGCGCTGATCGCGGAATCGCCGTCCATGCAGCCGGTCTTGCAGATGATCGCGCGTGTGGGTCCATCGGACGCCAACGTTCTAATTACCGGCGAGCCGGGCACCGGCAAGGAAGTAGTGGCCAAGACGCTGTACGCCATCTCGCCGCGCGCATCCAAACCGATGGTCACCGTGAACGCTGGCGGTCTCGCCGAAGGTGTGTTCGAAAGCGAGCTGTTCGGACACGTCAAAGGCGCATTCACCGACGCAAAGGCCGACCGCGTGGGCCGCTTCGAATTGGCCGACGGCGGCACGCTATTTCTCGACGAAATCGCGAACGTCCCGCTGAATCTCCAAGCCAAGATGCTGCGCGTGCTCGAAGTCGGCGAGATGGAACGCGTCGGCTCTTCCCGCACCAAGCGCGTCGACGTCCGGGTAATCTCTGCAACCAACGCGCATCTGGATGAAGAGGTCCATGCCGGGCGGTTCCGCCAGGACCTGCTTTTTCGCCTCAACACCATCGAAATTCATCTTCCGGCGCTGCGCGAGCGGCGCGAGGATATTCCGCTTCTGGCCGCGCACTTTCTCTCCATGCACGCGCAGCGGTACCGGAAACGGATTGGCGGATTCGATCATGCTGCATTGCAGTCGCTGCTCGACAATCCCTGGCAAGGCAACGTCCGCGAGTTGAACCACGTTGTAGAGCGCGCTGTACTCATGGCGCAGGATACACAAATCCGGCCATCGGACCTTGCCCTGCGCACCTCGCGCGACGGCATCCCACGTCTCGAAGACATGAGCATCGAGGAAGTGGAGGCTTTCCTCATCAAGAAAGCCTTAGCGCGCTACAACGGCAATGTCAGTCACGCGGCCAACGCCCTCGGGCTAAGCCGCAGCGCCCTCTATCGCCGCCTCCAGCGCTACGGGCTATGATGTGAACGAAACCCGGCCCATGGCATTCGACCGGCCGGTATCGCTCATGAGCGTTTCCAAACCTCGCCTGGTCCACGAGCAGCGCATTCTCCTCATGGCTCTCGCCGCGGGTTTCCCAGCGGTGCTAACGGCCACACTGATCTTGTGGCTCGGCAGCTACACGCCCAAAGTCCAATGGACATTGACGCTGGGCATGGTTGGCTGCTGGCTGGGCTTCTGCATCGCCTTGCGCGATCGTGTCGCTTCGCCGCTGCGTACGCTTGCCAATCTGCTCGAAGCCATGCGCGAAGGCGATTATTCCATCCGCGCACGAGGCGCCAAGACCGACGACGCCATGAGCGAAGTGATCCAGCAGGTTAACGCGATGAGCGCAACTCTTCGCGCGCAGCGTCTGGGAGCGCTTGAAGCGACGACGCTACTCAGAAAAGTGATGGAAGAGATCAACGTTGCGGTCTTCGCCTTTGACGGCGAACACCGGCTCCGGTTAGTGAATCGTGCGGGCGAACGCATGTTAAATCAAGCTGCCGAGCGCATTCTCGGCGCTGACGCCGTGCGGCTGGGACTCGATAGCTACCTCGAAGGCGACGCGCAGCAGACCGTCCAACGCACCTTCGCGGGCGCGACCGCACGCTGGGGTATCAGCCGTAGCATGTTTCGCGAAGGCGGCCTGCCCCATCAGATGCTGGTGGTCACCGATCTCACGCGCCCACTGCGCGAGGAAGAGCTGAAGGCCTGGCAGCGACTGGTGCGCGTGATCGGCCACGAGCTGAACAATTCGCTAGCGCCGATTAAATCGATCGCCGGAAGCCTCGACAATCTGCTCGCCCGTCAGCCGCGCCCGCCCGATTGGGAAGAAGACGTGCGCCGCGGTCTGGCAGTCATCGCGACTCGCAGTGAAGCCCTGAGCCGCTTTATGACTGCCTACGCACGGCTTGCTAAGTTACCGGCGCCAACGCTGGCACCGGTCGACATCAACGATCTGGTGCGGCGTGTCGTCGGTCTCGAAACCCGAATCAAACCCGAGCTTCAGGCAGGTCCCGAGCTGACCATTCAGGCCGATGCCGACCAGATCGAGCAGTTGCTCATTAACGTGATCCGCAATGCCGCGGACGCTTCGCTCGAAACTGGCGGAGGTGTGCGCGTCGGCTGGGACCGCCAGAATTCGCACTTGGTTGTCTGGGTGCGTGACGATGGCCCAGGACTCCCGAACACCTCGAATCTGTTCGTGCCTTTCTTCACCACCAAGCCCACCGGCTCGGGCATCGGCCTGGTGTTGAGCCGTCAAATCGCTGAAGCGCACGGCGGCACTTTGACTTTGCAGAACGCCGCCCAGGGCCCGGGCTGCGAGGCGCGGCTCGTTCTTCCGCTGAACTAAAGGCCCACTCCGCAATTATCCGCAAAATAGTCCTGCACGGAACTGAACTGTTTCGCGTTATTTCTAATGCAACCGATATGTCCCGGTTGCGTCTTGAATTTGTGCGCATTTTGGAGGAGATTCGTGACGTGACGCGGATGTTCGTCAGTTCACGCTGGATCGCCGCATCCGCTCTTGCTTGTGCCACCGCGCTGGGCCAGACCACCGCTGCGCCAGTAGTCCCTGCATCGAAAGCGCCGGCTCCCATGTTTGACGCCGCCGATGTTCACGCGAATCCGCCTGCATCGAACATGTATCCGTCCACCAGGAACAACTACCGCGCTGGTAAGTACGTCGCTCATAACGCCACGATAGTTGACTTGGTTCGATACGCATACCGCGTGGACGCCGACGAGGTTCTCGGTGGACCATCCTGGCTCGAATCGGATCGCTTCGACGTGCAAGCCAAGACATCGCCGTCGACGTCGTATGAAACCGCGATGCTCATGCTGCGAACTTTGTTAGAGGATCGCTTCAAACTGCAGGTGCACGACGACACGCGGCCGCTTCCGGCGTACACGCTGAAGGTCGGCAAGCGCAAATTGCAATTGAAGGAGCCGAATCGGTCCGCTCCCGCTGGATGCAGACCTCAACCTTTCAAACCACCTCCGCCCGGCGGTGCGATGCCGCCTCAAACAGTGGACTGCCACAACATCACGATGGCATCCTTCGCCGAGCAAATACGTCGCATGGCCAACGGCTACTTGGACAAACCAGTCGTCGACAAAACGGGAATCGAAGGAAATTGGGACCTCACGATCTCATGGACTGCGAGAGGGCAGTTGGGCCTGGCAGGTTCAGAAGGCGTCTCAGTCTTCGATGCGCTCGAAAGAATCGGCCTAAAATTGGAGCTCGATACCTTGCCGGCGCCTGTCATCGCCGTGGATCATGTCAATCGGACGCCTACTCCCAATGTCCCTGACGTCGCCAAAATTCTCGGCGAAAAACCGCCGCCCGCGGAGTTCGACGTCGCGGATGTCAAGCCAAGCAGACCCGATTCGCGGGACCGGATATTTCAGAACCTGCCTGGCGGACGTTTGACCGTGAAAGGCATGAACTTGAAGTTCCTCATTCAGATTACCTGCGATATGATGCCGGACCCGCCGGACCTGATCGTGGGCGGACCGAAATGGATCGATTCGGACCGCTTCGATATCGTCGCGAAGGCGCCGGAAAGCGATCCGCCCGAGCCGTTTGTCGACTTCGATACGATGCGGCTGATGTTGCGGTCGCTCCTGGTGGAACGGTTCAAGCTTGCCACACACACCGAAACGCAAGCCGGAAATGTTTACGCTCTCGTCGCACCCAAGCGCCCGCCCAAAATGAAACAGTCCCCCGAAGAAGCCCGCACTTTCTGCCGGCAATCGCCGGGCGCGATCCTCGGTAATCCGTCACTTACCAACTCATTTACATGCCAGAACACCACCATGGCCGATTTCGCCAAAATGCTGCGGCAATTCGCCGGAGGCTACATCGACCACCCGGTCATCGACTCCACCGAGCTTTCCGGCGGCTGGGACTTTGTCCTGAGCTGGACCGGGCGAGGCGTCTTCGATCGCGTCTCACGCGACGGAGGCACTCCAAGTGCCGCACCGAGCGTCCCCAACGCCAGCGACCCCAACGGTGCCGTTTCGGCGTTCGAAGCCGTGGAGAAGCTCGGGCTCAAGCTGGAGCTTCAAAAACACCCCACTCAAGTGCTCGTGATCGATCATGCGGAGCCGCCCATCGACAATTGAACCAACGATTCGAATAATTTAGGCTCAACTCGGTAACTTTCTTCCGCAATCGAAGTAGTGGCTTAAGAACATGGCCGGAAACAATCGTTTTTCTTCGAACCTAACTCGTCCCGGCTGCGTACGTCCAAGTGTTGACACTAGGGCAGAGTGAACCGACTGTTAAGGAGCTTCATGTGAATCCCGCTGATGACCGACAGACGCTGATCGCACTCCAAGACGTTTACAAAGTGTTTACGACCGACGAAGTGGAAACCCACGCCCTCGCCGGGATCGAGCTGAAGATTCGCAAGGGAGAATATGTCTCGATTTCCGGCCCATCCGGCTGCGGCAAGTCGACTTTGCTGGCCATTCTCGGCCTGCTGGACACCCCATCGCAAGGGACTTATGTGCTCAACAGCACGCGCGTCGACCAGATGAAGCTCTCCGAGCGAGCGCGGGTGCGCAACCGCGAGATCGGGTTCATCTTCCAGGCCTTCAACCTGATCGGCGACCTCACCGTTTACGAAAACGTCGAGCTGCCCCTCACCTATCGCAGCATGCCTTCGTCGGAGCGCAAGACCTTGGTGAAGGACGCGCTCGAACGCGTCGGCATGTCGCACCGCATGAAACACTATCCGTCGCAGCTCTCGGGCGGTCAGCAGCAGCGCGTCGCCGTGGCGCGTGCGCTCGGCGGCCATCCGTCGATCCTGCTCGCCGATGAGCCCACCGGAAACCTGGATTCGGCCAACGGCGAAGCGGTGATGACGCTGCTTAGCGAACTGCACAGAGACGGCGCCACCATCTGCATGGTCACGCACGATCCGCGCTATGCGAAATGCGCCGAACGCAGCATCACGCTGTTCGATGGCCGAATCGTCGAAGAGACGGTTCTCGTAAATTCTGTCACCGCGTAGCTAGAAGACTCGCCTGCAAGCTCCAGAGAGTTCTGCTCCTGCCGATGTGTCAATCTGGACTGGAGAGGACGTCTCCATGGCCGTCAGCCCCGACGCCGGTCAACCGGCTCAAGCAGCCGATCTCGTGAACGTGCCGCGGTTGGTCACGGCATATTTCTCGGAGCGGCCGGACCCACGTATCGCATCGCAGCGTGTTTCGTTCGGCACTTCCGGGCATCGCGGATCGTCGTTGAAGAAGTCATTCAACGAGTGGCACATTCTCGCGATTACGCAGGCCATTTGCCAGTGCCGCAAGGAACAGTCTATCGATGGCCCATTATTTCTCGGTATCGACACTCACGCTCTCTCAGAACCGGCTCAGATGAGCGCGCTCGAAGTGCTGGCCGCCAACGAAGTGCTGGTCATGCTGGCGCCCGGTGGCGAATACACGCCCACCCCCGCCATCTCGCATGCGATTCTCAATCACAACCGTGGACGCCGCACCGGGCTTGCTGACGGTATCGTTGTCACGCCGTCGCACAACCCGCCGGAGGACGGTGGATTCAAGTACAACCCGCCGCACGGCGGGCCCGCCGGCAGCAACACCACCGCTGCGATTCAGAATCTCGCGAATCGATTTCTTGAAAACACACTCAACGACGTCAAGCGCATTCCATTCGACTCCGCGCGCAAGTCCTCGACTACACAGACCCATGACTATATTGCTGAGTACGTAAGCGGCCTCTCCACGGCCATCGACCTCGATGCGATTCGCGGCTCCGGCCTACAGATGGGTGTCGATCCGCTAGGCGGCGCCGGCGTCCACTACTGGCCTGCGATCGCCGATCGGTACGGTATCAACCTCAGCATCGTTAACGATACTGTCGATCCCACGTTCCGCTTCATGACGCTCGATTGGGACGGCCGTATTCGCATGGATCCATCATCGCCCTACGCGATGCGCAGCCTGATCGGGCTGAAAGATAAGTTCGACATTACGTTCGCCTGCGACACCGATCATGACCGGCATGGTGTAGTCACCCGCAGCGCCGGACTAATGCCTCCGAATCAATACCTGTCCGTGTGCGTCAAGTATCTTTTTTCAAATCGTCAGGGCTGGCGCGCGGATGCGGCAGTTGGAAAAACGGTGGTGTCGAGCAGCATGATCGATCGGGTCTCCACGCGGTTGGGCCGCAGCCTCTGCGAGGTCCCCGTAGGTTTCAAATGGTTCGTGGACGGCCTGGTCTCAGGACGGCTCGGCTTCGGCGGAGAAGAGAGCGCTGGCGCATCGTTCTTGACGCGCGACGGATCGGCCTGGAGCACGGACAAAGACGGACTTATTGCCGCGCTGCTTTCGGCCGAGATCACCGCGCGGATGGGCCGCGATCCCGGCGAGATCTATCGCGACTTGGTGCACGAACACGGCGAGTCGTTTTACGAGCGCATCGATGCGCCCGCCTCCGCGGAGGAAAAAGCAGCTCTGGCGCGCCTGTCGCCCGAGGACATCACCGCGTCAGAACTTGCCGGCGAGAAAATCGAGCGCATCCTGACGAAGGCTCCGGGCGACAGCAATCCCATCGGCGGGATCAAGGTCGAGACCAAAAACGGATGGTTCGCCGCTCGGCCATCCGGCACCGAGGACGCCTACAAGATCTACGCCGAGAGTTTTCTCAGCCGCGATCACCTCGCGCGCATTCAGCTGGAGGCGCAAGCCATCGTTACCGCTGAGTTGCGCGAGCCGGTCCGCAAAACTTAGTCCGCCGCAGCGCTAACCTTGCTGAAGTCGTGATCGAGCAAGTCGCCGATCCTGCTGATCGTGACATCGGCCGCCGGGTATTGCGCCAGTGTTTTCGGATCGTGCGAGTAATGCCCTTGGCGCACGAACACCGTCGTCACGCGATCTTTCCAGATCTTCTTTACTGCGTCAAGGATTCGCAGTTTGTCATCGACAATCACGTAGTGCGAAGCTGGGTAGCGCTGCTCGACGTCGGCCAGCTCCTTCTCTTTGTGGACGTAGATCAGGACATTGCCCTCGAATTCCTCATAAAGTCCCGATCGGTAGACTTTATGCGGCTGAAAAACTACGTCGCCATCCGACAAGATCACAGCGCGTCCCCACTTGCCGACGTGATGGACCGCGTCAATCGAATTCGGAAACAGCCGATTCGCGAACGGATATCGCATCAGGAAATACGAAACGGCGAGTAAGTTCGGCTCGTGCAGATGCTCCAGGCGATAGCGCTGGAGCGCGCCCAGATAGTCGGCATAGCCCAACTCCGACCGCAGGTCTTCGAAGAGCTGCCAATAGCGCAGCGACCGCTCGGGGCCGACATTAGCATGCAAGTGCAGCTTCAGATCCGCGGTGACGTGATCGTTGTCGAGCAGCGTGTTATCGACGTCGAAGAGAAAGACTGTATCGGCCATTGGTCGTTGTATCGGCAATTGTACTCCGCGAGCTTAGCGGGGGTCTTTGCGGCACGAAGCGTGAGTAAGCTGGTTCCCATGGAAACATTCCTGAAGGACGTGCGCCAATCGTTGCGAATGTTTTTTCGGAGCCCTGGCTTCACGGTAACCGCAGTCGCCGCGTTGGCCATTGGCATTGGCGCCAACACCGCCATCTTCTCGGTCATCAATACGGTGCTGCTTCGCCCCCTGCCTTATCCCGACGCCGATCGCATGGTGGTCCTCACCATCACTTCTCCGCAGGGATCGTTCCCAGGAGCGTTCGTCACCAAGTACAACATCTGGCGTGAGCGCACCGACGTGTTCGAAGAGATCTCTGCCGTGGCGAAGACTACCGTGAATCTCACCGGTGTCGACAATCCCTAACAGCTTCAGGCCGCGCGCGTAACGGCCTCGATGTTCCCCCTCTTTGGCTTGGCCATCGCCCATGGCCGCGGCTTCACCGGCGAAGAAGACCGTCCCGGTGGCCCAAACGTCGCCGTGCTCAGTGACGAACTCTGAACGCGCCGCTTTGGCCGCGATCCCTCCGTTGTCGGCAAAACCATCTCGCTCACCGGCGATGCGTATCAGATCGTCGGAATCAGCGCGCCCGAGAATAACATGGAAGCCAACCCGCCCATCGAGCTGTACCTTCCCTTTCAGATCGGGCCAGCACGGATCAGGCGCACTACTTCGCTGGCTTCGCGCGGCTCAGACGTGGCATCACACCCGAGATGGCCATTGCGCGTTTGAAGCTTTCTGCCGACGAGTTTCGGCCGAAATATCGCGCTGGCATCGCTTTCTCGCCGCGCGACGGTTTCAGTGTGCGTCCAATGCACGATCTCGTGGTCAGCGGCGTCCGGGATTTACTGCTCGTGCTTGCCGCCGCCGTCGGCTTCGTGCTCCTGATCGCCTGCGCCAACGTGGCGAATCTCCTGCTCGTGCACGCCACCGGCCGGCGCCGCGAGATCGCCATTCGCGCGGCCATCGGCGCGGCGCGCTGCCGCATCATTCGCCAACTCCTAACGGAGGGCGTTATTCTCTCTCTGGTCGGAGGCACACTCGGTTTAGCCCTTGGCTGGATCGGCATCCGGGCGCTACTCCCCATCTTTCCGGGTAGCATCCCGCGCCTCGGCCCGCACGACGCCTAGGTCGCGCTCGACTGGCACGTGGTCGCGTTCACCGTGCTAGCCTCATTCCTCACCGGCATACTGTTCGGATTGATCCCGGCCGTTCAGGCTTCGCGCACCGACCTGCCCTCCGTTCTCAAAGAAAG
>DASQJA010000072.1:0-3318 GCA_035631275.1 Bryobacteraceae bacterium
GCCAGTGCTTTGGCAATAGCGAGTGACGTCGGCATTGTTGCAAACGCTCCAGCGATTGAAGGTGCTGCTGTCGCGAGGTCCACAACCCTTCGATACCAAGGCTGACTGGGACGCGCGAGTTCGGCCTTTAGCTGCTCAAGCTCCGGTGCAACCGTCGTCTCCGCGATGAATCTGGCCTCCCTCTTCACGTCGCTGAGAGAGGCATCGGACAGAATCGCTGCATTCAAATCCTTCGATAACCGAAGCATCGCCCGTCGAAATGGCCGCACTAGATCTTTCGTTTCCGATCGGAACTCCGCGAGTTCGGGGAGCGAGAGCGGTCTGATGTTCGGGAGCACGAAGCTGACACTTTCAAGCGCCATCATCGTGGCGAGCTGTTTGGCGTTGGCTTTCACATCCGCGCCACCGACACCTGGCATTGGCAGATTCGGATCGTCGTTTACGAGAACGTAACCATTCCTGCTGGCGTAGAGCAGCGCGTTTGCAGGGTATGTTATCCAGCCGGGGCCGTTGACCGCTGCTTTTGGGCCTCCGGGCAAACCCTTAGCGAATCCATCTGAGATCGTTGGTATGAAGTTCTTCGGCGGCGGACCGTAGATCGCGCGTTCGAGTTCGAACGCCAGTTCTTTCGCACCCGGCTCAGTAGCCCCTCCCCATTGAGGGTCCCCAGTGAAAACACAGAAGTCCTTCAGATGCTCGGCGTTTAGCGCCAACACCATGAGGTTTAGCATGTGTATGTGGTTCTCCTCGTGTAAGTGCCGGCCACTGGGAAGGGCACGGATACGCTCAAGCTCCTTCGCGGTGGCGTCGAGGTCTATTCCACCATCGGGTACATAGACATATGGAAAGATTAGCCAGTCGAAGACCAATCCTAGTAGGGTGAGAGCTCTAGCGACCGGGGAGCAGGTGCCGAGTAGTACACAGCGTCCATTTGCGTGGTCAACGATTGTGAATCCGAATCGCTCATGGTTCCTTGCGGGCGCCCTTTCATCGCCGCGGCCGTTTCTGCGTTCTGCTCACTCGCTTCTTGCGGACCAAAAGCGGATGTGGCTGCCGCCCTCCGGCGATGTGTTCGCTCTTGTCGCCGATGATTGCCGCGATACGCGCTTTGAATTCCTCAGTGCTCTCGACTACTCGCTTGATTTCGGCATTTACTTGCTCGCCTCTTTCGGCGCGAGCGAGGCGACGATTTTTTCAAAACGCGGATCGCCGCGCAATGGGTCCCAGAACGGGTGCAAACGCAATTGACCGTAGCTCAAGGCGCTCGGGACTTGGAGCGTCACGGCGATTTGCCTTATCGCGAGATCTTTCTCTCCGGTCCACGCATAAATGACGCCGACAAATTGCATGATGTTGGCTCCGTTCACCGCGTCCTTTGTGACCGGAGTCAGTTCGGCGGCACGGCGTCCCTCGCGGATGGCTTCCTCTTTTCGCCCCAGGCCGGCGTCGATCAGACCGAGCATACATAACGGCTCTCCGTCATCGGGTTGTCCGCGCACGGTGCGCTCGAATTCGGAACGCGCCGCGGTAAACGCTTTTTGCGCTGTTGCACCGTCGCCGAAAGCACGCGCCACACAAGCTTTTAGAAAAGTTGGCGAGAAATAGAGGAGCCCCTGAGTAAATCCAACCCCGATGGCTGCCAGAGCATGTTCGGCAAGAGCTGGATCACGCTCGCACAGCGCCACGTCCAGCCTGAATTCACCATAGTCCGCTAGCGCGCCTGCGTTTTCGTCTAAGATTTTGTGTAAAGGCTTCGAATCGGCGCGCCATTGGAGATCGAGCCACGCTCTAAATGCTCGCAGACCAACATCTTGGGGAGCCACAGCGATGGCTCGGTCCACAGTGCTGGCCGCCTCAGGAAAACGCCGCATATATATGTAGACGACCGCGAGTTGCTGGAGCGTAGATAAGTTGCGCGGATCGAGTTCCAGAGCTTTTTCACAGTTACGCGCCGACTCGTTCCAACGGCCCTGAAGACGATCCATATAGCCCATCAGCTCGAAGACCTGGGCGTTGTTCGGTAGCTTGCGCTGGGCACTAGTGAGCTCCGCACGGGCCTTGTCGTAATCGAGCTTGCACACGCAAAGGAATCGAGCCTGTTCGAGATGCGCTTCTCCCGCTTCGGGCCGCAAACGAAGGGCAGCCTTAACCGCGCGGTCGGCCAAGTCGCGTCGCGCCGGCTTGTGATCAAAGACCCTGTAAAGGCGGCAGTTCACCTCGGCGCTCAAGCAGTATGCGAGAAAAAAATCCGGGTCGCGCGCGATGGCTTGATCAAGCAGGCGCGCGGCTTCGAACAATTTGTCTCCGTCGAAAAACCCCGTCTGCATGAGCAATTTTGCGCGAACGTAAGGCTCGTAGGCAGCGAGGTCTTTAGTGGGGGGCTCCTCGATGGCAGATTTTGTCTGTGCCGACAGCTTTGCCTGAAGCTGATCTGCAATAGCTTTGGCGATCTCGCTCTGAATCGCGAAGACATCAGCTAGGTCGCGATCGTAGGTCTGCGCCCAGAGATGCGCATCAGTGCGAGCGTCGATCAACTGCACGCTCACCCGAATCTTGTTGGCGGCACGTTGCACCGTGCCCTCGAGCAAACGCGCCACGCCCAGTTGCTGCCCTACCTCACGCAGATTGCGCACGACTCCGCTCCTGTATTGCATCACGCTCACGCGGCTGATCACTTTCAGATCCGCGATCTGCGCAAGGTCGGTCAGGATTTGGTCCTGCACGCCATCAGCGAAATATTCGTTCTGCTTTTCCTCACTGAGGTTCTCGAACGGAAGCACAGCAATCGATTTCTCCGGAATCGTGACAGCCAACTCACTTTTGTGGTCGTTAGGCGTAGCGAGAGCCTTACTTTCTGGTGAACGCGTAGTGCTAAAACGCCAAAGGAGTCCACCACCCAAAGCCAGGACCAACGCAATGATAAGAAGCTCCGTCCCGGTAGCGCGTTGTGCGCCGCGCTCGCCGTGATACCAGGCCAAAACCAGTGTCACCAGGAAGCCGACCACCAACGCCAGAGTAATGCCGCGACGCACCGCTTCCGGCCAACTAAACTGTTGCGCCACGATGTCGATTCCTTGCAGTAACGCGAAAGCCGCAGCGACATACGCGATTGCCCATTGCACCAGCTTGCGTTGCTTTAGGCGCTGGAAGAACTCATTCATCGCGATATGTCTTTCGCTACCCGCCGATTGTACAGGTCGCCCACCTTTGGCTCTAGACCATTCTTCGAAGTCTGCCAGCCGAGTCGTTCTGTCCGATGAATTTCGTCCGCTCACGCACACCATAAGAAATAGGCGGTTTTCAGCGGACGTGTTATGG
>DASQJA010000073.1:0-3880 GCA_035631275.1 Bryobacteraceae bacterium
TGCGAAGCTTGCACAAAATCCTCAGCTGCCTGTTTTCGCCGCGCATAGGCTTCTTCATAGCGCCGCTCGATCGCGGGAAGCCTCGCATCGCCGCCCAGGTTTGCCAGCTCGACCGGCTGGAAGAGCAACGGGGGACGCAGAAATATGAACGCGACGAAAACCATCGCGCCGATGAACAGAATGAAAAACTGCATCGGCACCTTGGCCATAGCGTTGAAAATCAAACTGAGCCGGCTTTGTTCGATCGATTTTCCGCTGAGATAGCGCTGCACCTGCGACTGATCGCAGCCGAAATACGCGAGCGCGAGGAACATTCCTCCGATCACGCCGCTCCACACGTTATACCGGTCGTTCCAATCGAAATGAAATGTCACGGCGTTCAGCCGGCCCGCCGCGCCCGCGAGCGAAACGGCATCGTGAAACGAAACATCGGCCGGCAAGAGGTGGATCGCCATCAAGAAGGCGATCCACAGACCGGCAAAGATCAGGATCATCTGCGGGACGTCGGCCCACGTGACGGCTTTGATGCCGCCATACGCCGTGTAGGTGACGATCAGCACGCCCATGATCACCGCGGTGAGCCGGTCGGACCAGCCCAACACGATCGACAACACGACCGCAGGCGCGTACAACGACAATCCGGAAGCGAGCCCGCGCTGGATCAGAAAAATCCCGCTCACGAGCGACCGGGTTTTCGAATCGAAGCGACGCTCGAGATATTCGTACGCAGTGTAAACGCCCGAGCGATGAAAAATGGGAACCGCAGTCGCCGACAAAACCAGCATGGCGAGCGGAAGCCCGAAATAAAACTGCACGAACCGCATGCCATCGACGTACGCCTGGCCGGTGGTGGAGATGAACGTGATCGCGCTGGCCTGCGTCGCCATGATCGACAGCCCCATGGCGTACCACGGCATCGATTTTCCGGCGAGAAGGAATTTATTGACCGTACTGCTCCCGCGTCCTCGATACAAACCGTAGCTAACGATGAACGCCAGCCAGGCGAACATCACGAACCAGTCCAGCGGCCTCATGGAGCAAACGCGCGCGAAAAAACGTAGAACACTGCGATCAGCGCAGCGAGATAGATGGTCACGAAAAGATAGACGTGCGCCCAGGTCCCGAGAAACGGCGGCGGCTCTTCAGCGCGGCGCTCGGGTGCATGTTCGGGCGGCCGGCTCACAGCGTCTTGCCCGCGCTAAGGAAATTGGCGAAGATCCGGTACGCTCCCGGAACACCAGCGGGCAATTCGCGGAACCACGAGAGAGCGGTGAAGACATACGCGCCCTTGCCGCAACGCGCGTAGAGTGTCGCGCCGAGCAGCGGCTTCTCGCCGGGGTCGTGCGTTTCAAAGAGGGACTGATAGCGCGGGTCCCATTCGGAAGCAAAATTCAGACCGCGCTCCTGAATCCAGCCTTCAAAATCGCGCGGCGAGATCTCGTTCGGCTGGTGCAGCAGCGGGCTCGACGGATTTGGCAACCCCACCGGCGCATCCTCTACGGTGACCCGATCGCGACCCACAGAGAAAGGATAGGGCCCGGTATGAAACGCAGCCAGTGACGCCGATCCCCGGCCGTTCGGCTGCGCGCCACGGCCTTGTGCTGCACCGCGACCGCCTCGACCTTCTCCACGTCCGCCTCTTCCGCCACCACCCCCTCCCTGCGCGTCGATGTACTGCACCACGAGCGTCCCGCCGTCTTGGACATACCTAAGCAGCCGCTCCTGATTCGCGCGCAGATCCACGCGAGTGTTGTAGGCTCGTACGCCGGTCACGATAGCATCGAAACGCGCAAGATCGCTCCGCGCCAAGTCATCCGGCCCGAGAAGCGAAACCTCCGCGCCCATCTGCCGCAGCGCGTCGGGGACTTCATCACCCGCGCCCATGATGTAGCCGATATTTTTCGCAAGCAGCTTCACGTCGCTGCGAACTAGCTCCGTTTTTGATGGATGAAACAGCACCTGCGGAGGAATGTGCGGATAACTGATGGTTTCCATGCCGACGGCCACGGTCTGATCGCCAATCTTCGCGCTGGCTTGGAGCTCGCTCTTCTGATCGGTGCGAGGCGGCGAGATCCGGAACGCGACGGTCGATTCTTCGCCCGCAGCGGAAAGTTGAAAACGTTGCACGGCAGGGGTCGCGTTCCAACCGCTCGGCGCCGAAATGTGGACTTCGCCGGCCGCTCCCGGGACGTTCGCTTTCACTTGCAGTTCCGCACTCTGCTCCGCGTCCGATGGGAACAGCCGCGCACGGCGAGTCCACTCGAGCGATACCGCCGGCTCCACAATCACCGGCCTGATCATCTCGCCTTGTGCTCGCTCGATGTAACGATACACCACGGGGCGCACGACCTCGGCCCCCGTTCCCTCCACACGCAAATGAAAGCGCGCTCTGAGGAGCGGTGGATCCTCGGCCAATCCGATCTCCTGCTGATCCTCGACGGTGTACGTGTCGCCATCCTTCGGGTGGCGAAGCCAATACGGCTGCGACAACTCCTGATTCGGCGCCACCTTGACTTCAGCAGTAAAGACTTTGGGCTCATTGAACGGCAGGGCGACACCGCGCTCCTTGGCTTCGGCCTGCGCTATCCCTTCAATCGCCACCGATTCCACTTCGGACGCCCGCTTCTCGCGCCGCAGCGCTGTCGCGCTCAATTGCAGCGTCCCGCCAGGCGTGACTGCGAATTTATCGGCCGTCGCATCCAGCCACAACCCGGCGCACATCGCGATGGCTTCATCCAGATCCTTACGCTTGAAGTCGATCAGCTCCTCGCGAAGCGGATCGTGCACCGACGCCAGCGCTTTCTTCGCCGTGATCAGCAGCGGCAGACTCTTCGCCGGATTCGTCTGATCGAAACTGCGCGAAGCATCCGCGAGCGCTCGCGCCACCGCCGCGCCGCCTGCAAACCGGTTCCAGGTGATATCGATGCCGTCGAAGATATCGTGCGACGCCGGAGCTCCCGCCACCGGCAGCAGCCAGCTCTTCGCCGATCCTTTTCGCTCAGGCGCACCCATCCCCTGGCTGCGATGCATGCTGCGCGACATGCCCGCGATCTCGGCGTACGAATGTCCAAGCACCGGATCGTAATCGCCCGGATCGACCTCCACCTTGTTCTTTTCTTTCTCTAGCTCCTTTTCTTGCTCAGGCGTAAAAGCGGCCGCATTCCACATCAGTCTCTTGGCCTGCCAGGGTTTCACATACTTGAGCTGATCGGGAAACCGCGCCGGATCTGCGGCGACGGAAAACGCTTCTTTCCCCAGGATCGCCGAGGTTTGATGATGTCCGTGCCCATCGCGCGGAGTCCCGGTGAAGCGTAGCACGATCACGTCGGGCTGAGATCGCCGAACCACCCACACCACGTCGCTCAGGATCTTCTCGCGCCCCCATTTTTCCAGCGTTTCCTGCGAGGTTTTCGAAAACCCAAAGTCGACGGCGCGAGTGAAAAACTGCTCGGCGCCATCGATCCGCCGCGCCGCGAGCAGTTCCTGTGTGCGGATCAATCCCAAGGCGTCGCCCTGTTCGGAGCCGAGCAGATTCTGCCCGCCCTCGCCGCGCGTCAGCGAAAGATACGCAGTCCGGACCTTTCTGCCTCGGGCCAGATACGCGAGCAGGGCAGTATTCTCGTCGTCCGGATGCGCCGCGATCATTAGGACGCTTCCGACGACGTTCAGACGGTCGAGCGCGAGCTTGATCTCCGCAGCCCCGGACAATTCCCGCTGCGCCCGTAACGAGGTTAGGTATACCGCGCCCAAAACGATCGATAAGCCCAGAGTGCCCGCTACCGATCTGCGACGATAGAATTTGGGCGTCACGGTACCTACAACATAACACGTGATTCCCGGGAGGCAGTCCGAATGAACGGGGTGGAGTCGACACTCGCGG
>DASQJA010000074.1:0-3070 GCA_035631275.1 Bryobacteraceae bacterium
CCCCGTTGGGAATAGGTGCACACGATCCGCTTCGGCCCGGCGAAAGCGTAGGTCGACATGCCGAGCAACCATTGCGGCAGCCCAAACTCCGCCGCCATCGGCGCCAGCGCCCGCATCGCCCCCGTTGCGAGATCAAGCGAATAAAGATTCCACCAGCCGGAGCGATCCGACACGAACGCGATTTGCGCGCCGTCGGGCGACCATTCCGGTTGGAAGATCGATTCCGTCGCGCCGCCGGCGATTTGTTCGAACTTGTTGATTGCGCCATTTTCAGCGACCTCGCCGACGTAGAGCCGCGTGCCGTTCCACGGCATGTTGGGATGATCCCAGGCGAGCCATGCGAGCCAGCGTCCATCCGGCGACAGCCGCGGCGAAGCATAGAAATCGTGCCCACTCGCGAGCACGTGTCCGCTCCCGCCGCCGTCGCCGAGATCGACGGCGACGATGGCATTGGCCGGCTCGCCGTTGACGGTGTGATCCTCGCGCACGCCGATCCAGCGGCCACGGCGCTGATCGATCACCCCGTCGGCGTAGCGCCACTGCCGGTCACGCCCCGGTGGCTCGGGCGTGAGCGGCTGCGGCTCGGACACGCCTGCCACCTGCCGATACAGGCGGCCGTCGGCGAAATCGGAGAAATAGACCGTCCCGTTGCGCACGGTCCATGATCCGCCACCGTATTCGTGCACGCGCGTGCGCGCGTTGTAGGGCGGCGGGGTGATATCGGTGGGCTGGCCGTCTACGCCGGCGCGCACCACGACGTAGCGACCCTGTTCTTGCGGGCGTCCTTCCAGCCAATAGACGTGTCCGCCGTCGAGGCACACCTCCGACAAGGTTATGGATTGCGCGACGATGAGCTCCGACGTGATCGGCGATTTCCAGGAGCCGTAGCGGGCGGTCTTGGTCGACGGGGACGACATGGCGTTGCAGACGTAAACGTTTCCGTAAATTAGACCCGCATTTCCATAAATTATACGTATTGTGCGCCCGTGTGCCGGTATTCCGAGAAGGACTTTGCAACGGCGCGCGTTTCGCTCCCATTGATGAACATCGGGATGGATCAGAGGGGAGAATGTGGCAAATCACCAGGGGAACGGCGAGCGCCGGCAATCGCCGCTGCATCGCTTGTTATGGGCGATAGACCGGCCGCCGCAATCGCTGGCAACACTGACCTTCGAACAGGCTGGACGCGATTTCAAAAAACTGCTGATTACAAGAGAATAGCCAATCGCGTCCCACTGGCAGCAATGATTCGATGGCCGAGGCTTAACAGGAGCTTGGTTATCGCAGTTGTCCCTATCTGCAAGGGCTAGCAGATGCCACTGGATGGCTCAGCGACGCAAGATACCGGCGCCGTCGGAACCGCGGTGGCGACCGCGAGCGAACCGATCGCCCGGGTGATGGACAGCGCAAGAACAGCTTTGTCGCCGTCCGTAACCCGCATGGAGGCATCCGGAAAGGAAGACTATTTCGCTCGCAAGGCTCGCGCGCCTGTCATCTGGTTCGAAGTGGAGGATTTTCTTCGCTATCTTGATCATTTCAGCAATCCCAGCGGCGTGCAGCGGGTTCAATTCGAGATTTATCGCGTAGCCAGGACACTCGACGGGATTTCCGACCGCGTAAGATTTTGTCGGCTCAGTATTTACAGCAAGCGACTCCACACGGTCGGCTTCGACGCAATCCGTTCCGCGTACTTGAACCCGCTCGGCAGTATCGCTCCGTGGAAGACATTTTGGGAGCCTGCGACATTTTGGCAAAAATTTCCCAGATCTTTCCCGGTGATCATGCGGCACCCGCGTTTTTTCTTTTCCATCCTCAAGGTCGCGGCTCGCGATCTCATCGGCAGATGGCTGCGGACGAACCGGTTTGAGCAGCTCGTGCGCCCTGGCGATGTGCTCGTATCACTTGGCGCCAGTTGGGGAATCCCCAACTACATGAAGTATCTTGCCGAAGCGAAGCGGTGTTATGGAATAACGTTTGCTCCTTTGATTCACGATCTCATTCCGATCAAATATGAATCCCTGGTCGAGCCACATCATACGGCTCAATTTCGCGATTGGCTTCGAGTTGCAATACCGGTCGCGGACATCGTGTTCACCAACTCAAAGCATACACGAACTGCACTTATCGAGTTTGCTGCCGAGTCAGGTTGGCGATTACCTCCAGTCGTGGCCTTGGAAATGGGATCGGGTTTCGGCGACCGGCTCACGGCTGGTGAGCAAGCAACGGTGAGCCTTCCTCCACGCTATGTCCTATTCGTCTCCACCATTGAGCTCAGAAAGAATCATCGGCTGCTTGTCAGAGTGTGGCAACGACTGTTGGAGCGCCACGGCGCTGACCTCGTGCCGAACCTGATCTTCGCTGGAAAGATCGGCTGGTTGGTTGACGACTTGTTGGCGGACCTCGAGGCGAGCGAGTATCTGAACGGCAAGATCATCCTGCTGCGCGGCTTGTCCGACGCGGAATTGCAGCAAGCTTATCGTTCCTGCCTATTCACGGTCTTTCCGAGTCTGTCCGAGGGTTGGGGATTGCCGATTGCCGAAAGCTTGGCGCACGGGAAGTTCTGCGTCGCCTCCAACCACACATCGATCCCGGAAGCGGGCGGCAACCTCGTCGATTATTTCGATCCCTTGGACGAAGATGATGCATTGGCAAAGATCGAACGGCCGCTCACCGATCGAGCTTACCTAGCCGCGCGAGAGGCACAACTGCGGGCCGAATACCGTCCGCGAACGTGGGAGGACTGTGTTCGTGCGCTGATGGAAGCACTTGATCAAACGGTCGCACCGGACTCACAAGCCGTCTCACAGTTCACACGGCGGGCTTCTCGATAGAGAAACTCCGTCTCCATCCACGCTCAAGCCGGTCTTGCTTGCCTCGCCAGTACCGATGGATGCCGGCGACTCTGCGGGCATTTCGCTAGCGGGCGACCGCCACCGACTTCGTCGCGTCAGCCGGACCATCATCGCCATCGTCAATGTCGCTGGTCGCCGGTGACTCCACGACGCTCGGGAGCCCAATGGCTTCGCGCAGCTCCGCCCGCCGCATCTGATAATAACTCGAGCGGACAAAG
>DASQJA010000075.1:0-2208 GCA_035631275.1 Bryobacteraceae bacterium
TATTACCTCGTTGCAGGAAATATTGCCTGCTGCAGACAAACCTGCCGCTGGATTGAACCTGAAAAGCATAACCGTGGCTGTAGGAATCAATGGCAAGGGTCAACTTGGTTTCCTTGGTACCGGAGTGGAAGTTGGCGGAAGCGCCACGCTCACCCTGACGTTCCAGCGGGGTTAGGTTCACGTCCGTTAGAAAACATTTTTCTCGTTGGGTTACCTGGCCCGAGTTAGTGAATGATAACGTCCTTTAAAACCGGCGCCGAAAAATAGCGGATTCTTTCAGCTTAATTAGCCTATAACCAGTTAATCGAAGTCTAAGCGCTAGCTAACCCTTTGTGGGTTATGCGAAGTGGGAAGCGGCTTAAGTGGATTTTCTGCTCCGCTGCGCCCTCGACACCCAACCTGGTCGGGATTTCGAACCATGACATCCGCACTGGCATGAAAGTCGAAGCGTCTTCTATGACGTCACCGAGGAGATCACACTGGCGAGGTTCAAGCCGCTTACAATCTGAATCGCCAGTGTGCCTTGCGCGATCCATGTCGGAGCAGGTGGCGGCTTCGATCGAATGCGTCGGCGACAGCGTTCGCAACCAAACGAATTTTCGCGACTCGCCGGAGATCGCGATGAAGGATCATCCAAACCGGCTGCGGCTCGATCGTGTCAGACCTGGAGACCCGCTGGAGTGAGGGATCGCTATCGCCGAGAAAGCAGGGGAACGCGCCGACTCCAATCCGGTGAGAAACCGCCGCGAGTTGCACCCACGGGCTGTTGCTGAAGAGCACCGTCGGCGCATCGCCAAACGCTGCTCCGAACCAGGTCGGCGCGCCGAGATAACTCACCGACGCCTGGCCCTTTGGTGCGCTCCGGCCGCGCGCTTCGACACGCGAACGAGCGGTGTACAGAGCAAAGCCACAGTTGCCAAGCTTGCGGCAGACCAGGTCCGGCTCGGTAGCGCGGCCGAGACGAACGGCGATATCGGCGTTACGGCGCGGGATATCGACCTGGACCGGACTCGCCATCAACTCGACCTGGAGCTGGGGATGCGCCCGCAACAGTGTCACGAGCGCGGGCACGATGAACATGCGGGCAAAGCCTTCGGTCGTCGCGACGCGCACCAGCCCGCTCAGGCTTTCGTCGTGGCCCGCGACCAGCCGGTCTACCGACGATGCCGCATTCTCCATCGTCTCGCATTGGCTCAAGATCGTCTGTCCGGCCGCGGTGATCGAAAACCCTTCCGGTGTACGGTCGAAAAGTCTCGAGCCGAGTTGCTGCTCGAATGCGACTAGCCGGCGCCCTACGGTCGCATGATCGACCCGCAGCGCTCGCGCTGCACCGGAGAGTGTTCGGTGACGCGCAACCGCGAGAAAGAATCGGACGTCATCCCACTGCTGCATTTTCGCCTCGCCTACGGATCTGTGCAAATCCGCACATCAGATGTGCACAGATATCTAATTTCACTAATGAGGCGTCTTCGCAAAGATCGATTTGGATGGAAACGCGTTGGTATTTTCACCTGTAGTGCGAGGTCAGTCATGAGAGAACCCGGAAAGCAGAGATGGGCCATAGTCGCGGTGTTGTTTGCGACCATGTTCTTCATTTGGGGGCCGATTAACGCCAGCAGCGTCTTCTTCCTTCCGGTGGTGAAGCACTTCGGATGGAGTCGCGCGTTCTTTTCATTGCTGGTTGCGACTGCGCCGCTCGCCGCCGGCTTCAGCAGTCCGGCCATCGGCACGCTCATCGATCGTTACGGCGCGCGCGGAATCATGATCACTGGCGCCACGATGGTCGCGCTGAGTTTCATAGCCCTAAGCCGCGCGAATTCACCCGCCGCCTTTCTCGCGATTTTCGTCGTTCTCGGAGCAGGCGTGACTGCATCGACGATCATTCCCGCAGCGGTGATCATCACCCGAGCCTTCCGCGAGCAGCGCGGCCTCACGCTCGGGATCGCATTTGCGGGAATCCCGCTAGGCGGGACAGGAATTGCGATCTTCGCGAATCAGGTGGTGAAGCGCGGTGGTTTCCGAGCTGGATATTTCTCGATGGCTCTTCCGATACTCTTCGTGGTTATCCCGTTGCTCGCGATCTTCATGCGAAGCGCGGCTCTTGGAGAAACGACAGAATCAGGCGAAAGCGAGGCAGAGTTGCCCGGGCTGGAGGTGCGTGACGCGCTGCGATCGCGATCGTTCTGGATGATTGCGATTGCCGAGGTG
>DASQJA010000076.1:0-5712 GCA_035631275.1 Bryobacteraceae bacterium
TGACGATTGCATATTTCGAAAGTCTTAGAACAAACTTTTAAAGTCTGCCGGGTGAGTTCTTTGCACGGCACGGCATGCCGTGCCCCTACTGTCAAACTCTAGGTCGAATCGTTGCCCGGTGCCAAAACTTCCGCGCGTTCGATCTTGAATTTGTCCGGGTCGATTTCGACAAAGCGGCCTTTGCCGCGCGCCAGTAATTTGCCGGCGCGGTTAGCAATTTCGCCCACGTAGTGCAGATTGCGGCCATCCTTCTCAACTTCATAAGCTTGGATGACCAGATCCTCGTCCACGGGAACCGGGCGGATGTATTCGATCGTGAGCTCGGCAGTCACGGCGCGAACGCCGCGGAAGCGATTCACTTTGCCCATGGCCTCGTCGAGAACCAGCGCGATGACGCCGCCGTGGATGAATCCTCCGCCGCCTTGGTATTCGGCGCCGAGTTTGAATGCGCCACGGATGCGGCGGGTGGCGTCGTCCTGCTCGTAAGTGAGCTGCATGCCGCGCGGATTTCCGCCGCCGCAGCCGAAGCAGGTGTTGGTCGGGTTGGGTGTGAGCAGCATCGGAGTCACACCAAAGCCACGCGCGAAGTGGATTCGCTGCGGGCACCGCGCTGGCGTTTGCGCAACTCGATTTTCAGCAGCTCGCTGAGCGTTTGCACGCCGCGAAAGATTTTCTTTTCGTCGAGGCCTGCGAAGCCGAGGCGGAGCGTGTTCATCTGCGGGCTCTGTTGATAGAAATAGCGGCCCGGGACAAACAGCACGCCGCGCTCGCGAACATGGATCAGCAGTTCGCCCGCATCGAAGCCGGGTGGAAGCGTGACCCAGATGGACATCCCGCCTTCGGGCTTGGTCCAGGTGGTTTCGTCGGGCATGTGCTTTTCGAGAGCGGCTTCGAGCGCTTCGATGCGCTTGAGATAGATTTTCTTGATCCTCGCGAGATGGCGCGCGAGGTAGCCGCGCCGGACAAATTCAGCGAGCGTTGCTTGCGCGAGCTGGTCGGTGTGCAGGTCAGTGGATTGCTTTACCAGGCGCAAACGCTCGATGGCGCTTTCGGCAGCGATACACCATCCTACGCGCAATCCCGGGAACGCAATTTTCGAAAAGCTGTCGATTTGGATCACGTTGCCGGTGCGGTCGAGCGATTTGAGCGATGGAACAGCCGTGCCTCGCACGCGCAAGCGAGCGTAAATGTAGTCCTCGATGATGGGAACCTGATAATGCGCGGCCAGCTCGAGCAGGCGGCGACGGCCGGCGATCGGCAGCGTGGTGCCCGTGGGGTTGTGGAAGTCGCCGGTGACGAAAATAAATTTCACCCGATTCTGCAGCAGCACGGATTCGAGAGAATCGAGATCAAGGCCCACGTGACCAGTGCGGCGCGAATCGGTGTCAACTCCCACGGCCAGCGTACGCACACGCGCGCCGGTAAAAATGGCGATCGCGCCGGGATACGCCGGGTTTTCCATCGCAACGGAATCGCCCGGACGCAGAAACGCCTTGCACAGGAGATCGATGGCCTGTTGGCAGCCGTCGGTGATAAGCAGCTGCTCGTTGCGGACCGCCATTCCCTCCGCGCTGAACATCGCGATGAGTTCTTTTTTCAGCGGCTCGTAACCGTCGGTCGATCCCAGCTGCAGGATGCGATGGCCTTCGTTCTTCAGCACCGAATTGCAGCAACGGCGGAACTCTTCCACCGGGAAAAATTCCTCTGACGGACGCGCGGTGACAAAAGCAATCGAGTCCGGCGGAACTTCCGGCATCAGGCGGCTCAGGCCCTCTTCCCCGCGCTCATCGGCGAAGAGCGATTCCCAGCGCATGCCTCCTCCGTTGCCATTGGTGCGCGGCGCCGGAGTAAAGTGGCGTACGGCCGAGCCGCAAATATATGTGCCGCGGCCGACGTGGCCTTGAATCAAGCCTTCGGATTCGAGTTCGGCGTAGGCGTTGGCGACGGTGGTGCGATGGACGCCGAGTTGCGTGGCAAGCTCGCGGCTGGCGGGAATGCGGTCGCCATCGCGGAGTTCGCCGCAGTGGACAAGGGCGCGCAACTGGTCGCGCAACTGGACGTAAAGCGGAATGTGGCTTTCGGGCTGTAAATGGAGCGGCAACATTGGATCGATCCTGTAGGCCAATATACGGGAACAATTATAGCAGTAAAGAGCCAATTTGTCTTTGCGCTGGGTGCCGCCTTTTAGAAGCACAGGCGTCCGAGGGTGGGGGAGGTGAAAATGTCGCCTGTACCACAAGTTGCGACATATCAGGGGAGCGCGAAGTACAAGAAAGCTTCTGCTGCGTTGGGTGGGTGCCGGTTTGGGGTTGCACACGCCGATAACAAAAAGAACACATCGGACGATGCAGCCACGGATCAGCGGGACGAGGTGCGTTGTTCCGGTGGCGCAGGCGAAAGCCTGCCTGCGGTAGGCAGGCCTACGCTACTGGGTGGCGGATTTTTCGCCCAGGCGGCGCATGCGCTCCTGCAGTTTTTTGCGCAGAGGGCCGGGGGCGTTGGGATTAAAGGCTACGAGATACCAGAGCGGTTGCGTGCGATCGCGACTGAGCCGTGACAGTGTGGATGCGTCGCTATTCGGATGGCGCGCGATATTTTCGCGGATCGCGGAATAGGGATGATGCGAGAGGCGGCCGAGCGTCTTCGCCGTCACCTTCGGATGTTCGCTGATGAGGCGCAGCAGATAAAAATCTTCCTTGGGGGCCTGGCGCGAGAGTTGGTCGAGCAGCTCGGGCTTCACTTCGGCGCTCAGCACGGTGCCCACTTTTTCATCCCAGCTGGGATTGATGTGATTGAGCTCCTGCGTGCGCGCGTGAATGAGCCCTTCGATCACGCGGCGCTCCTGTTCGAGGCGCGGTGCAGGCAGCGCGCTGCGTTCCACCGAATCGAGTACGCGAAGGAGATGCTGGCGTTCGCCAAAGACAATTTGCGATGTTCGCACCGACTTGCCTTTCCCAGGATTGCGAACCAGATCAGAACGTCTCATGTTTCAATCACCCCAATTGTCTCGTGAATCTCCGGAGACAGGCGCCTGCTGATATTGCGAGCGGCAAGGCTCGCACCCAAGCAGGGTGGCCGTCCATCGCCTTCTGGCACTGCGACAAGATAGCGTCCGGCAAAATTATGCTGTGAGTAATACAACTGAGTAAAGCGGAGCGGGACCGTAGTGTTCCATAGCGCGCAACATATAGTCCTAGGACTAAAACTATTGTGCGAGATTCTTGCGGGTTACCATATCCGATTGTGATCGGCTTTGGCGATAGTAAGTTGCGAATTCGAAAGAGCCAAGCTAACTTCGAAGGGAGAAAAGCGAAAGAAACACCTGGAGGATTTCGAGCGATGACGGCTTTCGACGACCACCGCGACGAGCTGGAGCACTACGAGACGATGATGGGACCCAACTGCGGCAGGCTGGCCGTAACGCTCGACCTGCTGACGAATGCGCTGGTACTCGTTGGGCAGCATGGCGTGTATTGCCACAGCAACTGGAACCCGGAGCAGCCGGTGATGGATATTCGCATCGTTACGCAGGAGATCAGCAAGGCCAAACAGTTGATTCAGAGCGTGATGGAGGGCCTGAAGGCGGAGCGGGAAGCGAAGGGATCGTAGAAAAAGAAACCTCCCGGGGATGGTCCCCGGGAGTTGGAAACTTCGAGCAGCGAGTCACTCTTGGCTACACTACTAAGCAGCCAGTCAGGTCAGGCTTAGACGCTGAACGAGCTGCCGCAGCCGCAGGTGCTCTTCACGTTGGGGTTGTTGAATTTGAACCCTGAGCCTTCAATGGTCTCGATGTAGTCGATGGAAATGCCATCGAGATACATTTCGCTCATCTGGTCGACAAGCACCTTCAGGCCTTCGAACTCGTACACATTGTCGCTGTTCTCGTTGATCTGATTCTCGAAAGCCATGTGGTAGCTGAAACCCGAGCAACCGCCACCCACTACGGCTACGCGCAACCCCGCCGGGATTGGGTTCTGCGATTGGATGATCTCTTTGACCTTCGTGACTGCCACCGGCGTTAGCTGAACCATTCTGTCACCCTCCGAATTCGCGCTACGTGTGCGCGTCTTAACATCGGTATTATACCAGAACCGCGGGCATTTGAGGCCCGGCGCGAGCCGAGAGGCGTAACTTATAGGCATAGCAACGCCTCGCCTCCCTATAAGTTAGATGCGAAAGGAAAACCTTAGATTCAGTCCAAGGTTGAATGGCCGATATATCGAGAATCCGGCTGGAACCTGAGCGCGAGGAGCCGGTATACAGAGCCGCGCAAATTCCTTAAAATGCTTCGCTTACATGACACACACCATCACACTCATTCCCGGTGACGGGATCGGACTGGAAGTATCGAAAGCGGTAAAAGAGATCCTCGCGGCGACGGGCGTCGCGATTACCTGGGACGAGATCCCGGCGCGCGCGGAGATCGAGCGGCGTGGCACGACGTTTATGCAATCGGGCGTGCTCGATTCGATCCGCAAGAACCGCGTGGCGCTGAAAGGACCGATGACGACTGCGGTGGCGGGTGGCGCGCCAAGCATCAACGTGGGGTTGCGACAGGCGCTCGATTTGTATGCGAATCTGCGCCCGGTGAGAAATCTCGAAGGCGTGCAGGCGCGCTTTCAGGGTGTGGACCTCGTGATTATCCGCGAGAACACCGAGGATTTGTATGCGGGGCTCGAGCACACGGTGGTGCCGGGGGTGGTCGAGAGCCTGAAGATTATCACCGAGCGGGCTTCCACGCGCATCGCCAAGTTCGCGTTTGAATATGCGCGCAAGCACAGCCGCAAAAAAATTCACGCCATTCACAAAGCGAACATCATGAAGCTGTCCGACGGGCTTTTCCTCACGTCCACGCGCAAAGTGGCGGAGCAGTATCCCGATGTCGAATACAAAGAGCTCATTATTGACAACGCCTGCTTGCAGATCGTGCTCGATCCGAAGCAATTCGATATGCTGCTGCTCACCAATCTCTACGGCGACATCATGAGCGACCTCGCAGCGGGGCTGGTGGGCGGGCTGGGCGTGGTGCCCAGTGGAAACATCGGCGAGAATTGCGCGATCTTCGAAGCGGTTCACGGAACCGCGCCGGATATCGCGGGCAAAGGCATCGCGAACCCCACAGCGCTGCTGATGAGCGGCATCATGATGCTCGACCACATCAGCGAAATGGAAGCGGCGCGGCGAGTAGAAAAGGCACTCCATCGAGTCTATCGCGAAGGCAAATCGCTCACGCGCGATGTGCGTGGAACCGCCACGACCGCGGAGTTCACAGCCGCCGTGATTGCGGCCCTGAACTAAAACCCGCACTCTGTAACTCCGCCTCACCCGCCCTCATCTCGTAAGCAGCCGTTGGGAGGTTCGCATATGCCCCTCGTTCGAATTGATTTGCTTCAAGGGAAGCCTAAGGAGTACGTCGCAGCCATCGGCGAATCGGTCCACCGCGCGATGGTGGAAACGATTGGCGTACCAGCGCGAGACCATTTTCAAGTGATCACGGAGCACGCGCCCGGAAATCTGGTCTATGACGCCCGCTATTTGAAAGTAAATCGCTCGGACAACGTGGTGTTCATTCAGATTTTTGCCTGCAGGCCGCAGCCGGGAAGAAAAGCAGGGGTTCTTCAACCGCGTGGTCGAATACCTGCGTGAGAAGCCGGGGTTGCGACCGGAAGACGTCACAATCGTTCTCGTCGATAATTCGCGCGAAGATTGGTC
>DASQJA010000077.1:0-10793 GCA_035631275.1 Bryobacteraceae bacterium
CCGTCTGCGCCTCTACTCTCACTCCGTCAATTTCGCCCATCGGCTTCTCGTCAACCGCGCGAACACAAGCACCCTTCTCCCGCAGCAGCCGCAACGCCGCCACGCCGGACTTCGCCATCCCCACCACGACGACTCTTTTGCCCCGTAGCTCCACGCCCTAGCACCTAACACCTAACACCTAGCACCTCACCTCAACTTCAACGTAGTGAGCGCGAACAACGCCATCACTAGTCCCGTGATCCAAAACCGGGTGATTATTTTCGATTCCGGCCATCCGAGCGCCTCAAAATGATGATGGATCGGCGCCATACGGAAGATTCGCTTCTTGCGAAGCTTGTAGCTTCCGACTTGTAGAATCACTGATAGCGCTTCGATCACGTAAACACCGCCGATAAAAATCAGCAGCACTTCCTGTTTGATCAGTACGGCCACCACGCCTAACGCGCCGCCCAGCGCAAGCGACCCGACGTCGCCCATGAAGATCTCCGCTGGATGCGCGTTGTACCAGAGGAAACCGAGCGACGCGCCGACCATCGAACCGCAAAAGATGGTCAATTCCGAGGTGCCCGGCGACCGCGCCAGTTCCAGATATTCGGCAAATCGGGCGTTGCCTTCGACGTACGTCAGCACGGTCATAGCGCCTGAGGCGATAATCATCAGCCCGATTGCTAGCCCATCGAGCCCATCCGTCAGGTTGACGGCGTCAGAAGAGCCCACGATCACCAGCACCATAAACGCGTAAAATCCGATGAACGCCAGCGGATACGTAAACCAGCGCGTCATCAGCGAATCGATTAGCAGATCGGGCCGGAACGACTTGAAAAACGGCACATTGACGCTGGTGGAGTAGGCCTTGTGTGCGTGCAGCGTCAAGAGCATGAGGCCCACCAGGAGCGCCGCGGCGATTTGCAACGAGAATTTTTCCTTCACGGTCAATCCGAGATTGCGCTGGCGACGGATCTTCGCATAGTCGTCCCAAAATCCGATCAGCCCGAAGCTCACGAGTCCGAACAAAGCAATCCAGATATACGCGTTGGCGAGATTGGCCCAAAGCACGGTTGGCACCACGATGGCGATGATGATCAGAATTCCGCCCATCGTCGGCGTGCCTGCTTTTTTCTGATGCGATTGCGGGCCATCTTCGCGAATGTACTGCCCGATCTGAAACTCGCGTAGCTTCGCGATCAGCCACGGACCGAGAACCACCGAAAGCACGAGCGCAGTGATGCTCGCGAAAGCAGTGCGGAACGTAGCGTATCCGAACACGCGAAACGGCGTGAAAGAATGGAACAGCTTCTCGTAAAACAGCCAATAGAGCATCTATTTCAGCGGAGCGGTGAACCTCTCCAGGGCGCACTCTACGTGGGTACCGCGAGAGCCCTTAAATAAAATGACATCGCCGGGTTGGGCAACTCGGCGGAGCTGGTCGCCGGCTTCGGCCGGATCGTTGAAAAAAAACGCGGCGACGACAGCATGGTCCGCTTCCTTAGCTGCGTCGACTAAGTGGCGGGCCTCGCCGCGTATTCCAACGAGCACATCAATCCCGCTGCTCGCAACGTAGCGACCTACGTCGCGATGCAGGGACTCAGCCCAACGGCCGAGCTCAAGCATCTCCCCCAGCACGGCGATGCGCCGATTGGCTGGTGTGTCCCGAAGCGCGTCGATCATGGCACGCGCCGCATCGGGATTGGAGTTGTAGCAGTCGTTCAAAATCAGGACGCCGTTGTGGACGAAGCGTTCACCTCGCATCGAGCCGGGCGTGAAGTTCGCGACTACTTCGGTGAGGTCGCGCGAATTGATGCCGAAAATACGTGCCACCGCGATCCCGGCGAGTAAGTTCATCAGATTGTGCCGACCAGCAAGTGGGCTTTCGAACGGAGTGCCGTCGGCGCTGAAGCGCAGACCATCGCCGGTAAGTTCGACGTCAGTGGCGCGAACTCTCGCACCCTCGCCGAGACCGAACGTGATTGTCTCTCCCCGATGCGCCCGGCCAAATTGCGATACCAGGGAGTCATCTGCGTTCAACACCGCGATTCCATCCTCGGGCAAGGACTCGATCAGCTCGCGCTTTGCCGCGGCGATGCCATCGATCGACGCGAAGGACTCGATGTGCGCGTGTCCGACATTGGTCACTACTCCGATGTTCGGCTTCGCAATTGCGCACAGGTCGCGGATCTCGCCGGCGTGATTCATCGCCAGTTCGATCACCGCGACCTGTGATTCTCGGGGGAGGCGTAAGAGAGAGAGAGGTACGCCGACGTGGTTATTCAAATTGCCGATGGTCTTGCCTACCGGCATGCGAACGGAAAGCATCGCGGCGATGATGTCTTTCGTCGATGTTTTTCCAGCGCTGCCTGTCACGCCAATTACCGGCTGCGCCCACTGGTCGCGGGCCCAGCGCGCAACTTTTTGTAGGGCAATCAGGGTATCGGGAACAGTGAGAACCTGGCCGTTCCTTGAGACATTGGCAACGGCGGCGACGGCGCCCTTGGCGAGCGCTTGGTCCACGAACGCGTTGCCGTCGAAATTCGGGCCGCGTAACGCGAAAAACAGATCGCCGGGTGCGACCGTGCGCGTATCTGTGCTCCAGCCGGTGATGAGAGCGTCGGAGCCGGACTGGAGTTCTAAAACTTCGGCGATCTCTGTCAAAGAGAATTCCATGTTTTCGGACCACGGCGTAGACACGAGTGTCGACACGGCACGCACGAGTGCGTGCGCCACGAGAGTATCAGCCATAGCCTAGCTCCCGCAGGATCGCGCGGGCCGTTTCGCGATCATCAAAATGTATGACGCGATCCTTCAATACTTGATACGTTTCGTGACCCTTGCCCGCCAGGATCACGATGTCGCTCGGCTTGGCTTCGTTCAGCGCGATCCGAATCGCTTTCTCGCGATCCGGTTCGGCGACATGCGGCGTGTCGAACCGCCGCAACCCCACCATGGCGTCGTTCATGATCGCGAGCGGATCTTCCGAGCGCGGATTGTCCGATGTCAGCACGACAAAATCGCTCGCCTCCGCGGCAGCCATCCCCATCAGCGGACGCTTCGTCCGGTCACGATCGCCGCCGCATCCGAACAGCGTCATCACCCGCGAGGGGTTCAGGGCGCGAGCGACGGCGATAGTATTCTTCAGCGCATCGTCGGTGTGGGCGTAGTCCACCACGACCAAGAAAGGCTGGCCGGCATCCACTTTTTCGAAACGCCCAGGAATGTTCCGGCAGGATGCGATGCCGCGCGCGATGGTGTCCCAATCGAACCCGTAGCTAAGCGCTGTTCCGCACGCCGCCATGATGTTATAAGCGTTAATCCGGCCTACCAGGGGTGACGCAAGCCGAACGCGCTGGTTTCCGAATTCGACCGTGAACTGCAGCCCCTTGAAGTCCATCTCAAGCTCGGAGGCGCGCAAATCGGCCCCCGCAGCGAACCCATAGCGGATCACTTGCATTCCCGAGGCCGCTGGAATTTCCTTCGAATGCGGATCGTCGGAATTGATCACTGCAGAGCGAGGCGGAGAGCCGGTACGCGGTTGGAACAACAGGGCCTTGGCCGCGAAGTAGTCCGCCATCGTCTTGTGAAAATCCAGATGGTCACGCGTCAGGTTGGTAAACACCGCGGTGTGAAACGTGATTCCGTAGACACGGTCCAGAGCGAGCGCGTGCGATGAAACCTCCAGGATCGCGTGCGTTCCGCGGGCCTGCTCCAACTCGTGAAAAATCCGGTACAGATCGAGCGACTCCGGTGTCGTATTCACCGCCGGGCTCACCTTACCGGCCAGCCGGTATTCAATCGTCCCCACCACGGCGGTTGTCTTGCCCGCCGCGCGCAGCACCGAATCGATCAAGTACGTCGTGGTCGTTTTGCCGTTCGTTCCAGTCACCCCGGTCAGCATTAGACGCTCGTCCGGCTTGTCATAGAAGTTTTTCGACACGACGGCCAGCGCCTGCCGGCCATGCTCGCATTCGATCCAGGTTCCTTGAAATTCCGCCGGTCCCGGCAGCTCGCTAACTACCGCGACCGCGCCTCTGGCCATCGCCTGCTTCGCGAACTGGCGGCCATCGGCATGCGCGCCCGCGAAAGCAAAAAATAGAAACCCGGGCTCGACTCTGCGCGAGTCGTACTCCAACCCTGCTACCTCTTTCTTCCTCGATTCCGCGGGAAAAGCCGTCCTGAGCTTCACGCCATTCAAGATGGCTTCGAGCGTCATCGTCCAAATTGAATCCGCACGCTGCGGCCCACCGGCAAGACTTCACCCGGCTCCGGGATCTGAGCCCGCGCGATCCCGCTTCCAATGAACTCCACCGGGATCCCCAGTGCGGCCGATTCTTGAATCACGTCTCGTACCGTCTTTCCTTGAAAATTCGGTACTCGAGGGGCATCGCTCACCGGAGTTGCATAGCTCACATGTACCGGAATGGCTGGACCGGCCGAAAAAATCCGCTGGTCCAACGCGACTTTTGCGGCGGCTGCCGGTTCATCGCCGGCGGTCACGGCATCTCCCGGCTGGACCAGCGGGGGAGGGATGGAAGAACCCACGTCGACGATCGCCACGTCGCTTACATCGGCCTGATCGTCCTCGGTGGCGGGCAGCATCTCGGGCAAGTCCTTGGGCACATCTTGAATTCGAAGCGCGGCCGCAGCCACTTCGCGAAACACGGGGGCCGAGACCGGTCCCCCGTAGCCGGACAGGCCAGCGGTTCCGTTAATTGTTACTACCACCACAACAGCAGGATTCGTCACTGGTGCGAAACCCATGAACGACGCGTTATACAGATGCGTGTACTGGTGGAGATGGTTGTCATAAATCTGCGCGGTTCCGGTCTTGCCGGCCGATGTGTAGCCTAGAATGCGAGCGTACCTGTGCGCGGTGCCGTAGGGCTTGATCACGACGCCTTCCATCATGCGGCGCATCGTAATTGCCGTTTCCGGCTTCAATACGCGGATCGGCTTGGCAACTGGCGTATCCAAGGTAAGCCTCGGACGGATAAGGTTGCCGCCGCTTGCGATCACCGAACACGCCTGCGCGAGCTGCACCGCCGTGACACCCACTTCGTGGCCCATTGAAACCGAGGCGAGCGATCCGATCGCGCCTTTTCCCGACGGAAGCCGGCGTACCATGCCGGACGATTCACCAGGGAGCGGCAGACCGGTTTTCTTGCCGAACCCGAACCGCCGGACGTACTCGAGCAGCCTGGGTCCCACCGTCAGGCCGATGTTGATCGCGCCGATGTTGCTCGAACGCGCCAGCACGTCTTCCATCGATAGTTCCCAATAGCGGTTGTGATCGTGAACAGTGCGCCCGGGCAGGACGATCTTGCCGCCGCCACAGTTGATGATGCTATCGGGACGAAGCCGCGTGCATTCGAGCGCCGCGGAAAGTGTGATCACTTTGAAGACCGATCCCGGCTCGAAGGGAGCGGCCACGGCCAGATCCTCGCGCGCCGCCGCCTCTTTGTCTTTCAGCGACTCGTTGGGATCGTAGGTTGGATAGTTTGCATAGGCCAGAATGTCGCCGCTGCGCGCGTCCATCGCAACTACGCTGCCCGAATGAGCATGGTGCTGATCTACCATTTTCGCGAGTTCTTTTTCGGCGACGAACTGGATACTTGAATCGATGGTGAGATGAATATCCTCGCCCGGCTGCGCTTCGCTCTGCGTAGTCGACTGGAAACCGCGCCTCTGCACGTCTTCGGTGAGCAGCATCTCGCCATCGTGACCTTGCAGCCGGTCGTTCAACGCCTGCTCGACGCCGGCGTTGCCGTTCTCTTCAAAGTCGACCCCGCCCAGAAGGTGTGCGGCCAACGTTCGGTTGGGGTAGAAGCGCTGGTTCTCCGTCCGATATTCGATCCATTCGAGCTTCAGCCCGCGCAGCCGGGCTGCCTCTTGCGGTGCAACACGGCGCTTGATCCACAAAAAACCTCGCCGATCTTCGAGCGCAGTCTTCATCCGGTAGAGAAGGTCGCCGTGATCCAGATTCAAGATCTTGGAAAGAATGTCGGATGCCACGGCGATATCCGGCACGCGCAAGGGATTGACGCACACCGATTCGACGGGCAGGCTCATGGCAAGACGCTCGCCATGCCGGTCGAGTATCATGCCGCGCGGTGCTCGCACCTCCACTCGCCGCTGTTGCTGCTGCTGCGCGAGAGTCTTATATTTCCCGTGCTGGACGACCTGGAGCTGTACCAGGCGAGCGACGATTAGGAGAGCCCAGACGAATGCCACCCGGGCAAGTAGGTGCACGCGTTTCGTTGCCAGAGTATCCATGGGCAGCTCCCATAAATGGCATTACTTGGCGGCGAGCGCCGCGCTGGACTTTGCCGGATCTGCGTCCGACTTGGCGAGGATCGCGTCGGACTTGGTGTCCAGGTAAACCACATTCTCCGGAGCCGGATCGACGAACTGCTGCATTTTCGCGAGTTCGGCCAGGCGAGCAGGGCTGATCAACTTGGCTTCCTCAAGCTCGAGCGCGGCGCGGTCGAGCTGCAAGCGCGACCGCTCCTGACGTAGGGCTTCCATGCGGTAGCCCGCCATCAGGTCGTAGAGAGTCGGGAGGAGAAGAGTGATCACCAGCGTCGCGAAAACGAACGAATATCCGATCATCCGCCAGCAGGCCTTGCGGGCGGCCGGATCCGCCGTGCGTACGACGCGCGAATTGTCGATGTGCTTTACGCGGAAATACACATCTTCGTTGGGAAATTGGGGGACCGCGAATTGATCCTCCATTTCCAGAGCGCGCGCGGGCGCGGGAACCGGCTGCGTGCGGTCAGCGGTTGTGAATCGGTCGAGTATGGGTGCCAGGGTTGCCATGATTCGTTTCGATGCTCGCCTAAGTTATCTCCACGGCCCGTAGTTTCGCGCTTCGGGATGGAGGATTGCGTTTCACTTCTTCCGGCGCAGGTTTGACGACGTGCTTGGTGAGCAGGATGCCTCTACCTTCGCGCGCCAGCGCCTGAAAACTTCGTTTCACTTTTCGATCTTCGAGCGACATGAATGTCAGGATGACGATTCGGCCTCCGCTCTCGACCAAGTCCGGTGCGATACTGAGCAGCCGATCGAGTTCGGCTGGCTCGTCGTTGACCGCCATACGCAGCGCCATGAACGTCTGCGTAGCGGGATGGATCTTGCTCGTTCGGGGCACGGCCGCTTCGATCACACTCGACAGTCGCTGTGTCGAGTGGATCGGCCGCGCCCGAACGATTGCTCTGCTGATTCTCCGCGACCTCCTTTCTTCGCCGAGTTGATAAATCAAGTCGGCTAATTCCTTTTCGGATGCCTGATTCACAATGTCGTCGGCGGTCATGGTCTGGCCGCGATGCATACGCATGTCCAATGGCCCATCCACCGACAACGAAAATCCGCGCTCCGGCGCCATGAGCTGGTAGCGGCTGACACCCAGGTCGGCCAGCAAACCTTGCACTTTCTCGACGCCCGCTTCCTTCAGCGCTCCCCATAGCTCGCCGAACGTTCCACGATGCCAGCGAATCCGATCCGCCCATTGCGCGGTGTTCCTGCGCGCCTGATCGAGCGACTCGGCATCGCGATCGTTGGCAATCACAAAACCAGTAGTCAACCGCTCGGCGATGGCGCCCGTGTGGCTTCCGAGTCCCGCGGTCGCATCCAAAAAAATGCCGTCCGGTCGCAGAGCGAGGTACTCCAGGCACTCCGCGAGCATTACCGGAACGTGCATACATAGCCGCTATTTGAAACCGTTCATCTTGGCCGTCTTCAGCTTGTTGGCCAGTCCTTCTTGCGCCTGCCGCTTGCGGGCTTCGTACTCGGCGCTCGAATAGATGCTGACGAAGCTCGGCGAACAATCCAACCGCACTTCCTGATTCTCCAGAGCCAGCGTGCGCCGAAGGTCGGTCGGCAACATGACGCGGCCCTGCGGATCGATTTTTCCGTCCGCTCCAAAATCGTTGGCCATGAACGCGAGCGCTTCGGCGGCGTCCGGGTCTTGCTTGGCCAGATCTTCGAGCACTTTTTCGTTGTCCTTCCACACCGAAATCGGGTAGATTTTAGCTATGCGACCGTCGAGGCTTGTCACGAAAAGCTTCTCGTCTCCAAAACCAGTTAGGAACGTCTGGATATCAACGGGAAGCTTAAGCCTGCCCTTTTCGTCCACGTGTGCTGCAAAAAAACCACGCGGAGGCTCGCCCGCTGCCGGTTTTTGGATCTCGTCCACCACTTTTTAGCACTTTCGACCACTTTCGGCCTTGAAATGAGTTTGCCCGACCCGTTTGAAAAATGCAAGTCTTTTTTCAGATTAGGTTAGGAACCAGAATGAGTTAGGCGGTCCACCACGATTGGTGGGGGCCTCGGGCGTGTGGTGTACTGCCGGTAATGCTGAGGCCGCTAATCGCTACCTCTGAGTGCACCCCGACCGCGGCGGAGTCGGCTATTACTCCGCCCCAGCCTGCCTTGTTTCTGGCTTGAGTGTTAGACGAATTATAGAAGATGCGGCCATCGTCTTGACGGCCATGTTCGAATCTGACAGGGCGGTCTCGAGCTTGGGAACCGACTCGGCTGCAGTTCCGCATTTGCCCAAACCTTTGGCGGCGGCAGCGCGGACGGCCCAACTCTTCTCGTACGTGAAGGCCCAATCGAGGAGGCGTACAGTCTCGGTGTCGCATTGTTCCGTCAAGACGGAGATGGCGAGCGTGCGGCCGGGAGCGGTAGCGTTGTCTTTGAATGCCTGTTCCGTCGCGACGATGCCTAGGTTGAATGGACCGAGCACGGCTCCGGAGGCTTCCTTGAGACCGAGGAACGCCATTCCCTTCGGGTCGTGCACTTTTCGCTGGGCTTTGCGGCCCATGCCGTTGACGATGCCCTCGGTTGTTTTCTGCTGTCCGGTCAGGACGTCTTCGATCAGGCCGCGGCCGGTCTTGTCGCCTAGGTCCCAAAGCGCTTTGGCTGCGGCGAATTGCACCTCGCCTTCGGGATCCTCGAGCGCGGCTTTCAGCGCACGGATCGACTCGATAGCTTTCATCTGTCCGAGCACGGCAGCGGCGGTTTGACGAATGAGCGGATCGTTTTCGTCCCTGAGAGCTTGTTCGACCAGCTCCCGTCCACGCGCTGTGTTTCCGATCGCGCCGATGGCAGTGAGCGCCTGGCGGTGCTTGTCAACATTTTTCTCGGTGAGGCCTTGTTTGAGGACCTGCCAAGCGCTTTGCTCGGGCTGGGCTTGGGAGGGAATTGCGGTTGCGAGGACGGCTGTGGCGAGAACCGTGAACGAAAGCTTAGCGGACATACCTTCTCCGAATCTGGAATAGAGGCGGAAAACGGATAGTAACACCGTTAGTTTCCCGAAGTTCTTTCGACGCGTCCCAAGCCGGTCCAAGGCCACCGAGACGGCCGACATTGACACAACCAGCTCGCTATCGTAATCTCTCGCTGTGACGCGTAGCAGCCAGCCGACACTGTGGCAGCGCTGGGTTCTCCATCCTAAACAGGTCTGGGTGCGAAAGGCGCTTTTTCAAGTGCACTTGTGGAGCGGCATCACACTTGGGCTGTATGTCTTCATGATCAGCGTGACCGGTAGTATCCTCGTTTACCGGAACGAACTTTACCGGGAGGCTACACCGCAGCCGATCGTCTCCGTGAGTTCCCTGAGACGATTGACCGATGACGGGCTCAAGACAGCCGCCGTAAGTGCGTATCCGGGCTATCGAGTCGTGAATGTCGAGCGGGCGCTCGATCCCGAGCAGGCCGTGGATGTATGGTTGCGTCGAGGCGTTGAAGTCAAGAAGCGGTTATTCGATCCGCGGACTGGCGCCGACTTGGGCGATTCCGTTCCGACCGGAATCCGGCTGGTATCGCAGCTCATGGACCTGCACGATAATTTGTTCGCCGGCGAAACTGGCCGAGCCGTGAACGGCGCGGGCGCGTTTGCTGTCTTGGTGCTGGCGTCGACGGGATTCGTGATCTGGTGGCCGGGCATCAAGAGCTGGCGCAGAAGCCTGACGCTGCATCGCGGCGCGGGATGGAAACGGACGATCTGGGATTTACACAGCATGGCCGGGTTCTGGAGTCTGGCGTTCACGCTGGTGTTCGCGTTGAGCGGCGCTTATCTTTGCTTTCCTCAGCCGGTTCAGGATTTCGCCGACCGGATCGAGCCGCTGACTACAGGAAACGCGGGCGAGCGAATCGGCGATCGCGCGATCTTTTGGCTCTCGACGCTCCATTTTGGGCGCATCCTCGGCATCGGGATTTTCTGCGGCGGACCCGGCATTTGCGATCAGATGGTGAAGGCGATCTGGGCGACCTTCGGGATGGCACCGGCGTTGATGTTCGTCACGGGCACGATCATGTGGTGGAATCGCGTGCTGCGGCCGCGGTGGCTGAGCGCGAGGCGGACGGAAATCGAGCGGGCGGGATTGCCCGAAGTACGCGCGTCGTGACGCCTACTCTTTTGGCGCGATGCCGAGGGCTTTCATTTTCCGGTAGAGATTGCTGCGCTCCAGGCCTAACACTTCGGCAGTCCGAGTTACATTGCCCTTGGTTTCGTCCAGCGTCTTAAGGATGTATTCGCGCTCGACCGCCGCGCGGACCTCGTGTAGACTCCCGAAGCGCTCGGGCACGCGCTCGAAGACGGCACGCTTTGCGGGATTTAGCGGTATGTGGCGCGCGTCAACGCGCACCTGAGGATTCATGATGACGATGCGCTCCATCAGATTCCGCAGCTCACGGACGTTTCCCGGCCAGCGATGCTCCTGGAGCGCGGCGAAAGCTTCGGGCGTCAGTTCTTTCGGCTTGCGGCCGTAGGCCATTGTGAACTCTTTGAGGAAATGATCGGC
>DASQJA010000078.1:0-30216 GCA_035631275.1 Bryobacteraceae bacterium
GATATAGTCGGCGGTGAGGTCCTGTGACGAGCCGCCGAACGGCGCGGGGAAAGTCCAATTGTCGGGCGGCTTTGCGAAGGTTCGGGCGTTGGTGGAGACGTACTCGGTTGCAATCGCGCCCGGCAGCCAACGAAAACCGAGGTGGCGCCGCTTGCGATCTGGATCGTTGGAACCCCACGAAGCGTAGGCGATGACATCGGTTTGGTTGTAAAGAACACTCGAAGACTGATCGAGAATAACGCGATCCTTAGGAAGCTGCGCGGCCGCTTGAAGCAGCCATTTGTTGCCGCCGGTTGAATCCGAGCCTCTGAGATCGATCACGAACATGCCCCGACTGCGCACTCCCAAGGCACGATCGATGATGCCTTTCACGTCGGCGAAATCGTAACCGGTGAGGCGCGTGACGAGATAAATGGGGAAATCGGGATGGCGGAAAGGCGCCTTGGTTTTTCCAAAGAACGGATTGGGAATACCAGACGGAGCGTTGTGCGGATGACCGTGGATGTCGGAATAGAGCAGCGCCAGTTCGGAATCTACCGACGCGATTTCGGAGAGCAGCGCGGCGCCGTGTCCGCGAACGCGCAGCGGGAGGCCGGACGTTGTCACGATGTACAGAATCTTCTCTTCCTGATGGTGCGCGCGCAGGAACACAGCGATTGGATCGGCGATGCGCGACTGATAAACGTCGCGTGAGATTTCTTCGTCGGGAGGAGCGTCGAGACGGCAGACGTTAGCGGGCAGAATGTGACGGCGCGCCGCGTAGTACTCGGCGATGCTTTTTGAGATCGGCGAGGCTTTATTGATCACCAGCAATACGTTTTCAGGAGTCTGGCAAAGCGCCAGCGGCCCTAGGGCGAAAATCAGTACGAACTTCACGACACTAGCGGCGCATGCTGGCTTTCTTGGAAGCGCTGGCGCGCCATTCCTGCCAATCTTCTAGAGTGGCTTTCACCATCGCGCCGGCTGCTTCGTGCAGCCAGTAACCCGACCTGCGGCGAAGATCCTGGAGAATTCGTGGAACCGCGCGCGGCGTGCCCAGGTGGACGTTGGCCGTTTCGAATCCCATGGCATGGAGCAGCTTGCTTTCGTCCCGCTCCTTGGGCATATGCGAAAGCTCGACGCGGGAACAATCGGGCGCCAGGCGCCGCACGATCCAGCGGCCTTCCAATCGGACGAACGGATCCGGGGCCCGGTGAGAGCGATCGAGAATCTCCTGATAGCGAATGCGTTTCGACGCGCCTTTTCCATTGGCCCAAACGCAGGCGGATGGAGCCAGCGCCTTCGCTTCCCGGGCGACTCGCGCGCCGCGGTAGTGACCGATCGCCACGAATCGTTCACGGCCGAGGCTTCCTAACCCGGCGATGCGATGTGCGATCCGGCACTCGATTTCCTCGTCGGGCAGCAATCGGTTGATGGCGCGCAGGGCGCTCTTGGGCACGCGGCTTCGCAAAGTGGGCAGGCTGTCGAGTTTTTCCCAGAATTGTTGCGGATCGCGCAGCTCAGTTGTGACCATCGCCCGCAGCCAGGGATGATTCTCGGCCAAAACGATCGGGCCGCCACCAGCTTGGAGGCCTTTCTTGTACCCCGCCAGAATCGCGCCGCACGCGTCTTTGGCGCCGATCTGCAGCCGCGCCTCGCGCAGAGCGATGTGCGCACTCGCTGCCAAGCGGATCAGATCGATGCTGTAGGGAAGCCCGAATGCCTCGTCGAAGTCGTTGATGCCCCAGACCAGCCGCGCCTCGACGTCGCGCCAGGTACCGAAGTTTTCGACGTGCAGATCGCCTACCGCAAGGACCGTTGGACGTTTTTGCTCATCCGGACAAACTTCGGGCCAGAGCTGCATCCAACGATAGAACGTTGCGCGCAGAAAAGGAAATACGTCGGCAGCCATCGCGGCGTGTTTACGCTCGAGATCAGCCGGGAGGAGATCGATGTGCTTGGCGAGCCAAGCCTCGTAGTTGCGGGTTGCTTTGACGATTTTCATCGTCCGGCTGGGGAGGTTACGTCGGCGCCGACCTTGAATGATTCCGACATTTTGAGCAGATCCGCGAGGTGGCCTTGCCAGATCGCGGGTAACGTGTGGGTGCCGTGTCCACGTGTCTGGTCGGTGATGGGCAGCAAGACATAGCGGCCGCGCGGAACATGCGTGATGGTGCGCTCCAGGATGCCGAGCTCCGGTGGATTCACTACGTCGTCGGCCGAGTTGACTGCGATCAGTGGTGCGCGGATCTTTTCGAGCCCCGGTTCGGGATTGTAGTTGCGCGAAGATTCCACTTGATAGAGCAGATCGACAGCGCTGGAGTTCGAGTCCATGCGCTTCTGGATGGTCTCGTCGAACAGCTTATCGGCGGCGTCGCGCGTCGGCGCTTGCTTCTGTAATTGGAGCGAGCTCGACGTCATGATCGCGAGAATGTCGACGGCGGTGCGAAGGCCGTTCACCGGATCATTCTTCAGCGCGTCGATCATCATGCGGCGGAAGAAGCGATTTCGTCCGGCGATTTGGACCGGAGCGCTGGCGAGCGGCATAAGCGCGTCCATGAAATCGGGATATGTCTCTCCCCACACCCAAGTGTGCATTCCGCCCATGGAAGTGCCCATCACCAGGCGGAGGTGTTTCACGCCGAGGCCTTCGGTGAGCAGTCGGTAGTCAGCCTCGACCATGTCGTCGTAGTCGTAATGCGGGAATTTGTTCCCGAGACCATCGCTCGGCTTGCCGGATTTACCATGTCCGATGCCGTCGGGCAGCACGATAAAGTAACGCGTCGCATCGAGAAGCTGTCCCGGACCGAACAAAACCCCCGCGAATTGATCGGAAATGAACTGGCGCCCGGTGCCGCCCGTGCCGTGCATGATGAGAACGGCGTTGTCACCGTGGAGCGCACCGAATGTGGCGTAATGAATCTTCAATTCAGGTAGGCGTCCGCCGTCGCGAAAAGCGAAATCATGTGTAACGAAATCGCCTTCCTTCGGAGCCGGATAATTCGCGGCGGTTAAACACGCGCCCGCGAGCAGCAAAGCGATGATGGTCCGCACCGCTCGATTATAGCGAGTCGATGTGGGATCAAGGGAGCGGCGTGCTAAGCTCGGGACATCTATGGGGTCTCGCGCCGCTGTGTCCCTAGCGCCTGCGCCAAACCTGCATGTTCAGGGCTCGGAGCGATATCAGTGGATCGTCGTCCTGGTCGCGACTGCGATTTTTTTCTCCTGCATTTTCAGCCCGCCAGCGTTGATGGACGACGTGGACGCGGTGCAGGCGAGCATCGCTCAGAACATGCTGACGTCTGGCGATTGGGTCACGGCTCATCTGGATGGCGTTCCCTATCTCGAGAAAGCGCCGTTGAAGTACTGGATGATCGCAATTTGTTACCGGATTTTCGGCGTGCGCGATTGGGTGGCACGAATACCGATCTGCATATTCGCTGTCGCACTATGCTGGCTGACGGCGCGGATCGGCAGCTGGGCGTTCTCTGAACGGACCGGGCTTTACGCGGGTCTGATTCTTGCGACCTCAGTAGGTCTGTTTCTATTTACGCGCATCTTGCTGCCCGACGTAGTATTGAGCTTTACGATCGCGCTCGCGATGTGGTCGTTTCTGCGGGCGTTGGATGAAGACGAGCCGCATCCGAGGGTGTGGGCCTGGGCCATGTCAGCTAGTGTCGGAACTGGCCTGTTACTGAAAGGCCTGATTGCTGCGGTTTTTCCGATCGGAGGGGCGATCGTTTACCTGGCGATCGCGCGGCAACTTTTCGTGCGGCGGACCTGGCAGCGGCTCAAGCCCTTTTCGGGAACTCTCATCGCGGTAGCAATCGCGGCGCCGTGGCATATCCTCGCGACGCTTCGCAATCCGCCCCATTTCTATTTTTCGCTGCGCAGCATCCCTGGCGAGTACCATGGATTTTTCTGGTTTTATTTTTTCAATGAGCATCTGCTTCGCTTCTTGAATCTGCGATACCCGCGAGACTACAATACCGTCCCTCGGCTTTACTTCTGGCTGTTTCACTTGCTGTGGTTGTTCCCGTGGAGCGGATACCTGGCTGGCTTGGTGCGGCTGAACTACAAATCTCAAGATCGCGCCGGACGGATGCGGCTGCTAGCGCTGTGCTGGATTGGCTTTCTTCTGGCCTTCTTCACTTTTTCGTCGACGCAGGAATACTATTCGATGCCCTGCTACTCAGCGCTCGCGCTACTGATCGCATGCGTGCTGACGAAGCGGGTCTGGTTCCGCGCCGGGACCTGGACGATCGCTGGAATCTCGGCGGCGGCGATGTTCGGTATTCTCGCGATCCTGTTGCACGTCTGGAATCTTCCAACGCCGGGAGATATTTCGAACGCCTTGACGCTGCAATCCGTGGAAGCGTACACATTGTCGCTCGGACACATGGGCGATCTGACGCTCGATTCGTTCGCATATCTGCGCGCGCCGCTCGTAGTCGCGGGGCTCGCGGTCTTGATCGGAGCATCGGCGCCTTGGTGGAGGCGTCCGTTTATCGCTGTCGTCCTCATGATGGTGCTGTTCTTTCATGCTGCGCGGCTGGCGATGGTTGTGTTCGAACCTTATCTTTCGTCGCGGCCGCTGGCCGAAGCGCTGGTGAAATCCCCGCCGGGAGACTTGATCGAGGACAACGCATATTACACGTTTTCGTCGGTGTTTTTCTATGCAAACCGGCGAGCGCTCCTCCTGAACGGCCGCAAAACTAACCTGGAATACGGGTCCTATGCGCCGGGAGCGCCGCATGTCTTCATCGGCGACTCGAACTTCCGGGAACTATGGAGCAAGCCCGAACGTTACTATCTGTTAGTGGAAGGTCCTTCTGTCTCGCGCATCGAGAAACTCGTGGGGCACGATCAACTGCATGTCGTGGCGGCCAGCGGCGGAAAATTCCTGATGAGCAATCATGCGGATTCTCATTGACGCAACTCCCCTGCTCCTGCGAAGCGCCGGCGTCAAGACGTACACCTATCATTGGATTCAGCATCTCTTCGAGGAAGCGCGCAACGAGCAGATCCTGACATTCCCGAAGATCGACAGTCTCACCGCGCTGGATCATGAACGATCGATGGTGAGTCCCGCGCGGACCTTCTATCAGCTCGGGATGCTGTATGCGGCCAATCGGACGCCGCTTCCGCTGCTGGACTGGACCATTCCGCGCGTCGATGTGTTTCACGCGTCGAACCAGGTGCGAAATCCGCCGAAAAAAGCGCGACTTACGGCTACGATTTACGACCTGACCTGCCGGCTGATGCCAGAGCTGCACACGGCTGAAAATATTCGCGCCGATGAGAGCCTGGTGAAGAACCTGATTTCGCGCGCCGACGGCTTGATTGCGATCTCGGAGAACAGCCGGCAGGATGCGCTGCGCCTGCTGAAGCTGGCACCCGAGCGAATCCGGGCCATTTATCCGGGTGTGGCCGATGTATATTTCGGAGCGCGCGCGAAGCCGGCAGAGCGGCCGTACGTTCTATACGTTGGCGCGATCGAGCCGCGTAAGAACGTCGATACGCTGCTCGATGCGTGGGAAGGTTCGAATCTCCAGCGCGACTTCGATCTCGTGATCGCGGGTGCGAGCGGTTGGGCATCCGAAAAAACGATGGCGCGCTTGGCCGCGCGGCCCGCAGGAGTGCGCTACGCTGGTTACGTTCCTGAAGACGAGCTGCCGGGATTAACTGCCGGCGCCGCGGCCTTTGTGTACCCGTCGCTCTACGAAGGCTTCGGCCTGCCGGTTGCGCAAGCCATGGCCGCGGGCGTTCCGGTGATTACATCGAACACGTCTTGCCTGCCCGAAATCGCAGGCGACGGAGCGGTCCTCGTAGATCCGCGAAGCGCTTCTCAATTGCGATCGGCCATGGAGCGCGTGCTGGCCACGCCGTCTTTGGCGGAGCAGCTTCGCGCTGCGGGTAAAGCGCGGGCTGAACGATATCGCTGGAAGAACTGCGCCCAGGAAAGTCTCGAGTTTTTCCGAAAACTGGCTTGACGCCGCGGCGTCACTTCCCAGCGCCGGGCGCGATGAAAAAGTCCCACACCTGCATGTTCACTTTGCCTTCCGTGTATTCGATCACGGCGTACTCACCAGGCGCCATTGGCTTCTCGGGCCAGATCTTGAACAGGCCGTCGGCTTCCTGCTTCCGAAACGTGTCCACAAACATCGGCTCTTCGATGTTCTCCTTCGTGATTGGAACGACGGTGACCTTCTCGACCACTCGATTCCCTTTGTGCTCGCCCATTTTGACAATGCCGAAACGTTCGTCCTCCGACAGTCGGATGTAGAACTCGGGCTCGCGGTTCGCCGTTCCCGTGCTTGCGTGCGGGCCGTCCACCTCGACCGTGGCCTTCCCAGTAACCAGCGGAAGCGGGCTCATAACTTGGAGCACGGTTCGCTTTTTGTCGGTCACAATCTTCGACTCCGCCGCTTTGATCGGCGTGAGCTTCTCGTTTTCAACCAAATACACGCCGTTTTCTTTAGGAATCTGCTCTACTTCTTTGCGAGCGTCAGCCTCGGCCTTGTCCTCCGCCGCGTTGGCAGCCGCGGTTGCGCGCGTTTCTTCCTCCCGAGCCTGAACTTCGGCTTGCGTTTTCTTGAGGTCTACGAGGTCCAGCGGAATCTCTTCCCAATCGTAGCGATCGATGCTGTAAAAACGGACGCGTTCGCCCTCCACACGATATTCGCGGACAAACTGGTAAGTTCCATCCTTGAGATAAAGCTTGATGGTCGCGCCGAGCAGGCAGACGGCGATCACCACGAATAACAAACCGAAGCGCGCAATGGAACGCATGGAGTAACTCCGATCTTCAACTTTGCGCTGGCTGCAATCCGGCACTGCGGAGCAGCAAGAACTGCGAAAGATTTTCTGATGTCAGCAAGCCGAGGAGCTTGCCATCTTCCATTACAAGTACGCACGCACCCGCGTTGGCCATTTGTGGAAGAACTTCGGCCAAATCCTGATCGGGTGCGATGCTGATGAATCCGCGATCCATGAAACCGGCGACGTAGGAATCGGGCCCTTCCATCGCCATGCCACGCAAGAGCGAATTGCGGCCGAGCAAGCCGACCACCTGGTCGCCATGAACGACGGGGAAATCTTGCTGGGAGGTCGATAGCAGCAAATTCGCTGCATCGCGAATGGTGCTGCCGTGCGTGAGCGTATGATAGCCGGTCATCATCGCCGCCCGCACCGGAATCCCTTGGGTGAGATTGCGTCCGCGCGACGCCGCGCCCTCGTTGGCCGCGCCCAAATAAATGAAAAACGCCACGAACGTCAGCAGCGGCATGAAAATGAAGCCGTAGAGGCCCATGCTGAGTGCGAGCATCCGTCCGCACCAAGTGGCGATGCGCGTCGCCTCGTATTCCGACTTGAATGGCGACAACACAGCTCGCAGCATCCGTCCGCCGTCCATAGGAAAGGCGGGAAGCAGGTTGAACCCGGCGAGAATCAAGTTGCCGAGAATGATGCGATCCGCCAAATTCGCGTCCATGGGCTGGCCGAGCGCAAGTACATCCAGCGTTTTTTTCTGCGAGTAAAGAAAGCCCAGCATCAAGCCGGCGATCAACAGATTCACCAGCGGTCCGGTCACGGCGATCCAGAACTCTTCGCGTGGCTTCGGAGGACGCTCCGTTCGCGCCACCCCGCCGATCGGGAACATTACGATCTCGAGCGTGCGGATGCCGTAGCGAGAGCTGACGAAAGCGTGCCCAAGTTCGTGAAGCAACACGGAGACCACGATTGCGAGGATGAATAAGAAATAGTTGATGGGCGACTGGCTGCTGCCAAGGCCGATCAGCAGGAAAATCAGCAGCAAAACGAACGTAAAATGCAGGCGAATGGGAACGCCCATCAGCCGGATCGAACCCACGGAACCGGGGCTCACGGCTTGGGGCGTTGTGCGCTCCTCAGCCAAATGTGGACCTCGAACCCATTGTGGCACAGCCATTCGCGCACCAAGCGCGGAGCGAGGCGCCGCCCATCATTTAGGCTTCGCAAGAATTTCGTAGACCGGCTTGTTGTCGGCGTAAACGCGCCACTCCTGAACCATTCCGTCACGGATCACCGCGCGCCATGCAGCGGCGATCTCCCATTTGTTTCCGTTGATCGTACCTCCGGCGGATCCAAACGCTGCCACCACGTTTCCGTTGGAAAAGATGTCTTCGTGCGAAACCCAATAGTCGGGACACATCGCGAAGTAGCCTCGCCAGCCATGGCGCATCGCGTCACGGCCGCGCACCTTGTTTGACAGCGAATCGACGAAAACGTGATCTTCGGTCATCAGCTTAGCGAGCTCGCCCGGATCGCGCTGGTTGATGCGATCCAGGAACAGCAGCACGGTTTCAATGGGAGTCATTGAGCAGCCTCCTGACCGCGTCCAGGCAGAGGACCGCGGCATGTTTTGATTCCGGAATGAGTCCGCCGACGACTTCGTCGATCTCGGCGGCCTTCAACGCGGCGAGCTCTGCGCGCGTTTTACCTTGCATCCATTCTGTCAGAGCCGATCCGCTGGCGATGGCTGCGGTACATCCACGCGCTTTATAGCGAACTTCTGCCACGCGGCCGTTTTCAAAACGCGCCGAGAGCCGCAAGATATCGCCGCAGGCCGGATTCTCGATCTCAACGGTCACCGCGGGTGTCGCGAGTTCACCCACGTTTCTCGGATTCTTGAAATGATCGAGAAAGGTTTCGCTGTACAATAACGATCTCCATCCAATTATGGTCATCTTTCTCACTGGGGCGACAGGCTACATCGGCGGCGCGGTCGCAGACGCGCTGCAGAACGCGGGGCATTCTGTGATCGGCCTGGCGCGATCGGACGAAGCGGCCGGACGTTTGCACTTGCGGAACATCGCGGTGCATCACGGCGATCTGGACTCCACCGGCAGTCTTGCGACCGCGGCAGCGGCGGCGGATGGCGTGATTCACGCCGGAACTACCAATAACGGCCCAATCGATCACGAAGCCGTGCGCGTGATGCTCGACGCGATGGCGGGATCGGGTAAGCCTTTCGTTTACACAAGCGGAATTTGGGTGGTGGGCGATACCGGAGGACGCATCGCGGACGAAAGTTGGCCCACGCGGCCGGTTGCACTGGTGGCTTGGCGCGCCGATGTAGAACAACTGGTGTTGGAGTCGGCGGCGCGCGGCGTTCGCTCTATCGTGATCCGGCCGGGCGTGGTTTATGGGAGAGGCGGAGGAATCCCCGCGGGTTTCGTCGAGTCGGCGCGCGAAACCGGTGCGGCAAGGCACGTCGGCAATGGCGACAACCATTGGCCGGTGGTCGATGCCGACGACCTGGCCGACCTCTACGTGCGGGCCGTCGAGAAGGCGCCAGCAGCAACTCTGCTCATCGCCGCCGAACGGGCGCACCGAGTGAAAGAGATCGCCGCGGCCGCGAGTTCCAGCGGACGCACCGACGTTTGGCCGCTGGATGAGGCCAGAAAAACACTCGGCGATTATGCCGATGCATTGGCGCTCGACCAGATCATGTCCTCCGAGCGGGCACAAACGCTGCTCGGCTGGAAACCCCGCTCGGCCGGCATCCTCGAAGACCTGCGGTGCGGATCCTACGCTTCGTGACCACCGTTGTCGCGGCGGTGATCGAGCGTGATGGACGCATTCTGATCGGGCAGCGGAAGAACGAAGGCCATCATCCGCTCAAGTGGGAATTCCCGGGCGGAAAAGTCGAACTGGACGAGACGCCGGAAACGGCCGCGGTTCGCGAGCTCGGAGAGGAACTGGGCATTCGAGCGCGCGTGAATCGCGAGATGATGCGCTACGAATTCCAGTATCCGGGCCGTGCGCCGATTTTGCTGATCTTCTATCGAATTGTCGATTTCGACGGCTCGCCGGAAAACCGCGGTTTCGAACAAATCCGCTGGGAGTCGCCGGAGCGCCTGGCCGATTACGACTTCCTCGAAGGCGATGCGCGGTTCATCCGCAGCCTCTAAAAAACTCGCGCAAAACGGAGTACTGCGCGAAGCAGTTCCTGACACGTTTGGCGGTGCACTCCACACCCTTTGCGCTTCAGCCCTCGCGTTCCACCGTAACGTACATCGGACCCGCGCCGAGCGTCGCCACTAGCGCCCAAGTGAACCGGCCAGTTCGATTCACAACCAGAAACTTGACGTGTTCACCGGGCGCGGCCTCGAACTGTTCGGTCTTTTTCTTCCACGTGTTGTCGAAACGCAATTCGTGACGGCCGGGTTCGATGGTTCGAGTGAGGCTCTTGCCGTACATGAGATCACTGATCCACTCCCCGTCCAGCTTGATGATGATTTGGCGCTGCTTCACGTCTTCGGGCGACGTGCGATTGATCGTCAGTTTGGCCGATTCCACGACGGAGCCGGACACCTAGCGAGCGGCCGGTAAGCGGAACTCGACGTTCCGTTCGCTATTAAGACGTTGGGAGAGATCGCGGTCGATCAGATTCAGGCTCACCTGATTCAAGTCGTGATCCACCGTGACGTAGTGCAGCGTGGAGCCTTCCATCCAATAGCCCAGCGCCTGGACAATACTGTGATCCTTGAATGCGATCAGGTAAACGGTCGCCTGACCGGAGGCCTGCGCCTGCTGCGCTGGTGTCATCTGCCCGGGAGTCGGCGCCTGGTACATACGGAGACTGGATGAGGACTGGTCGCCGTTCGCATCGTTCGATCCGTAGTCGCGAACCTGTGGATTAGCCTGGGGCGGCACATAATTCTGGTTGATGATTACCGGAGGCGTCGAAGAGCCCGAGTTAATCACCGGAGGCTGGTCTGGGTAACCTTGGCCGCAACCCTGCGATGGATCGCATCCGTTACCGTAGCCATATCCCGGCGAGTAACCGAACCCGCCGTAATAAACCGGAAACAGAATTACGTTCGATTGGCCGTGCTGCGGATGTCCACCCTTAAAACCGCCACCGAATCCCCCGCCACCGAAGCCGCCATTTCCTGGACGGAAGCCTCCTGTAGAGAATGTGTTGGGGAAAACCGCCCCTGCGCCGGGCGGCGACGTAGAAGGAGAATGGCCTGTACCGGGAAACAGAACGTGTCCGTATCCGCCGAGCGACCAGAACGGGGGTGCATTCCCTTGTCCGAACGCTAGGGTCGTCATGCTAACGAACGCGCCAGCCGCCAGCATCAAGGACCTCATACCACCTCCCGAAGCAATTGTAACGCAGAAGACCAATCCAACTTACGCTGCACAGACGTGATAGTAACCGTTCCGGTTCCCCGCCCTCTAAGCCTAGCTATAATCGGACTGATGCCGGACATTCGCCATTCCGTTTGCGCCCTGGATTGTCCGGATTGTTGCTCCCTGCTCATCAATATTGATGACGGCAAGGCCACCCGGTTGCGTGGAAACCCAGATCATCCAGTTACACGCGGGTTCCTGTGCGGTAAGGTCGCCCGATATCTGGAACGCGAGTATTCGCCCGATCGCCTCCTATACCCGCAGATGCGCGTGGGTCCAAAAGGCGCTGGAAAGTTTCGGCGGATCTCATGGAACGAAGCGCTGGACACGATCGCGGGTCGGCTGAAAAGCGTTGCCGCTGAGTTTGGAAGCGAATCGATTCTGCCCTATAGCTATGCCGGCACCATGGGGTTGCTGAACGGAACGGCGCCCAACCGGTTTTTCCATCGCCTGGGCGCGTCGCGGCTCGACCGGACCATCTGCTCGTCGGCGGGTGGCGCCGGCCTCATGAAGACTCTCGGCCTGCGGTATGGAACAGAACCTGAACAGTTCCCCCACTCGAAGCTGATCATCGCCTGGGGCGCGAGTATTCTGAACACGAACGTGCACCTGTGGCCGTTCATCGTCGAAGCGCGACGCAACGGAGCGAAGTTTTACACCATCGATCCGGTTCGCACGCGGACGGCGAAGTTGGCCGATCGACACTTCAGTATTTTCCCGGGCAGCGATCTCGCGCTGGCGCTCGGCCTCGCACACGTGATCATCGGCGAGAAGCTGTACGATGCCGACTACGTCGCGCGATACACGCACGGCTTCGATGAGCTTGCCAAACGTGCGGGCGAATATCCGCCTGAGCGTGTGGCAGCGCTAACCGGAATCGCTCGGACTGATATCGTTTCGCTCGCGCGGGAGTACGCCACGACGCGGCCTGCTGCTATCCGGTTGGGATATGGCGTTCAACGAAGCGAACGCGGAGGCACCGCGATTCGCGCCATCGCCGGTCTGCCCGCGCTAACTGGATCGTGGCGAGAGGTTGGCGGAGGATTGCAGCTTTCCACCAGCCAGGCGTTTCAACTGAATCGCGCCGGGCTCGAGATGCCGGAACTACAGCACCGGTCGCCACTCGGCCGGGAAGGGCGTCTGATAAACATGAGCGAGCTTGGCAAAGCGCTGACTGAGTTGGAGGCACCGCCCGTGAAAGCGATGGTGGTCTACAACTCGAATCCCGCCGCAATCGCGCCCAATCAGAATTTGGTCCTGCAAGGACTCCGTCGCGAGGATCTCTTCACCGTCGTGCTAGAGCAGTTTCAGAACGACACTGCAGATTACGCCGACATTCTGCTGCCTTCCACGACGTTCCTCGAACACACGGACCTTTATTTCGCCTACGGGCATTATTATCTGCAACTGGCTCGTCCGGCTCTACCCGCGCCGGGCGAAGCGAAATCGAATGTGGAATTCTTCCGTCTGCTCGCGGTGCGCATGGGCTTTGATGACAACTGCTTCCACGATTCGGACGATGACATGATCCGGACGCTGCTTGCCTCCGAACATCCCTTCGTGAAGGGCATTTCGCTCGAGCAACTGGATCGCGAGCATTCGGTTCGTCTTCAAATCTCGCCCGAGGGTGGACCGTTCCTGCCGTTCGCGAACGGCGGATTCGCGACGCCCTCGGGTAAGTGCGAATTCGGCGCAGAGGCGCTGGACTACTCGCCGCCAGTTGAATCGCGCTTGGGCTCGTTTGAGAAGAAATCGCAGTACCCGCTCGAGTTCATCACGGCGAAAGCCCACGACAGCATGAACTCGACGTTCGGAAACGCTTCCTGGGCGCAGCGCGAAACTGCCGTCCTCCAAATTAACCGTTCCGACGCGGCGAAGCGCGGAATCGAAAATGGCGATCGCGTTCGCGTCTTTAACGGCCGCGGCAGTTGCCTGTTGACCGCCGATGTGGACGGTGCGGTAGAACCTGGTGTGGTCTCGGCCCCGTCGGTTCGCTGGGGGAAACTCGCACCCGAGAACGGCCATGTCAACATGCTCACCTCCGACCGGCTCACCGACATTGGCGGCGGGCCGACGTTTTACAGTTGCCTGGTCGAAGTGGAAAAGTGCGGCGACTGACGGCGCGCTCCCTCCCACGCTGCACCTCGTGCTGATTTCAGACCGTTCTACGATAAGGAAAGCATGAACTACTTCGAACAGCACCATCAGGACTACCTCGAGGGCTTGAAGACGTTCTTACGCATTCCCTCCATCAGCACTCTTTCCGAACATAAGCCTGACATTCGCCGGGCCGCGGAATTTGTTCGCGCGGATCTGGAAAAAGCCGGGCTTCAGCATGCCCAGCTCATCGAAGGCGACGGCAATCCGTTGGTTTACGCCGAATGGATCGGAGCGCCGGGCAAGCCCACACTGCTGATGTACGGCCACTACGACGTGCAACCGCCCGATCCGCTTGACGAATGGAAGACGCCGCCATTTGAGCCGGATATTCGCAACGACAATATTTACGCGCGCGGATCGGCCGACGACAAGGGCCAGACCATGATCTTAATGAAAGCGGTCGAGGGCTTGCTGAAACAGCGTGGAAAACTACCGATCAACGTCAAATTTCTGATCGAGGGTGAAGAGGAAGTCGGCGGCGAGCACATTGAAGCGTATGTGAAGAGCAAGCCGGCGCTAATCAAGGCCGACGCCGCCGTGATTTGCGATACCGAGATGTTCGCGCCTGAGCTTCCCACCATCTGCACAGGCCTGCGCGGCATGGTCTATGGCGAGCTCGTGGTGCAAGGCGCCGGCCACGATCTGCATTCTGGCGTCTACGGCGGCGCGGTGCCGAATCCGATCTTTGCCATTGCCGAAATTCTGACCGCGCTCAAGGATCGCGGGGGCCACATCAAGATCCCCGGCTTTTATGATCGCGTCCAACCTCCGAGCAAAAAGGAACGCGACGCCTGGTCGCGCCTGCCATTCAACGAGCGCGAGTACAAAGCAAAAGAAGCCCAGGTGAAGGAGCTCACCGGCGAGCAAGAAGTCCCGTTATTCGATCGCCTGTGGGCGCGGCCGACTCTGGAAGTGCATGGCGTCCGCGGAGGGTTCGTGGGCGAAGGCGCAAAGACCGTGATCCCCGCGCGAGCGCTCGCAAAAGTCAGCATGCGCCTGGTGGCCGATCAGCGGCCACAGGACGCCATCGAGCAGCTGAAAAAAGCCGTCGCCGCAGCAACCCCGAAAGGCGTCACGGCGGAGTTCAAACTGATTCACTTCGCGCCGCCGTCGCTCGTCAACACCGACAATCGGTTCATTCAAGCCGCGGCCGAAGCGATGAAGCAGGTGTTCGGCAAAGAAACGGTCTATATTCGTTCAGGCGGATCGATCCCGATCGTCGCCGCCTTCGATGAGTTCCTCGGAATCCCGAGCGTCATGATGGGTTTCGGCCTCCCGGACGACAATTTGCACGCGCCCAACGAGAAGATGCACCTGCCGAATTTCTTCAGGGGCATCGAGGCCGTGGCGCGCTATTTGGAGCTTTTGGGCGCCTGAAGCGCTTGAACCTTTTCCGTCTCGCGTGCGATCCGCAGCATATTCGACAGCGCGCGATTGCCTTCGTGACACGCGAATTCGTACATCGGTCCGGCCGAGCGATGCAGCGGAAGCTCGGCTGTCCATGATTTCGAAAACGCCGTCGGATCCTCGACCGTGAATTGATAGAGAATCGTTTCTGCATCCACCAGCTTGAACTTCTCGATCAGGTGCAGATTCTCGTCAGCGCCGCGGAAGTGCGTCTTGGTTGTGAAATTAGTCGTGTCCACCACCAGCGTGTCGCCTTCCCAGTGCCCGCGCGGGTCGCCCAGCCACAGGCGCACGTTCGCAGGCAGATGCGGACGCCCGTCCATCGGGATCACGCGCACGTCGTGAATCATTTCGATGGTCATCATGATTGCGCCCGGCGTTTCGACGATCTGAATATTGTTGTTGTAAGGACCGGAAAGCATCGGCGGGCCGGTGGTACCGGACAAAAGACAGCGCTCCTGCAAGCTGCGGTCTTCGGGGCCGTCGGCAGGATGCAGCCGCGTATAGGCCCGCGCCTCTTGCATCCGCTTCTGCGCTTCCGGTAAGAGCGGCGGCATGCGGCCATCTTCGGGATCTACAATCAGTGAAGTGCGCAGCGTCGAGACCACATGAGTCCCCCGCTCCCACCACACCACGGGATCGGCCACCGATTCCGGGCCGTCTCCATCGGCGGCATCGCGCCGCTCGACAACACGCTTTTCGTACGCCGCGGCTTCGTCTGGCGTGAAGAACGCTTTTCCTGCGAGATCGCGCGGCCGTTCCAGCGGTGTGATCGTGACTGTGTTCCAGAGCCCTTCGAGAGCGGGATGCCCGTCATGAGTGCGATGCGGCCCTTGCGCGGGAAGTATCGCAGCGGCGCAAAGCGCAAGACCCGCGAGGCGGAGCGAACGAACTGAGTCCATCTCGGCTACCGTGATTGATCGTATATTCACGCTGCGCGGGTGTCAAACGCCGCGCGAAACCGTAGGCAACCGGCCGTCATCTGTTACTCTGAGCGTTCGGGGGCACTCACTGATTGTCGCCAGAGGATATCGAGAGACTGAGGCCAAAACTGCGGTTCAAGGTATGTTACGAAGTCGGGTTCTTTTGCCCCGACGTCGATGACATTGTGCAGGAAGCGCTTGCGCGGTTTCTGGTCGCAAGCCAGCAGGAAAAAGTTCGCAATCCGGAAGCCGCGGGCGCGTTTCTGCTCGGGGTATGCCGCAACGTCATCTCCGAATACCGCCGGCGGTCGCACCGGGAGGACCCGATGCCGGAGGTCGTTCCCGAACCGCCCGGAAAATCCATGCCCGAAACCGAATTGTTCAACTGCCGCGAGGCCATCGCACGAGCGATGGAACAGCTTTCTGAGCGCGACCGCAGCATCTTGCGGGCCTTCTATCTTGAAGAAAAGACAAAGGAAGACATCATGGCTCAAACCGGCCTGACAGATCAGAATTTCCGCGTCGTATTGTTCCGGGCGAAGGAAAAATTTCGCCGGCTTTATTTGGAGCTCACGAAACATCCGAGCGCCTTGCGACACTTAGAGATATGATCGCGGACTTGCACCAGGATCCGGCCCAGAGGGAAGACCTCTTTCGGCGATACTTGGAGCGCCGTTTGAGCGCCGATCTCGTGGAGCAGTTGGAGGCCCACTACCTTGAATGCGACGAGTGCTTCGAGGAACTGCGGGCCACTGAGTTGCTAATGCGGGGGTTGGATGATCGAATCTTGGTGCGAAAACGCGTGCGGGACGTCACGATCCTGCGTTTCGTTGAGAACACCGAGCTACTGGCATACTCGCTCGAACTGAACGAACTAGCAAGCGCCATTCGCTTGCAGAGTGACACAAAGGTGCTGATCGATCTGAGCAAGGTCAGCCGGATCGACAGCACTGGGCTGGGAGTGCTGATGAACTGCTACTGCCACGCGGTGAAGAATGCGGGCGCTCTCAAGCTACTGCGTCCCGATGCGCCGGTAAAGCACGTTCTGAGTCTCACCAAAGTCGACAAGATTTTGCAGAGCTTCGATGACGAGGCCGCGGCCATCGCGAGCTTCCACGCCTAAGCCTCGGCTGCGCCTTCTTCAAAGCTCGCGGCCAACTGTTCCAGTTCCCAGACATCCTGCCGGCTTTGCCGGGTCAGTGGCGAAAGAGCGCGCTTGCCCGTCCGCCCAATCTGCGCCTCAAGCCAGCGGTATTCACGAAGCTGGGCGGGAAGTTCGGGATCGGACTGCACTGGAAACCCCATCTCCCGCCGCAGCAGGTCGCCTTTTGCGCGGGCGCTCAGCTCGATGGAAAGCTGCAGGTAGGAAAACATGTCGCCCAGGATCTCGGGCGTGAACGAGTTTTCGAGCGATTGCATGTAGCGGCCGGCCGGCGTGGAGTTGAACGAACCGGTGCTCATCATTTGCAGAAGATCGATGTCGCGATCGAGCTTGGCTCCGAGCCATTTCTCGAGCGCCTTCTCGCTGCGCCAGAAGATGTACGACATCACGACCGGCAACAGTACCAAGACATAGATCGCCGCCGTTACCGGGCGCCAATTTGGCTGGTTGTAAAGTTCGTGGATGACCGTTGCAATGGCGAGGCCAGGTACGAAGATCAATGACGACTTAGTTCCGCGAATCTCGCTCAGGTTCATAGACACGATTCCGAAGATCGCCGTCGATCCCCCGTGCATCATCGCGGTTCCCAAGCCGCGAATCGCGCTGGTCAGCAATCCGCTCGAGCTGACGTCGGGAATGTAAGTTAGATTTTCTACGAGCGCGAACCCCGCACCGACGGCGAAGCCCGAGATCGCCGCGTCCACCATGAATCCAATGCGGTATCGCGAAAGTAGCCAGGCAATATAGAGGCTCTTTGCGATTTCTTCTAGCAGCGCCGCGCCGGTTCGGGCCCAGACCGGAGGCGAGACCCAACCGAGCCAGTAAACGGCGCTGTTAAGGCCGTAGCAAATGACAGCCACAATAACGCCGACCATGATGCTCCGAAGAACACGGCGCAGCGGAAGCAATTTATAAGTATCGATCAGCTCCAGCGCAAGCAAAAAGATCAGAACCGGGAGCAGGCTCAACGCGGCCTGCTCAAGCAACAATGGCAAGGACACGAATGGCATTACAGAATTCGGAGCGAAACCATATACTGCGCGGTGATGTGGCCGTCGCGGTCGGCCGCCGCGGCGTAGCCGCCGGAAAGCGTAGTGTTCAAGTAAGTGAACAGAACCAGCCGGAGATCGAGCTGCGTTCCCAGGTTGGCGAAGTAATCGCGCGCTGGGGCGCTAGTGAAGTTGGTGAGGAGACCGGAGGAGAATAGGCTGAGCCGCGCCCAGTTCACGTATAGCCATGTCGCACCGAGTTCCCGAAAGCGCTTCGGCGGAAGATTGTATTCGCCCAGGATTTTTCCGAAGCTGCGCGCGCCGATCGCGTCGATGCCAGCGCCAGGGAAACTATAGTATTCCCGGTAGCGGTTGATTTCTCCGTGATCGACGTAGTTGTTGCCGAAGTCGCCGAAATAGAAATTCGCAAAAGGACTCCTCGAATCGCCGAAAGACTTGCCCGCCGAGCTGCGGATCCAGAACGCGCTATTGCGCGGCAGCAGAAAGCCCCGGTCGTAGTTAGCCCACACTCGCGGAAACGATCCGCGGCTGTAGTAAAACCTTGAATAGATTCCCCAGTTGATACCTTTTTCGTCGTCGACCGCGCCTTGCGCACGATTGAGGTTGGCATATTTCAGGAACAGATTGCCTTCCAGCAGGTTCGGCGCGACGCTGGTGACGTTCTGATATTCGGGCAGATGATCGAGGCCCGAGTATCCCGCCACGTTCCACTCGAGCGACAGCGTGCGCGGCGTATCGTAAATCAGAAAATTGGAGTGGCCCACCTTCAACGACTCGCCCTTGCGGCTCAGCTTAGTGGGACCGAAAAGATCGTAGAAGTCGGCGTAGTTGTAATAACCGCTGATCTTCCAATTCCAGAGATGTGCATCAAAGGAGGCATGCGCGCGTTCTTTCGCCGGAAGATTAGGATCGGGAGAAACGCTAGCGTCGAGGCTTAAGCTGGCAATGCGCAGCCGGTCGGCGAATTCGGCGCGCATCCCGCCTGCGACAGTATCTTTGTATCCCTGGACGATCGGATAGGCCGAGATCAATTGGACGTTGCGAACAGGATCGTAGGCGCCCGCTTTCGTGACCAGGTTTTGCGCCAAAGGAGCTTTCGGTGCAGTCACCTTCCAGTTGCGGAGCTCGGGATATTTTTCGAGCGTCGCCTGGCCGAAGTATTTTATGGCGCTGATATCTTCCAGTGGCTGAGCGGGAACGCGCGCGGGTATGAAACCCTGGCCGGTGTACTCGAATGCGATCAGCTTCCCATCAGAGAGTGGAACCGGCCGGAACAGGCCGGTCTCTGCGTTACTGATGGCGTCCATTTTCTTCGATTGAAAATCGTAGCGGAAGAGATTCGATGCGCCGGTGTAATAGGACGAGCCGTAAAGATAACGCCCATCCGGCGAAAAAACAAAATTGCCTGGCGAGTTGTATTCGAAGTCGTATAGCGCCTCGAAAGGCGCTTCTTTCTCGCGCAGTTGCTCGATGCGAAAGCGTACTAACTTCTGCCGCCCGTCCGCGCCGGTGACGGCGCCGGTGAGATAGCGGCCGTCCGGCGAAATGTCGATATCGAAAATGTCAGTGCCATATTCGAATTCGCGGCGCGTCTTGCACTCGCGATACGGCGCGGGTATCTCCACCAGGCTCGAGAGCCCGTTGTCGTGACGAACACCCCAAAGCGAGCCATCGTCGGCATTGAAAGCGAGGTCCCCAGTGCGGAAATCTTTAAGCAGGCGCCGCGCGCGGCGAGTCTCGAGGTCGTAAACGTTCAGATCGCGCCAGTCGTTATTGTCTGTCGTGAAGTACAGCTTCCGCCCCTTAGGATCCCAGGCCAGCGAAGTGACATAATACAGCGCTGGGCCCTTGATGTCCCTCAGTTCTTCGATGCGCCCGCTGTCGAGATGGACTGCCGCGATGCTGGCCATATGCGCGGGATATCGTACACCGGCATAGAGCACGTTGTTCTTGGCGTCATAATAAGCGCGCGAGACGGAACCTAGCGCGCGTTCGGAAAGCCGTTCCGGCTTAGTGATTGGATACTTGCGAATATCGGCCAAATTTGCTTCCTGGAAGCGGCGCTCTTCGGCGATCCATCTTTCCCAGGCCGCCTCCATGCCCATGCCGTAGACCTGCTTAAATCGGGCCCCAAAGTATCGGCTGGTGTTTTCGCCGCGCGTCACCCATTGCATCAGCTTCTCCGGACCGTAGGCGTAGCAGAGCCAGGTCATGAAGCGTGTACCGTAAAGATACGAATTTGCGCCGGTCTGGAAATCAGCCGCGGTTCCCTCCGATTCGAGTCCGACCACGTGATAGATGTAGCTGTCGTCGCGCACCAGCGTCCGGAACACCATCTCGTCGTAGCCCCCCATCGCGCGTCCGAGCCCGCCCGCCATCCAGGTTTCCATGAACGTCGCGATTCCTTCGTGGAACCAACGTGTGGCATAGTGCCGCGGGCTGGTCAGCGAGCTGTAAGCCAAAGACGGCGGATCTTCATCCGTCGGAGCTACCTTGCCGAAGAAAAACGAACGAAAGCGGCGGTCGACGCTGTTGGCCTGGTCCGCCATCACGACATGAGTCGACTCGTGATTCATTATCCAGGTCATGCGCTCGTTAGCCGGAAGAGTTTCGTAGGTGTAGCTAAATGGCGCAATGCCGACATCGATAAAGTTGGAAGGTACGGTCCCGGCGGCGCCGTGGCCATAGTCCCCGAAGTCCTCGATCAGGACGCTGACCCTTTTCGAGGGCGTGAAGTGAAATTGATTGTGCTCGAAATTCAGCGCGTTCTCGTAGGCGCGGATTAGGTGCGTCACCAAATATTCGTGCGCCGGGCTGTAATAGACAACCTCGATGTGCTCGGAAGACTGCATGAAGATCCGCGGGTTCCGGGCCAACAAAACCGGCGCGCAAAAGAGAACGAGTCCCGCCAAGGCGCGCGGGACTCGAAATACTGTGTTCGGTTGTTTCTCGGGCAAGTAGTTCAGTGTAGCGGAAGCCCAACCACGATCAATGGTGCGGTGTGGCCGGTCCGCTGCTGCCCCCGCCGCTGTGCATCATCAAATCCGATGCACTTTGGTGCAGCAGCTCATTGCGGAAGGCCCCTTGCGTCATCAGCTGCGCGAACATTTCGTGTTTCAGCGCGTTCGCCAGCGCACCGCCAGCCATCAAGTCGCGAAACGCCTGACGCTGCGCCATATCGCGGAACGCCTTATTGGCCATTAAATCGGAGAACGCTTCCTGCTTCAGAAGTCCGGAATACTGCGACGAGTGAACGTTGTTCGGATCGCACGCAGGACACAAGGCTTGCGTCGCCAGGTCGCTCTTCAGGAATTGCTGGAACAGATCGTTGGTCGCCATTTGGCGAAAGGATGCATTCGCCAGCAGGTCGGCGAACTGCGCTTCGTGTATCAGATTGGCGAACGACTCGTCTTGAATAAGCTGCTGGAAGGCGGGGTCCTTGGCCACCTCTCTGAAGTCGGCGCTCTCCAGGATCGCCGCGGCTGCCACCGGCGCCTCGCCCGGCTTGGCGATATCGGCCGTGGTAGCCTGGCTATCGCGATATACTTTGCGCTGCCCGATGGCGCCCTGCGTCTTATCTTTCGAAACACGCCCACTCGAGAAGTACATCAGTGTGCCGGCCGCGAGAATGCCTGCGCCGATCAGGATCGTAAACCGCCAGTTCCGGAGTGATGCCATCTTTGTCCTTTCCAAAAGGGCGCTTAGGTTCGACGCGCCATCGTATTAGGGTGACACAAAGTCAGGCGAATGTTACGCGCTTCCCAAAAAAGTTTTAACTGTTGTTTAAGGTAGCCGAAAGCACAACGTGTTGCGGCCCCGATCGCGGCGGTATCGGATCGGACCCGCTAATCGTTTGGCCAAGAAAACGCCCAAGCCACCTACACCGCGCCGATCCAGCTCCTCGGTGAGATCGGGCTCCGGAGCAGTTAACGGGTTGAAAAAGCGACCCTTATCAGTAATTCTAATCGCAAGCGCTCCCGGGCCGTCGATGGCGTAGGCCAGCTCCACATCGCCTTCTCCAGGCTGATAAGCATAGCGCGTGATGTTTACAATCAACTCTTCAAGTACTAGATCTAGCTTGTCCCGTTCTGCGGATGAAAGTCCGGCGCGATCTGCCCCAGCCAAAGCAAACTCTCGCAGCGCCGATAACGATTCGATCCGGGCCGGCAGCGTCAAGCGCTCGTATCGCCGGCTCATGGTAGACCGGCGATGGCTTCGCTGGCGGAATCGTACACCGACAGGACGCCGATCAGTCGTGTCATCTCGAAAACCTGCCGGGGCAATCCTGTTAGCCCGCAGAGGACGAGCGATCCTGAGGCCGCTTTCATCTTCTGGGCGACCGCCAGGAACGATCGCAAGCCCATACTGCTGATGTATTGCAAGCCATCCAGTTCCGCGATCAGATGGCGGGCGCCTTGCGACATCCAATGTTGGCAGGCTTCCTCAAACTCGTGAGCGCTCTCGGCGTCCATTCGACCGTTGACTCTCAGCAGAACGGCCTTATCCAACTGGATGGCTTCGATTTTCATTCACTGGCGTAGCCGTATGCGGCTTCAGTGTCATTATGACAGCCAAAGCCGAGCGGCAACGAGACACGAGTTACACAGCTAGAACCCTGGATTGATTTTCGACCTGAGCGAAAGCCCGGAATGCAACCACCGCGGAAGCAATTTGCCGATTCAAGCAGATTTCGCACTCCAAAGAAACTGCAGAAGGCGCTTTGCGGATCAAGCTTGCCAGTGAGGATCGAATCGCCGTTAACACAGCTAACTTGTGAGGGCCGTCCGGCCACTGCTCGACGATATGCAAGCGATCGTGTTCCGTTTTAAGCCATTGGGAGTACATCGTGCGCTCCTAACCCATGCCCATGCACGCAAAATTCCATTTTGCAAGTGACAATAGGATTGCAGGGAGAGGGTTCAGCTACTTGAGTTTTGCGGCTTTAGTCTCACCTAAAGCAGCGCGGAGCGCCCGCATGCGTTTCCTGCGATTGATCTTTTGCTTACGCTGGCGTCCGTAACGCGATTTATCGCCATTATGGGCTGACATTTTTTCAAGGTAGCACATGTGCCAATTATGTAACGGTCTCATTCTGGTGTACGTTGAATAGGACAAGGCGGGGTTTACATGAAACAAGCTGCTTTCGTGATTGGGCTTCTGAGGAACTCGCGCAAAACGGACCGCCACCCGCTCTGCCCCATCGAGAGTTCCCATCGCGTATCGAGCCGCGGGCTCGCGGCTTTTGCGCTCCTGGCAGTATCCTGGCCAGGGGCGGCACAGGATCAGGTAGTCTTCCGTAGCGACGTCGCGCTGGCTCGAGTGGACGCGCAGGTGGTTGATCTGAACAATCGCGCCATTACTCATTTACGCGCCGAGGATTTCGTTGTTCGCGTGGACGGAAAGCCGGCGACGATCCGGAACTTCGCGAGCGAAGAGATGCCTATCGACGTGCTCTTCCTCCTGGATGTGAGCGCGAGCATGCGGCCACATGTGCAGCGCATCGCCGACGCATCCGGCCAGGCGCTGCAGGTTTTGAACCATGACGACCACATGGGGATCATGGTGTTCGACCGCGATACGCGCGTCAAGCTGCCGTTATCGGGAAACAAGCAAGATGTGCAGCGCGCGTTTGACCGGCTCCTCCGCGACGAACGATTCAACGGGGGCACCGACATAACGCGCGGCATGTTGGACGCAGCCGACTACATCCGGCGCAACGGACGTCAGGAAGCGCGGCGGGCGATCGTGATCCTGACCGACGATCAGACCGAGTTTAATCGCGATGACGAAGCAGTGTCTCGGGCGCTGGCGCGAGCGGACTCCATCATGTGCGCTCTGATCGCGCCGGATGCAATGGCAGGACGCCAATACCCGGGAGGCGGACAACGGCGCGGCGGTTATGGAGGCGGAGGAGGACCACTGGGCGGCATCATCTGGCCGCGCGGTGGCGGAGGATACCCAGGCGGAGGATACCCAGGCGGCGGATATCCAGGTGGGAATCGTGTTAGCCATACGCAATCGGCTGGGACGTCGGAGATCGCGCGCGATTCGGGCGGCGACAGCATGTCGGTGTACGACGCCGGAGCGCTCGAAGACACTCTAATGCGTCTGCGCCAGCGCTACGCTCTGTTCTTCAATCTGCCGGAAGGTGCGAGGCCGGGCGAAGACCGGAATATAGCCGTTGACCTTTCGGCCGATGCCCGCTCACATTATCGAGACGCGGAAGTACGCTACAGACGTGCGTTCCAATCCGGCAGGCATGATCGCGACGATACTCCGACTCTCGTACGGCGGCGACAATCGGACTCCGACTATTCCACTTCATCGCCGCGTTCGTCCTCGTCGAGCAGCGGATCAGACGACTATTCCACGACCACTAAGCGCAAGCGTGGCCCAGTGAATGAGGACGGCTCGCCGATCGCTGGACCGACGCCGGACGGCTCGTCCAGCACGGTCGATTCTAAGCCGGCGCCTCCGAAACAGCAATAAGTGCCGCCCGCGTTGATCAGCTCCTAAAACGCTTGCTGCGGATCGGCCCTGTGAACGTTCCGCATTGAAAATAGGCGTTAAAGCAAGGATAGTTCGTACCCGACTATCTCTTTCCATTCAGCAAGAACTAGCGCACTTCTCAACATCTCATTCACATTGTGTGACTGATTTGTCGTAGAAAATTCACCATCTACAAACCTTTAGTCTTTATTCTTCTCCTCTTAGGATCGACGACACGACGGGTGAAGCGCAACGGCTTAGCCCGATACATTTCCTGTCCGGGGGCTTTCAAATGTCTAAAGTACGCGTTCGTAGTTTATTTCTTGTGATGGCAGTGTTTCTCGCCAACCATCTGCCAACAGCGAGCGCTCAGCAGAGCAGAGGATCCATTGCCGGAATCGTTACCGATTCGGCGAAGGCGATCCTGCAGGGCGCCCGAGTGGAACTCGCGCCTATCGGAAAACAAGCCGTTTCTGACAATCAGGGTGAGTTCTCGATCACGGATCTCCCGTCTGGTTCTTATACGCTAACGATTTCATTTGTCGGTCTGGCTCCGTTCACGAGAGAAATCGCCGTTTCTGGCGGTGAAATCAGCCGAGTGGACGCGACCCTGCAAGTCGCCTCGACTGCGGAGTCAGTCACAGTGTCGGCCGAACGCGTGCATGGCGAGGCCGAAGCGGTAAATCGACAGCGCACCGCCGACAATATTCTTCAGGTGTTGCCGGCAGAGGTGATCGTTAGTCTTCCCAACGCCAATATCGCGGATGCGGTTGGCCGCTTGCCCAGCGTCACCCTGGAGCGAGATGAAGGCGAAGGTAAGTATGTTCAGATCCGCGGCACTGAGCCTCGCTACAGCAATGTCACTATCGACGGGGTCAACGTGCCTTCACCTGAAAGTGGCGTTCGACAGATCAAGCTGGACGTAGTCCCATCCGATTTAGTCGAATCGGTCGAAATCAACAAGACTCTGCAAGCGAATATGGACGGCGATGGGATCGGCGGATCCGTGAATCTGCGAACCAAGACTGCGGGCGAGCAGCCAGCCATCACGTTGTACGGACTGGGCGGATTCACGCCCATCATTGGCGGACGCGGCGCCGACGAGTTCGGCGGGACGATTGGCCAGCGCTTTGGCAGGGATAAACGTCTCGGACTATTGTTCGGGGGGACCTACGACTGGAATGGTCGCGGGATTAACGATGTGGAGCCGGCCTCGACAGTGATTCAATGCGACCCGCACAATTGCGGTAATCCGAGCGCAAATGCACCGTACTTTGGCACCTATAGTGCCGAGGACCTCCGCGAATATCGCTACTATCGGGAGCGCTTCGGTTTCGAGGGCAGCACTGATTACAAAATCAACGATAACTCTAGCATTTATTTGCGCGGGCTTTACTCCCACTTCAACAACTTCGGCGATCGATGGGTGTTCACTCCCAACATCAACAGCTTCACCACTTCGCAATTCCAAGGCGGGCCAGACGGCAACGAAACCATGAACGCCGAGATCCGGCGGCCGATCCAGCAAATCGGAAACATGGTTGCCGGCGGCCGTCATGTCTGGGCCACGACGCAGCTTTACTGGAGTCTGTCGGTGTCCCGAGCCGCGACAGACAACAACGGCTATTCAACTGCAAATTTCGCGAACAATGACTCCAACGCGCCGATCAACAACGTGCAATACGGCGTCAATCTCAACAACACCAATCGTCCGGTCATCTTTCCGCAGAACGGCGCGAACATTTACGACCCGACACAGTTCTTCCTCCAGGGCCTCGACTATGACACGGGACGGAGCGCACAGCTCAATCTGCAGGCTGATGTGGATTTCGGAAAGAGCTATAACTGGAACGGTCACTTCGGCACGTTCATGATCGGAGCGAAGGTGCGGAACGCGCACAAATATAACGAGCCGAACGACATCTTCTATAACGCCAAGGACCAGCAATCCATTCCGTCGAGCATGTTTCCGCGGACGCTGACCGATTCGAACTACTATGACAAGACTTACAGCCTGGGATATATGATCGATTACAGCGCCCTGAAATCGTTCTTCCTGGGTCATCCGTCGTTGTTTTCTGTCAACACAAAGAACACTTTCTCGCGAAATGTTCCGAATCAGTGGGACTTGATCGAGCGCGTTTCGGCCGGTTACTTGATGAATACGATTTCGTTCAATAAGTTCCGGCTGTATACGGGCCTGCGGTTTGAAGGCACAACCGAAGACAACCGAGGGAACCTGATTTTGAATGGCGTAGTATCACCGTCGTTCAAGGGCGGCAGCTACTTTGACCCGCTTCCCAGCGCGGAGCTGCGCTATGCGACCACGCCCGATTCGGCCATTCGGGTCGCTTATAGCCGAGGCTTGGCGCGGCCGAACTTTGGCGATCTCGCTCCATATCTCAATCTGAATATCGCTGGCGCACGGAACACCTCCTCGGTCGGAAATCCGAACTTGAAGGCGACGCACGCCGACAACCTCGACGTGCTGTTCGAGCAATACCTCAAACCGTTGGGATTGATTCAAGCCGGCTACTTCTACAAATGGATTTCGAATCCAATCGTGAAGATCACGACGAACGGCGTGACCTATCCGGGCATTCCGGAATCATTTATTCAGACCCAGCCCGTGAACATCGGTGACGCGCATGTCCAAGGCTTCGAAATCGCCGTCCAGCAGCGCTTGACCTACCTGCCGAGCGTCCTGTCGGCCTTAGGAATTTCCGCGAATTACAGCTACACCAACTCGCAAGCAAATGGCATCCCAAACCGCTCTGACCATCCTCCGCTGGTGCGGCAAGCTCCCAACACCTGGAACATTAGTCCGACCTTCGACAAAGGCAGAGTATCCGTGCGGGTCGGGCTCGCATTCAACCAAGCCAACATCTTCTCGTACGGCTTTACCGACGGCGCACCATTAGGACTCAAGGGCCCGAACGGCGACAACTATCTCTATTCGCACTTCCAGGTTGACGCGCAGGGCAGTGTGCGGCTGGCGAAGGGCTTCACCGCCGTCGTCTACGGTCTCGACCTGAACAACGAAGTCTTCGGGTTCTACAACGGCAGCCCGATCTGGCCGAACCAGCGCGAGTACTACAAGCCAACCATTGGCGGTGGCGTCCGCTGGAACTCCGGCGAGAAGTAGAACTGCCGGCTACTTCACTGGGCCGTTGCCAGCGAGCAGATCCCAGCGCGCGCCAGCTTTCTCGATGTATTTTGCAACATCGCTCTGGAGCATAAGGCCTTGCTTGACCAGCGGCTGTGCGGCTGCCTCCACTTTGCGTAGATACTCTTCGCGGCCCGCGTAGCGCTCTTCGATCGACGGCCGTGGATCGCCGGCTTTCTCACGTTCGGCGCGCGTGCGGGCAAACGGGATCATCGAGCCCACCATGTCGAACATCGCGTCCGGAGCGCCGGTGTTCGGATCGCGCAGGTTCCAACCGGTGTAGGTGGCAAGCGGCGCAACCTGGTCCGGCAGCCGGATACCCGAAGTCTCGTTGCCATCGCGATCAGTCTGCGGGATGAGAACTGTGTAACGGCCTTCGATCCTCGGCGGCTCGAGTGAAATGATCCCTTTCGACTTGAAATCCGGGCCGAAGTTCAGACGAAACACCGGCGTCGGCTCGTTGGGCAGCGCGACGCCCGGGATCTTCGGGAAATTCAGCGCGCTCACCTGCACCAGGTTATCTTTCGCCACGCGGGGGATCTGCGACTCGGGCGGCTCTAAGCCCGTCGTGATCCAGTTGTTCATCGCCACCAGCAGCGCGCGCATTACAAAGCGATAGTCGGCCGGATTCGGCAGGTTTTGCGTCACCGTGCGCTCCGGCTTCGCGTTGGCGCCGTGCTGCGTCCCGGCTAGATAGTAGATGCGTGAAGTGGAAACCGGCGCAACGTCCTTCTGGCCGTCGAGACTGGTATGGATCAGCGCAGCCGCTCGGCCCCAGTACTCGAACGATCCGTTGGTGTAAAACATTTTCGGCACGACGTGTGAGGCGGTCGCGCGAGCGAGCATCGAATCGGTCAAGCTGCCGTCCGTCTCCGGCGCGTCGGTGAACGGGAACATGTCGACGGCGTACAAGAGATTTAGCCGCGGCATTCCATCACGCGACGGTTGCGCGAACCGGTAGTTGAAGTTTCCCCGCCCCGCTCCCGCCACGTGCGCCCACACCCCGTCGAACACCTGGCGGCCTTGCTCGTCGGCGTTGAATCCGTCATAGACGTAGTTGCGCAGGAAGCGGCCGCTCTGCGAAGTTCCGAACGCTATGGCGCGCTTCACCTCGCCGTTCTGCTTGATGTAGGAAAGGTAGTCGCGCACCGCGGCCGGCCCGAGCCCCACCACAGCCGGATCCTTGCCGGTGTAGATGACCTCATAAATCCGGCCTGGCTGGAAGCCCGCGGCGTATTCGACATGCGTACCGTCGGCGCTGAAATGCCACTGGTCGCGCGGGATCACGGTGCGCTGCGCGTCGATGTCATCGCGCACGGTCAACGTTCCACCGTTCGTATCGGCCACTGCGTAAGGAACCTGAGTGCGATCGCCCAGCGAAACGGACGTCGCGCGTTTCTCGATCACGATCTGCGATCGCACCGGACCGATGATGCCCTTGATCGCCGGCGCGTACAAATGCATGAGCCCTTCGCGCGGAGGAATATCCCACTCCCATCCGATCCACACCAGCGTGAAGCCGGATGACATCAGCATTGAGTCCGCGCCATTCGCTCCGAGGTCGAACATGCCCTGCATTCCTTTGCCGCCGCGATTGGAAATCTCGAGCAGCGCGGTGCCGTTGGATTTCGCCCGATCTTTTGGCCTCAACACGTAAAGATCGGAGGAAAACTCGACTAGCCCTTTCGCGTTTGTGGGCGCCAGCGCGATGTCGCGGATGATCTGGTTAATGGGGAGCTTCGGATCGACGGCGAAATACACTTTACCGATGACGCGCTCGTAATTCGTATCGGGGACATCGGCGCGGCTGGTTACTTCGACGCGCGTGACGGCGGCGTGCGCGCACACCACAGCGAAACAAATCGGCAGAAGGTTGCGACGTAGCATGGGATTATTCTACATCCCACACTGGGTGAAGTCGTTGACGGAGCCGCTGATCGCGAATCATCTGTTACGCTCAGAATGCAGATATGAAAAGTTACCGTCTTACGGCGTTCGAAAAGCCGCTGGAGCTGAGCAATGGAGCCGCGCCTTCCCCGCAAGGGCGCGAGGTTTTGCTGAAGGTTCTGGGCGCGGGGATCTGTCATAGCGACATACATATCTGGGAGGGCGGCTACGACATCGGGCACGGCAAGAGATACTCGCTTGAAGGAAAAGGAGGCGTTCCGCTGCCATTGACGCTCGGTCACGAAACGGCCGGTATCGCGATCCACGCAGGACCGAATGCCGACGACGTCGCGCTAGGGCAACCGTACCTCGCCTACCCATGGATCGGCTGCGGTCAATGTGCGATTTGCGCCGCAGGAGACGAGCATCTCTGCGGCAAGCCGCGCGCGCTCGGCATTTATCGTGATGGTGGATTCGCTGATCACGTGCTGGTGCCGGACTCGAAGTACCTGCTGCCGCTCGGCGGCCTCGATCCCATAACCACTGCGCCCTACGCGTGCTCCGGGCTGACCGCCTTCAGCGCACTAAAGAAAGCGGGTGACGTCATTCACAGCCAACCCATCGTAGTAATCGGCGCCGGGGGACTCGGCCTGATGAGCATTGGGCTGCTGAAGGCGCTCGGGGGAGTGGGCACAGTGGTAGTAGACATCGATCCGAAGAAGCGGGAGGCAGCGCTCGCCGCGGGCGCGAAGGCGGTAATCGATGGTACCGCGGCCGACGCGGCCAGTCAGATCAGCGGCGCAGCTGGGACTCGTCCCCGGTTCGTCGTCGATTTCGTCGGCAACGAACAAA